>DATFBL010000086.1:0-5804 GCA_035253865.1 Nitrososphaeraceae archaeon | reverse complement strand
AAATTGCCAAAATATTTCGCGAAATCTCATATCTTATCCAAATAGCGGAAAAAGATCCAAACACTATATACAAAGTTAGAGCTTATGAAAAGGCCGCTGATGTGATCGAGAGACTCTCCAGGAGTATTGAGGAAATTTATCTAGAGGATGGGATTCAGGGTCTTAAGAAAATATCTTCAATTGGTAATGCCATTTCAACTAAAATTGAGGAACTTATAAAATCCAATAAAATTTCTTATCATGAAGAATTAAAAAAGAAGATTCCCATTAAGGTATCTGAATTTTCCAATATTAAAGGATTCGGACCTAAAACGTTGAAGATCCTTTTCGAAAGTCTAAGTGTTACAAATATCGCTGAGCTAGAAAAGGCCGCATTGGAAGGTAAAATATCAAAGATAAAGGGCTTTTCAAAGATTAAAGAAGAAAAGATTATCAAAACAATTCAATTGTCAAGAAATGTTAAGACTAGATATTTGTTAGGAGACATATATCCTCTGATAAAAAAAATAGAGAACAGATTAAGCGAGAGAGACAACGTAAACCGCTGTCTTGTTGTAGGTTCCTTCAGAAGGATGAGGGAAACTATTGGAGATATTGATATTCTAATCTCAACAGATCAACCGGAAGAAGTAATAGAATTTTTTGTTAGTATGCCCGAAGTTCAAGAAATTAAACGAAAAGGAAAAACAAAGGCGTTTGTCGAACTTGGGAATGGCATTGGTGTTGACTTGCTTGTTGTTGCTGAAGAGAGTTTTGGTTCAGCTGCTCAATACTTTACTGGAAATAAAGATCACAATATCTCAATACGTAATTTGGCACTTTCAATGGATTTTCATCTTAATGAATGGGGTTTATATAACAAAAAGGGAAAAAAAATTGCAGGATCCAATGAACAAGAAATCTATGAAAGACTGCAACTCCAATACATTCCACCTGAACTTAGGGAAAATTGTGGTGAAATTCAATACTTTACTGAACAGAGTAATATGCCATTAGACCTGATTGACTATGGGGATTTAAAGGGAGATCTTCACATACATAGCGATATTACTGACGGTACAATGTCAATAAGTGATATGGCCCTGCATGCAAGAAAAAAATTTGGATTAGAGTATATTGCAATTACCGATCATACTAAGAGTCTTCGGTTAGCAAATGGTCTGAATGAAGACCAGCTACTAAGTCAAATTCAGAAAATTGAGCAATTAAATGACACTATCAATCAAGATTCAAGTGATGACACTGTTCCTAATTTTAGGATTCTAAGTTCTGCAGAAGTCAACATACTTAAGGATGGCAGACTTGACATCTCTAATAATGTTCTTGATAAGCTTGATATAGTTGGAGCTTCAATTCATTCGAATTTTTCATATTCCAAAGAGATTCAAACAAATAGACTAGTCGAAGCAGCCAAGAACCCAAGCATAGACTTAATATTTCATCCTACAGGCAGGCTAATAAACAAGAGAGAAGGTTATGCCGTGGATATGGAAAAAGTAATTCAAGTGGCAAGTGAGACCAAAACTGTCCTAGAAATTAATTCTAGTTATAATAGGCTAGATCTGAGGGATGAGCATATCCGCATGGCAGTCGAAAACGGTGTCAAACTGGCAATCAATTCTGATGCCCACCATCCAGTTCACTTTGCTTATCTTGTATTTGGTATAGGACAAGCTAGGAGAGGATGGGCGAAAAAAATTGACATTGTCAATACATTAAAAGCAGAACCTCTGCTTAAATCATTAAAATAATAATAAAAATTTTCGTTAAATAATTAAAGACAAATTAGATATAATGAAAAAATTTCAATCCTTGTTGGGAGACCATTTATCTTTCATGACAGTCATGAAATCTTCCAACTTTTTTAACGTTTCATGATGTAAATGATGTTCTATTCCTTCGGCATCAGTATTGGCAATTTCATCATCGACACCAATCATTCTAAAGAACTGAGCCAAAATCTCATGCCTATTATGGATGCTCTTTGCTATTTTAATCCCGTCGTCAGTAAGTCGAATTCCACGGTATTTCTCATAGTCCAAGTAACCGCTTTCATCTAATCGTTTTATCATTTTGGTAACGCTTGGAGAACTCACGTTCAGGTAGTTTGATATATCAACCATCGTTGCGTATCCTTTTTGTCTAATAAGTTCGTAAATTACTTCAAGGTAATCCTCCATTCTATCAGTACGCTCCTCTTTCTTAGTAACATTTGCATCTCGGATAAATTCAAGTCTACTATTTGAAACGTTAGATTCGTTCTTCATTTTGCTAGAATACTTTTCCCTCCAAATTGCAATATGAATATTCCTTTGTCATATCAACAGCCCTGTAATATACATTATGAATATTCCAAGCATGAATCCTGAAATAATTGGAAAACTTGTGAGCCTTCTATTGTTATTGTAATACATCCAAGATCCCACAGAGTAAACCACCTGAAATATTGCACCAGATCCGATTCCAAGGAAAATTATTGTTGCAATTGGAGAATACAGGAATCCCCCAATCCATGATCCTATTATAGTCGGCACACCTGCTATTAGTCCCATAAGAATTAATTTTGCAATGGCCAATTTCTTGTTCCTTGCCATTGGAGCAACTATTGCCAGACCTTCAGTTGTATTATGTAATGTAAAGCCTAGTATTAGAAATGAACTCAGTGCAACTTCACCTAATAGAACTGCAGCGCCGATGGCTAATCCCTCTCCAAAATTGTGTAATCCGATACCAATTGCAATCATCATAGATAATGCCACGGGTCTTATTATGAGCTGTTGTTTTGAGGGATGTATAGAGGATACATTTGAGCTATCCTCCTTTGAAACTTCTGTATATACTGGCTCTGGGTCCGAATTTTTTGCCCATGCATTTTTCACTAATCTTGATGATACATAAATTAGTGATACTAAAGAAAGTATTGCTATGACGATAAGGAGCATCTGGCCATGAAATGCAGATGAAATATCTCTTACTACTATTTCATTTCCTTCAAGGAGAGCGTCAATGCCCAGAAACACAAGAAGACCGACAGTAAAACTAAGAAAGAAATTGTATTTGTTGAGACTCAGTTTTCTAATAAATGGGTACCACAAGAGACCTATCATTACGGGTATCACTCCAACATACGTTCCAATTAACGCAAAGTATGACGCTTGTTTTACAGTTGGTTGTGGAGTAAGAGTGGCAAATTGAACAGTTTTTTCAAATCGGGTTCCGTCATCAGTAGTTAGACCAATTCCATATGGTTCTCCTTCGTTCCATGTAAATGGAATAATAACTGTAGCACTTTCGAACCTTTCAAGTCTACTGTCAGGTTCCATAGCAGCTGAATGAATTCTATCATTTACATCCGCCTGTACAATCGATACTTCAGAATGACCAGTATTTCTAACAGTGGCTAAAATTTTTGAAGGTTCAAATTCTACTTTTTCAATTGAAATTTCTGGAACCGGTTTAAGCTGGCTATTAAAAAACAAGCTCGGGTACGACAATATCAATACGATCATCAAGCCCAGTATCACAAATGGTACTATACCAAAAAATACTATTTTCTTTTTTGAAATAGTATCCTTAATTATACCTCTTTCTCTTTCCATTAGGTTAAACCTCCAATTGTCAGATTTGAAATACCCCTAGTGGTATTCGTGAAACTAGATGCATTTACTGCGTTTTCAGGTTCCATTACCAAAAAGGATCCCATCCAGCCCTTTTCAGCGAATTCAGTCTTGTGAGCATGGAACATATATTTTCCTGGAAACTCGTACGAGAATTCCAAAATTCCTCTCTCGCCTTGGTTCATGGTCACAATATCCGTATACTCATCGGGGACAAGGTTGGTACCAGTTTTGTAGAAATTAAATAGGTTTGCATGCAAATGAAAATTATTCAGTGGATCAAATTCGAGCATATTTAATAGATAAACTCTGATCAATTTGTCTTTCTCAATTTGGATTGGATGATGCATGTAATAGTACGGAATCCCATTAACAGTATAGAAGTTGTTTTCGGTATCAAAATCAGTATCATAACCATTCATTATCATAACCATTTCATCCGCACTTGCGCGTGGTTTCTGGGGATCAATAATCAACGCGCCATAAAGTCCATGTGTAATATGCTCCTCAAGCGGTTGAATATGACAGTGATAAGGAAATACTCCAAAAGGCTCTGCGACAAATTCATAAGTGAATTTACCTCCAGGTGCTATTCCTTCGAAAACACCATCCATTTCAGAAGGATGGATTCCGTGAAAATGCATAGTATGAAAGCCAGTACCATTATTGATGAAATTTATTCGAATCAAATCCCCTTCTGTTGCACGTAATGTTGGTCCCGGGACCGTGTTATTGAATGTCCACACATTGTAATTCACGCCTGGCGAAATTTCTTTTGTATTTTGGTCCGAAGCAATAATTGTGAAATCTCTTGTAGTACTTCCATTAGCAGAATGAGAAACCGTGCCATAGTTAAATTCATGAAGAAATTTCATGGGATCTACAACAGAGTTTTTTGGATCAGTCGGTAATGAAGTGGGGTCTAGAACACTTCCAGTAGTATCATAGGTACCGTAGCCTGGAGTGTGCCCACCAAATTGTTTCGTGTTTGAAGTACTATTTTCATCTTTTGCCGAGCCTAACACAGTTACAACTCCAAGAGTCAAAATTGAAATAATTACACCAACAAGAACGATAGCCTTAGGGTGAGACAAATATAATATTTACCTAATTTAAATAAGTTAGAAATATTTATAAATGTTTCATTAGGCTAACATTAATAGACTAATATAACATCTATGACCTAGGCTTCGTGCCAAGTGCCTATTTTTCAACGGCCTTTGATATCCGTTCCAGTGCATCATTAGTACCTTCAAGGATGTGTTTTTTAACCATCTTTGAAAAAATGCTCATGAATCCAAACAACAGGATATCCCATTCTACATCAACAACGCTGGCGTTCTGGCCGTCAGCGTTAATTAGTACGGTTTTTCTTCCTTTCAGTGGTCCATCCGTAATTTCGGTAGTTACGGACTTCATTGGATCTATTGTAACTGTTTCTTTACAAACCGAATTCTTGAAGGCTATTACCACCTCTCGTTCCACGCTATTACTTGATTTACTAATATTTTTTACCGATTTTGTACCATGCCAAAACTCTGGTTCCCTATCAGTGTCTGACAAAATTCTCCAAACTTCAGAAATAGGTGCGTTGATTTTTTTCGATGTGCGGAAATTAACCATACCTTAGGCACAAGGCATTCCAATATATGATTTTGTCAGTAGTACTCGTATTTCGTAGTACTTGCAGGTAAAAGAAAAGAGATTTTAAAAATAAACACTTTTTTATATTTACAGCTTCGATCAAGTTACTTTAATAATTCCCCTCATTGTCTCCGGATGATATTCACAATAGTAATTTAATTCATCAGTGTTCATCGCTTTAAATTCAAACTCAGTGTTCTTCCCAGGTTCAATATGCTCACTACCTCCTACTTTTGATTTCTTTTCAGTTTCGATAATTAATTCATGTTCTTCATCAGTAGGATTATTTATCTTGATTTGATATGCATTACCTTTTGTAATATCTAAAGTTGGATTAATTCCACCTGAACTGTTAACCCATCTATACGTCTCATTGATTTCAGCTGGGTTAAGAATAATTGTGTTGTTACCTTGGACCGAATTATCATTTGCTGTTGCAATACCATTGTTGTCATCTCCCTGACCCATTGTTTGCATTATTCCCCCTGACAGAATTATTATCATCCCTGCTACGAAAATATATACTAACAAAAGATATTTACT
>DATFBL010000085.1:0-2433 GCA_035253865.1 Nitrososphaeraceae archaeon | reverse complement strand
GTCTTAACAGTAAAGAAGGCAAAAGTTGCATCCTTGACCTTCTGACAGAAATCTTCTACTTCGTCGTCATTTAAGGTAGTTAGTTTGTTTTTGATCGCTCTAGTTGCCCAATCATCATGCTCGTTTGTTGGTGGTGACGGTGCTAATTCGATAATTCTTTCTCTTGAATACTGCAGTGTGATCGAATTTTGCGAGTTTTTCGCTTGTGTGAATTTAATTGAATTATTTGGTGGATAGCATGATGTTTCTATTGCAGTAAGATATGTTTTGTTTTTTGT
This sequence comes from Nitrososphaeraceae archaeon, assembly GCA_035253865.1. Classification (GTDB taxonomy): domain Archaea; phylum Thermoproteota; class Nitrososphaeria; order Nitrososphaerales; family Nitrososphaeraceae; genus TA-21. The sequence continues at coordinate 2,155 of DATFBL010000085.1, read as the reverse complement.
CCTTGCTTTTATTGTTGTCTTCAAGTATTCTGGCAATTTATCAGACGCTTTTTTAGTATACATATCCTTGTTAGTTAACTGTTCCGTTTCCTCTACCCATTTGGGATTGCAAACATGTTTTTTCTCCCTCCTTGCTACATCCTTTTGTTGATTATCCACAAAATAAACCCCGAGAGCTTCAGTAGTCAAGCATTTTTCGCATGCATATGCTCTAATTCCAAATATCTTATCTGCATCATACGGAAGGTAATGATTAGCTTTAGACGGATTTCCGATATTGTTAAAATCGTTCTGTATTCTTTGCTGCGGTAGCTGGAAAAACCGATTCACTGACTTCCTTGCTAGCGCTCTGTTGAATTCATCCGTATATATGTCAAGAAAGCTAGTCGACTTTCTTCTATAAGAAGGAGGAGAACTTGGAGGGTAAATGCCAAATTGCCTGCCTGACAAATAGTCTATAAAGCTTAGTAGAGTGCCAAATCCATAATGACAAATTTTTATGTGGCGTTTTGCATTCCATTTCCTGCCAAAAGGCTTTCCACAATCTTTGCATACCCAATTTGGAAATCTCATGTTAATCCCCTTTTCGTATTTTGTACTTTATCTCGGAGGTTCGATGAGTAACTCTGAATTATCATTTCTTCTATAACTATATAATAGAATATAGATATATAAATCTTTTATCATTAAATATAGAATGATAAAATACACTGTTAAACATTTCATTAATTATTTTCTAAATATTTGGATAAAAAGAGCATTATTTGCTTGTTATGAGGAATAGATTAAAAATTATCTATATGCTAAATCTTTATCTAATTAGAAAAAGATAGACATTTGTAAACAGAAATGTCCCGATTTTTGATATTTCTATTTGTTGATCATCTGTTAAGAGGTTACCTTTCTTGTCATTAAATCCTTAACTGTGTCCAACAGTAACATATTTACAGGTTCTCATCATCTTATTAGAAGCACCAATTCCGCTATCTTACGTTAATTCCTCATCTACTATTTTTTATTTAAAACCTATTTTATTGGCCAGAGCATCAGTATCATGATCATGCTGGTAATGATCAAGACATATGGTGTTATGCTTAAAGTTATAGAAATCATCATGAGGATCTTAATATAAGGGCTTGATAGCTAGAGATAGTTTCATACAACCTGAAGTCTCTAAAATAACGAGCTTTATGCGAGACATTATATCTGAGAAATAAACTTTTTCATCATCTTAAATCTTATTCCTTTTTCTTTTTTCTAGTATGAGCAGAATGCCAGGCATATGATTATAATTTTCCTTGTATCGGATTCAGAAAAATGTGGGTATATCTAGTTCCAAATGTCTGTTCTTCTTCGTCCTCTCCCATTACATTCTTAAGCTTGTAGAATATTAGTGTGCATCCTTTATTATCAAAAGTGTAAGTCTCATCATCAATTCTTTCTTTCTTCTACTGATGTTGATTTCTTTGATTCTTTAAGAGGCATACCCCACATAAAGCATTGTATAGTTATTTATAGAGATCTATAGCTTCATCCTCATAAGCCTCTATTCCATATTGGCTCCCATTATCAGAGGTAACCTCAACAGAGCAATACTCTATTCCATATCTCATGTAAATTATGTTTTTGAGAATTTTTTGTTATCACCTTCTTCTTTGGCATTAGATGTTGGTGGTTGTCCTGAAAAAAGCAATTGTTGTTATGCAACTATGTTATTTAGGTAGTGCATCCACCATAGACACCTTTTTCATAATTTTCTCTTTTTTAGTACTGAGTTTGAAGAATCCTCTCTTTCCAAGTCCCCAGGTCACTTACATAGAACCAAACAAAGGTAGAAAACCTAATACAACGCATCTAATAGATTCTGATATTTTCATACACTAATTGAAAGACAATATTCCAAACATTAATTCCGCTTAGTGCTACACTAAAATCGAAACTGTCTAAATAATCAGCAGCACTTTTAACAAATCAGAAGCATAGTTTAAGACAACTATTATATCGTACCACATATTTTAATTAGTTAGATGGCACAGAGACTACAGACACTTGAAGTAGGAAATCACGTGATTGCAGTCTATCATAATAAGGAAGAAAAATTTAATGAAGCCCTTGCCTTTCTAAGGGATGGCCTGCAAAGAAATGAGCTTATTAT
>DATFBL010000084.1:0-24960 GCA_035253865.1 Nitrososphaeraceae archaeon | reverse complement strand
TCGAAAAAGTCAGTGTCGTTATTAAAAAGATCAGGTAGTTGTCCGTAGGCCTCTTCATGAATTGAAAATATAGAAGATGAAGTCAAAATCAACAAAACTGCAGAAATTATGAAAATTTCTGAACTCAATTTAAAAATTGCTCATCGTAGAGTAAGTTTTTTTGTAAATTGCTTGTTATTTGATTCTTAGCCATCAGTATCTTGCAGTTTTGTGGATATCAAACACCTACCGTTTATTTGGCACTTGGCACTGCCTACTAACATACCATCGAGGCCTTTAACTTCCGGGAGGTTAATTCGTAAATTATCAAAATCATAGGTTACCTCCATATTTTTCTCGGTAAGGTTGTTTACTACATTGTTGATGACCTCTGGCCAATTTGTATTCTCATTTTGAACATAGTTCTGCTGGTTGGTTGTTTCTGTGTTGTTATGACTAACGCTTTCCATACATAGTTAAAAACTAAATTGTTTATAACGATTTCAAGGATCTGCATTCGTCTATGTATTAGATCGCATAATCATCTAAGTCTTTCTTACTCCGGACTTCCTTCTTATCGTTTGACAGCGCCGTATATCCCTCTGATCATCACCACTGTCATTATATTTGAAATAACTTTAAGCGCATCGAGATTGAACTTACAGTGGGTAATACTGTTATGGTGATAGAGAATTCAATGGATTACTAGTTGTACTTACTCTCGTTCCCTTTCTTCCTTTCTTATTTCCCTTTCATCTTTCTTTCGAGATTCTTCAACTTTCTTGCCGGCTTTTTTGACTCCTTTCTTTACCTTCTTGGATTTGTTTCCCATAACAATTCATTCCGCAATAAGTTATTTAACACTTCAGCGCAAGAACTTTGGTATCTAAGTGAGTAATGAAAAAAACTGATGGTAGATGAAAAGACTTCATGAATTACTAAGGATGTTCACAACACCCTTTTGATGTATTTTCCTCAATTTCCTAATTCGTCAGGTACTATAATACGATTTCACAAAGTCAATCAACATTCTTTTTACAAAATGAGGCTTTAAAACTGATTTCTCGAATAGCGCATCAGAAGTCACGCCGCTATCATTTTTAGTTACTATTCTCAGCTTGTTGTCATGTCTGGAAAATTCAATTTCGGCCCATTTACTCCCTTGCTGCAATCTATAGGCGTTAATGATAAGCGCTATTTTTGCTAGATGTGGACTAATTTTTACATAAGACCCTTGGAATTCTTTACCCCTCGTATCAAGGTATCTTGCCATTTGTGTCATAGATGGTCTAACAATAGCATTAAACGAATCTTTGAATTCATTCTCAGCCCCGACGTAGCCTTGCTGGTCTTTTAATTCCTGGTTTCTAGTTTCCAGTTGCTTTTTCTGATAGCGATCGAGTACTGAATCAAGTTCGTTTTCTATATCACCCATAGTCCTCACTTCTATTTTATATGTGGTCCCGAATATGTTATGAATTCATTCATCTACGTAAAACTAGGGTGGAAGAAAATCGCATATAATTTCACTGAATCTCTCAAGGCATTGCTCTTTGAAATCCTGTAAGGGCCCTTGTCGGTCATTTCTATCAAAAGGGTTCAATTCACTGAACGGCGCTAAACCTTTTGGCATTTCAATCAACTCTAATTTTACATTGAAAAATTTGATTTCGCCATTTCGAAGGATTTTTACGTTAACCACGTCACCTTCTTTTTTACCGTTGATGTGATCTTTGATATTTTCAATAGTATCGACAGTTTTATTGTCAATTTGGACTATCACATCACCGCCCAGAGTGTATTGTGTATTGTTCAGAGTTTCAATTTTGAATCCCCCTTGAATTCCAGCTTTATCGGCAGGTCCGTTTGCTCTGACAGTGGCAACCAAAAATCCTTTTGATTCAGTCAGGTTCATCGCTTCTGCAATTATAGGAGTAACATTAACGCCGGTTATTCCTAATGATAATTGCTTGTTACCAATTTGAAATATAGTATCTGAGGTGGGTCTTTTTCCTAGCACAACAACTTTATCTATAGATGCACCATCGCGTATTATTTCCAAAGAGACCTGATCGCCCACGCTTGACTGACGCTCAAGATATTTGAGGAGATCATCAATTTTCGTCACAGGTTTTCCATCAATCGCTGTGATTATATCTCCTCCCAACTTTAGATCTCTTCGCCCATCTAAGGTAGCATTGTCATTACCACCCTGTATTCCGGCCATATCTGCTGGACCGTTCTCATTTACCTCTGTTACCAAAAATCCCCTAGATTCATTTAGATTCAGATTCATAGCTTCGGCGATTGCTGGAGTTATATCGACTCCCTGTATACCAATCCATGGATGATCATAAGTACCATTTTTAATTAAAGCGGAGGCGACTTTTTGAACAGTATTGGAGGGTATAGCAAATCCTACTCCCGCGTATACCCCCGTATTAGAGAATATGGCGGAGTTTATTCCTATTACCTCTCCTTTCATATTTAACAGTGGACCTCCCGAATTTCCGGGATTAATTGCAGCATCAGTTTGTATAATATCGGGTATGGAAAACGATGACTCTAATGCAGGTTCGCTTCCAAATGCTGGCTCTTGTATCGAAGGCAATTGTCTTCCCAACGCGCTGATAATACCTTCCGTCATCGATCCAGACAAGCCGAATGGATTACCCACTGCCGCCACTTGTTCGCCTACTGCTAATCTCGAAGAATTACCCATAATCAAGGGTTTTAATTTTTCTTGGGGAACCGAACTAACATTGATAACGGCGAGGTCGCTGAAGGCATCAGTTCCTACTACCTGTCCTCGGTAAATTGAACCGTCAGAAAAAGTAACAAGAAATTCGTTTTCGCCGTTTACTACATGAAAGTTTGTGATGACATGTCCGCGGTTATCATAAACGAAACCGGATCCCAATCTAAACCCTTGATTCGTATTGCTTTCGGCAGTACCGGATATCTGAACTACAGACTGGTTGACCGAACCAAATAATTCCGGAAGTGAAAGATCTCTCCCCTGCTTTACATCCAAAACTGTCGCATTAATTCCGGTCAAGGGAAAAGAAACCGTTATCATCCCGAATAAAATCAGGCACATCATAGTTATACTACTTAAATTTGTGTAAAGTTTGTTACTCGATTTTACCATTATGGAATAAGTTGATATTTTATTCAAAGCTAGTTCTTATTAATATCAAGAAAGGGAAATAAAAAATTAACTGAGCCCTTTTGTTATTTATTTGAGAACATAAGTTATTCTGGAAAAATATAAAAGTCAGGTTTGTGATGATTAGAAATTTAATTTACGGGAAATGAAGTTTTGCATGAATTATTGATCTGAGTGGTTAAAACTATTATACGTATAATAAAATGCAGAAAGCATGTCCCATTGAGGATTTAGATCTGTTCAAAGTGCTTGACCGGGAACAAAGGCCCTAGAGAATACCGATATTTTATTTAGTCACTTTTTGTTTAACTTCGTCCAAATTCTTTTTTGCCTTGCTCTTATGTTTCTTGGCGTCGTACGCAATTTTCGTTTACAACACGGGCAGTACAATTCACTCCAGTTTATAAATACCTCACACTCTGTGCATCTTTTACGTCCATTAAGATAATAAAATCTATCAGTTGACCGAGATGCCTTGAATTGGTAACATATTCCTTTGCAAATCATTGACATTCATCTGAGATTCATATTCTTTTAAATCGTACAATTTTTGACCGGTGCCACGGTTTGGTCCTGACTTTTTGTCGGCATTCCTTACAACGTAAAATTTGCTTTGGGTACTTTAGCTCACAGGTAGAGCAATAATTAAAGTAATTATAGTCCACCCTACTAGGAATGGTCTTTGTTATTTGACTATCCTGCATGAAGTAGGTCAGACCCCGGTTGGACATGACGATTACCTCCTAGGTCGTTGTGGTTATTTGTTTAAGATGCGGCTTTATCTTCTTGAATGCAGCCTCGAAATGTTTCATCGTAATATTCAGGGGCACTTTTTGGGATATTAGTTGACTTTCGTCAGCATACAGCAACTCCTTCCTTTCTGTAATCTGTTCACTTCTATTGGTTAAGATGTATTCCTTAATTGCAGACAAGGCTGCTGCATTTACCAAAGCAGCAATATCTGCTCCTGAAAGTCCTTTACATAGTTCCGCCAGTTTGTTCAGCTCGACAGATTTATCAATTGGCTTTCTAGCCATATGTATATTTAGTATCTCTTTTATAGAATCGTTATCGGGTAGAGGTATTTCTAAAATTCGATCAAATCTGCCAGGCCTCAACAACGCTTCATCTATGATATCAGATCTGTTTGTTGCACCAATTACAACCACCCCTTTCAAGTCCTGAAGGCCATCCATTTCAGTAAGTAATTGGCTTACGAGTCTGTCCCCTACATGAGAATCGCCAGAGCCGTTCGAAGATCTCCTCGATGCAACTGAATCGAGTTCATCAAAGAATACCACACATGGACTAGCTTGCCGAGCCTTCCTAAATACTTCTCTTATACCTTTTTCTGATTCACCGACCCATTTTGAGAGTAGCTCAGGTCCTTTAATACTAATAAAATTCGCATCCGAATTCGTTGCAACAGCTTTAGCGATCAAAGTCTTACCAGTTCCGGGAGGTCCGTACAAAAGTAACCCTTTTGGAGGAACAATATCTGCTTCAGTAAATAGATCAGAATGTTTCAATGGCCATTCAATAGCCTCTCTGAGTTCTTCTTTTATGGATTCCAACCCTCCAATTTCCGTCCATTTAACATTCGGACTTTGAACATATACTTCTCTAAGCGCAGAGGGATGTACCTCTTTTAATGCAGTTTCAAAGTCCTGCGGCTTTATTTTTATTTTATTTAGGGTCTCTACAGGAATTTTGGATTCTTCTAGATTGATTTCTGGCAATACATTTCTCAAAGATTTCATGGCTGCTTCCCTACATACGGCCTCAAGGTCTGCGCCTACAAAACCATGTGTTACTTTTGCTATAGAGCTCAGTTTCACATCTTCAGTGAGAGGCATTCCTCTTGTGTGGATTTCAAGTATCTCCTGTCGCCCTTTCTGGTCAGGGATTCCGATCTCAATTTCCCTATCAAATCGTCCAGGACGTCTTAACGCAGGGTCTAACGCATCTGGCCTGTTGGTAGCGCCAATGACGACAACTTTTCCTCGGGATTCAAGACCGTCCATGATTGTTAGTAACTGTGATACGACTCTTTTTTCTACATCGCCTGACACTTCCTCTCTCTTCGGTGCTATGGAATCTATTTCATCAATAAATATAATGCTGGGAGCGTTCTCTTGTGCCTGCTTGAAGGTTTCTCGCAGTCGCTCTTCGCTCTCACCATAAAATTTACTCATTATTTCCGGTCCCCCTATTGAATAAAAGTTTGCGTTTGTTTCGTTGGCCACGGCCTTGGCCAGTAATGTTTTTCCAGTACCAGGCGGTCCAAATAACAGAACCCCTCTGGGTGCCTCTATTCCAATTCTGTCAAAAATTTCTGGGTGTCGCATAGGAAGCTCTATCATCTCACGGACCTTTTGAATTTCATGTCTCAGTCCTCCTATATCCTCGTAGTTTACCCGCGGAATTGCTTTGTTTCCAGTTTTTGGTACAGAGCCTATCGCAAAGTCTGTACTGGTTGCGATAATACCAGCTCCATTAGAAGGGATTATGGTAGTAACTACAAATCCTATCTTGTGTCCCATCATGTTAACGGGTATGATATCACCCTTTGTAACGACGCGACCTTCTAATAAATCAGGCAAGTATTCTTCCAGACCAACTACATTTAGGTCCTCCGTTGGAGACAATACTATTTGTTCTAATTTCGGAGGAGCGACTTTTTTTATAGTAACATTGTCGTCTATACCGACACCTAGATTATTTCTTGTATAACCGTCTATTCTAATTACTTTTCTACCTGTATCTGAAGGTTGACCTGACCATAACAGAACATGCGTCTGTCTTCTATTCCCGGCAACTTGCAACACGTCGCCAGTCTTGAGATTCATCTGTTCTATTATCTGAGGATCTACATGTGCTATCCCTCTGCCAACAAATTTTGGATCCGATTCCGCAACTCTTAGAGTTATATCACTAATTTTGTTATTGACCACACATTTTCACCTCAAAAAAAAGTACTGGACATTTCTAATCGATCTTTATTTCCTTTGCTTTAGGCTTTGGCGCTCTCTTTGACTTTATTTTTAATTCCAATATACCGTTTGTATATGTGGCCTTTGCTGTATCCTGATCCAGTTCGTCCTCAACTGGTATTTCGGTATGGTACTTTTTGTCACCTTTCTCAGCGTGTATTGTTACCAGCCCGTCTGCAACTTCTAGTTTGATGTCCTGTTTGGTTATTCCGGGCATTTCCGCTGTTATAGTCAACGAGTTGTCTTTTTCCTCATAAGAGGTATCGACAAGTGGTTGACGAACTGCACTCTGTTGCATGAGACCGCTAGATCCTGGTACTGCATTTCCAAATTCCCTTATCCGCGGCTTTCCGTCAGGACCTACCGTTATTTGGTATCCGTAATAATACGGAAATGTCTCGAGATTGTCCATTGGCTGCCTAACTGTTCGGAACATGCGCCCTAGCATCTGTTCTGCTTCTGAAAACTCCCTGTCCAGTTCTTCAAAAATCCGGTTTGTATGATTCAATGGATTTCTCCACATAACATATTCACCTGACAATATGTAATGCCTATTACATTATATATTTTTTTCGGAGATTGGCTCTTTGTTTATTACATTATCTGATAGAATGCTACGTCCAAGTCGTCAAGTCGACAAAATTGGAATTAGGGAATCGGTATTAAACTGCAATTAAATTTGTTAGGAGATCTCTATTTTCTGTAGAAGCATTCCTTCCACATATCAAAAACTACAAAAAAAAAGTGTTGCTGTTTCTTTCCTCGAGACGTTGAACTTTAAATTTACCACATAAATGCACTATGCAATCTTGTTAACGAGTATTTTAGTCAACACTCAATACTTGATAAATTGTGTAGGAATAATTATCTTTACAATCCTATTGCTAATCAATGACCTTTATGAGATCTTTTAGTTTCCTCCTTGACTTGGGCAGCCTTCTTACTTGCGGATAACCAACACAAAGAATGGAGGATGCCTCTAATCCTATATTTAGTATCGATTTGATTTTTTCCTCGTCTATCATACCGATCCAGATAGTACTCAATCCTAAAGCAGAGGCGGCAAGTTGCGCATAAGATGCAGCTAATGTTGCGTCTTGAAGGGAGAATTTTTGAAGCTTGTCAGGGGGCAATTTCATTCTAATTCGCTCTGGATCCATAAAAAAAACAAATACTGCCGGAGCATTAACGTACGGCTGGTTATTTGCTGCTTCTGCTAACGCACGCTTTACCTGTTTGTTTTTAATATAACACACTTGAAAAGCCTGAAAATTTCCAGCTGTTGGAGCTGTGTCGGCAGCTGCAAGTATTTTGTCAATTTTCCATTCTTCAACGGGCTCATTAGTGAATCTTCTGGTTGAGCGCCTCATTGAAATAATCTTAAAAATATCCGATTCCGGATGTTGTAGGATTCGAGAAGAAGATTCAGATGACAGTATTTGTTGAAGCAGCGATTCTTGTCTATTTTTGTTTGTCTTATGATACGGTTCACTCACTAATTCGTTCGACTGTTCTAACGGATGATGAAATTGAGTAGAATTGTAACTTGGTAATTGATATTTGTGAAGCACTTTTACATAATCAAATATTTTTCTTTTCAGCAATTCCGTATCGACCTCCAGAAAATAGTATTGTAACTCGAATTGAGTGACATCCTTATTTATCAAGACTGTACTGGCATGGTCTGCTAACTCTATTTTTCCTGTGGTATTCTTTTTGAAAATTTCAACTAGTTGGTTTAGTTCCTCCTCTGAAAGCACCACCGCCTTTTCGTCTTCTTCATCAGGCCCCGTCCAAACCAATCTTATTCCTCCAGGGGATGCGTAAGGAACTTCTATACCGTGAAACTTCATATTGATCTTTTCTATTCATCTTTTTTATAACTTACAGATGAATAAAGCGATTTTTATCATTTAAATCAAATATGAATAACAGAATTAATTATAAAAATATGTTACCACACTTATTTGTGAAAAGGCATTCGCCGCTGAAGTTTGAGATGGTTGGCACATTCATGCCTAAAAATAATTTATTGTGAAGAACAAGAAGCCCCTGATAATTAAAAAAGAGATACAATGGACATGGATCTGATAATGTTAGGTTAATACAGTAGTTTTGCATATTGATAAAAAACTGATGGGAACTGAATTTCATTGTGTAATCAAGAAACGATCAGCAATTGTTTTTATTTAAGTTCATAAGCAATACAAACCATAAAACGTCTTACGAAGAAATGTATCAGAAGTTATGGCAAGAAAGTGTTTACATTATAGAGACAGATCCCTAGAATAGAAAAATGAGAGCATTATCTAGCCCTTAAAACAACGAACCATACTTGTATTGAAGGCGATTGAATTCTTACATCCTGCTGCTTCGGCGTCCTGAAGCATCTCAGCTGTGTCTACTGCGACTACTCCTACGAGACCTAAGGCCGAAATTATTGTTATCTCTAATAAGCGATTTAGATTTTATAAATGTTAAGCACACTATGAAAATAAAAGATGATATCCTTTTATTGAGAATAGGATTGGAAAAATCAAAGTTGTGTAATCCGTTTCTCATCAATGTAGGATCTGTACACTGAACATTCTCTTTCATAAAACTTGACCACATAACCTCAAATGTTCTGCACATAAATTCGCTTGGAGCGACATGCGGTTTTATTGTTCTACGCATATTTACATTACGTGCCAGAGGTATACCAACCTGCCTATCCATGGATAATAGTTTCTAAAATACAGGACCAATTAAACAAGGCCTACAAAGGATGTTGGTAGTACAAATGTACCTGCTTATCAACTCGGCTAATTGATTCTCGGGGTTGAATAAATATGGTAACAATACAAAACACATACACAATAATGATTCTCGATGATGAAGAGGGTATCCTTACTCTCTACAGCGATTATCTTTTCAAAATGGGTCACAGGATAATTAGCACTTATGTTAACGCCGACAGTATATTACAGATATAGATATTGAGCCTCCGGTCATTTACATCATCGATTACAGATTGCTTGGCAACATAAATGGAGTTGAGGTTGGAATAGAAATATTAAAGAAATTTCCTTGAGCGTGTATAATTTTCATCACTGCTATTGAGATGCTAGAGAAAGTAATATCAACAAGTTATATTTTGCGACAATAAAATAGACGCATTAATCAAACCCATCAAATTAAGTCGCATTCAAGAGTCTTTATTGAATCTTTTAAGCAAATAAACATCAATCTAAAGCTACCCTAGAGGATCGGAATAAAGACAGGATTTTACCCGATCTCCATTAAAATAGGTTCAAATCTGATGGGAGGTATGAAATGGATACAGCCGTGCAAGAGCGCAAGTTGTCCTCCCATCAGTCCGGTGAGACGGATACATACATTCGCAAAAACCTAATAAAAAATTTACTTTAAAGTCTCTGAAAACGAAACAATAACCTGACGGGCCCCTGACAAGAAGTGATACGGCTTAATGGTTGAAACTATTATAGTCATTAAATTATTAAAAACTTTACTCTGACAGGAGGGAACAATTATAAATAAACAATATAAAAAATTTACATTTTAGTTATCGTTACATTAATCACTAATAAAGAAAGTTTTCAATAAGTATCTAACTATCTAAATTTATATATAGATTATATTCCAAGCCTTAATGTGATATTTAGTGGTTAAGGACAAAAAAGCGACCAAAAAAAATCAAAGAAAATCAAATAGTAAGAATTCTATCAGTTCAGATCGCGTTTTAAGAATGCATCTACCTGAGATAACTGCTAATGAATTAAAAAAATTAAAGACCGATGAATCTTATAAAGAGGGATTTCTATTGGCCGTAAGGCTTATGACCTCAGAGTTGAAGACTTTAGTATATAAAAAAAGTAAATAGGCTTACATTTGTTTTAACTAACTAAATTTATTCTGTAAGATCAATTGTTGATCTTTACACACCGGGTAAAATATCCAATCCAAAATTCGCAACTCACTATCTAAAATATCAGATTCAAATATATCTTTCTTCTTAATTTCCTGTACAGTTTCATTCATCCTAAATTCAATAAGACTGCAAATTTCCACATTAGGATTTTTTATATTTTCAAGGAGTCAATTTAATAGTTCAATCTTTTTTCTGAGATCACTTTTGTAGGTTGATTCTTCCTTTTCTCTGCCTAACCAGAGTTCAGAATCCTCAAGTTCTTTCTGTAGTGTTTGTGTACTCCCATTCAAGTCTAATAGGATTAACAGAATTTAATTGAACTAACCCCTTAGGGCGACTCCATCGGTCGACAACTTATTTAGTATATTGCCTAAGTACTATTACGTTTCGAAGATAACACTGGTCGGCCAGCGGATACCACCATACGGCCAATCAGATTAAACTTTTTAAATTATCTATACTAAGTCTAGGTAAGAATCAACGTATCCTAATGGTTTTGACAATATTGGGAATGCTAGTGGCCTTGATGAATTTGGACGGCCGTTTAATAACGTCTACAAATGCTGCTCCCCTACCCCCAGAAAAGTTCTGTTTTGGTACCGGTCCAGACCCTTTCGAAGATGTTAGTTGTCATAAAGGCCTTGGTACTTGTCAAAAAGCCGAAGACGATTTCATCGCTAATGGCGGAACCGTGTTTGGTTCATGCCACAATATATTCAAGCATGTCAAGCCCTGATATCATAAGTTTTGAAATTTTTTACAATTTATTGAACATAGTATTTCGACCTATCAACTTCTTGTCATGGCCCATCAGATTCAAGGGCGGTCATTGGATAGAGAGGACTCCACATTTTAATCGTTACAGATATGGTAGAAAGAAAAGGGTTTGGATCGGTTTAATAAACAAGAACGATTTGTCTGACTTCGATTTGAATTAAGCAAAAACTTTAGTTTATTAAATAATTCATCCAACGACGTTAATAAGGTTTAAATAAAATTCTGGTGCTTTTTATTTTACTTAGTTAATTACTCATGTGAGAAATATCCAATTTATTGGGTATATGCGCCTCAAATGACTAAATTGACAAAGTAGCCCCGGTAGAGAGTGCACTACGAGATGTACATTTAATGTATGGCTATCAATGACTAGTTGTGGGTCAGAAACGGGGTACATATAACTTCTCTATTAGTTGTAATCTATTACTGTCCTGAAATAAGGTTTACGTAAATAGGCAGGAACTAATTTGCTGGTTGATCCATAATCTCATCAAAAAAATTACTAATCAATGATTTTGCTCTATCAGAGATATTAAATTGATCAAAAATTCCATTTGGATTTTTGAAGAGCATTATTCTAAATTCAGGATCAGTATGAGCCCTATGAACTATGTCATTTATTGCTTTTATATCGCTATCGCTAAATTGCAAGCTATCCAATTATACTTTGCTCACATATTTCAAATTTTAGAAAAATTGATATTGATACCAAATTATTCAAATCTTCTATGGAGCTTGAGCCAATACTGCTCAGAAGCCAGAAGAAATTAAAGGGAAAAGTATCGTCAAGAACCAAAACTGTACAAGATACGCTTGATGCTATTCTTCCAATTTCAAGCGATATTGGAGTAACAAGACTAGCAGACATCACAGACATGGACATTCTTCGTATACCTAATTTTTCTGCCGTTCTGCCAGGAACCGAGGATTACATTTGGGTCTATAGCGGAAAAGGAGCCACAAAATTGGATGCAAAGGCAAGTGCGTTAATGGAAAGTATTGAAAGATACTGCTCCTTGCCGTCTGGGAATCAAAAAAGAATGATTCAATCATCTCTTAAGGAAGTTTCAAATATTTCAAAGACTCTGCATCCTTCTAATGTAGTAGAACCAATGTTATTCGAATATGATGAGGATATGATTATGGATTTTCTTCCCGGATATGATTTGATAAATAGCGAACAAATAATGGTTCCTGCTCCACTGGCTCTTTTTAGATATTCTCCCCGGCCACCAGCCGTAAATCCATTTGCCTATCATCATACCAATGGTCTTGCTTCTGGTAACGTGTTGGAAGAAGCAATATGCCATTCGCTTTGCGAAGTTATTGAAAGAGATGCAACAAGCCTCGCGGAATTAAGTGCAAGTGCACTTCCTTACAATACACTCAGAACAATGACTAAATACTTATCCAACAATGGCGTAAATATCGATTCTATTCCTAGTACCGAATTTGTAGATGATGATACCAAATATCCTGATGTTGATATTTCAAATATTGATTTCAAACCTGTTTCAAATTTGGTAAGAAAATTTAATGATTCTAACATCCCACTAATAATCAAGGACATTACCTCACCCATTGGAATACCAACTTTTAATGCAAGTAGCATTGAGTGGATCACAGAAAATTACGGATACCTTGCTGAGGGACATGGAACTCATCCGGATGCAAGAATTGCCCTATTGAGGGCAATTACAGAGGTTTCTCAAACACGCGCTGCAAATATTCAAGGTGCAAGGGACGATCTCAGAAAAGTTTCATACGGAAATAGCAATAGTGACGAAAAAAAGACATGGCAGTTTATGAAATCAAAAAAATCTGTCAAGTTCTCTGAGATTAAATCGTATGTAAACGATGACATTTTAGACGACATCAACTTAATACTTTCTAGGCTAAATTCAAATGGATTGAACCAGGTTATTGTAGTTGACCTCACAAATGCTCAAATATCGATACCAGTAGTAAGAACAATAGTACCTGGGTTAGAAACATTCAAAATCACAAAGGCTGTGATAGGTAAAAGAGGAAGGGAATCTTTTAAGACATGAACAGACCAATTGTATACCTTGGACCTACATTAAGTAGAGAAGAAGCAGTCAAGATTTTAGATGCCGATTACAGAGACCCGGCAAAGAAAGGTGATTTTTTAATGCTGTCTCAGGATTCGGATGAAAAAAAACATGTCGGATTTATAGATGGTGTGTTCCTACATGACTATCCCCCGCCACCAATTGAAGTATATCATCTTGCTACAAGAAAGAATATTGAACTAATAGGTGCTTCCAGTTTAGGGGCATTAAGGGCCGTTGAGTTAGAAAAGTTTGGAATGAAAGGAATAGGTAAGATTTTTCAATTGTACAAGAATGGTGTAATAAATGCTGATGATGAAGTCGCAGTAACGTTTGTTCAGGGAAGCAATATCCTGCAGTCTGAGGCCATGATTGACATTCGTTTCAATTTGTTCTTAGCGTATAGGAAAGGGATATTAACTAAAGAGACCAAAAAAAGATTTACAAAGATTGCAAAAAGTACTTATTTTCCGTTTAGAAATTATGAAGATCTTATAAATTTAACTCAACAACAGTACCCTTCGATACATGATGAGCTTGAAAATTTTAGGACCCATTTATTGAAAAATAGGGATAGTCTCAAGTCTCGTGATGCCATAAAACTTTTGAAATATCTAAAAACTGCGTCTGAATGAAATGTCCTTATTCAGGTAGAAAATAATTGACTATTCTGCCGAAAGATCCCAGAAATTTGCGTCCTTAAATTCTTCTATCGGCTTACCTAATTTTTTCCATTCCTTAAATGATCTTGAATACAATCTAATTTTTTTCACGCCTCCCATCCTTAACGCATAGTATGCAAGTCCTGACAGAGTTCCCACGCTACCACAATAGGTTATAACCTCATCGTCCGGAGATATACCTCTGTTTTCCATAAATCTCTTAATTTCTTGTGGTTCTCTAAATATTGATTCAGCAGTCCCTAACATGGTATATGGTAGATTAGTAGCGCCAGGAATATGCTCAGTTAAGAAATTTAATCGTTCTCTTGAATCAACGAGAATTTTATTCTGTTCACTTTTTGCTCTTTCTACTTCATCATAATTGGCATATATTTCATTATTTACACTAAGAGAATGCTTGGCTTTAGGGAATACATTATTCTTTTTCTCAGTTTCAAATCCATAGCTTTTCCACATGGAAAAAGTTGTTTCAAGCAATGATGTGTTAGTATGTCCAGCATACTGAAATGTCCACGCAACCCTGGCAGCAAGTGCACCGAATGTATCATCGTATACAACTACAGGAGTCCTATCAGAAATTCCAGATTGTTCCAGCAATTGAACTATTCTTTCGGGGGTATCGTTTTCAAGTACCTTAGCAAGGGGCATTGATATAGCTGTTTTGATGTGTTCCTTCTTGTACTCGTCCTCTTTCCTGACATCCACTATTCTTGCCGAATTTTTTCTAATTAAAGTTCTAAGAATATCTGCACTTGTTACTATATCATGAAAATTGCTTGTTGAATGATTCTTTGATAAAATGCTTTTAGTTTTTTTTTCTCTAGTAGCATATTTCAAGCTGCGCATTCGCCTCTCGCTGTCTTTGCACTGAATTTTACATCGTTACCATAATCCATATAGGAGTCAGGATCATCCTTCGCATTAGGTAATGTGACAGTTTCCATTAGGGCAGTTTTTAACTCATCCAGATTCTTTGTTGTTGCATTTCCATTAGTTGCTCCTTTAATCAATTTGCTAATCCATGTTGCAAGTGACTCGTCAGAGCTTCGTTTCTGTCTGTAAATTTCTATTATTTTTAATAAAGTGGATATGACTCTTTTTGCTGGTACCCTCATTACAGATTTACCCAGCAACCCGTCTTCTCCATCCTTTCCTCCAAACATCATCGTATACGTTGGGGTCATGGTTCCTTCTATCCTTGATGCTCCGCCGTAAAATCCTATTGTTGCAATTTCGTGTTGCCCACAAGAATTTGGACATCCACTTATCTTTATAGTTGAGTCTCTAAGGTCATCTTCAGTGTCAAGTCCTAGCTCAATGAATCTAGATTGGATCTCTTTTGCCAATCTGTGAGAATTTGTAATTGCGAGATTGCATGAGGTCGTACCAGAACAACCAACGGCTGATGACATGGTCAGTGCACCTGGATTTGCAAGTCCTGTTTTGGCAAGTTCATTATAAAATTCTGGTAAATCCCTGGCTTTAACGAATCTTACTGCAAAATTTTGATTAGGAGTATTTCGTGCACAACCCTCTCCAGAATAAGTTTGAATAGTCTTTGCAAGGGACCGAAGTTGATTCGATGTTATATCACCGGCACCAAGTGTAACGAACACTACAAAATAACCATTCTGTTTTTGAGAAACCACATTGGAGTGAACCCATCTTTTATACGGGTCGCTATTAATGTCTACTTTTTCATTTATCAGCGGTAATTTCTTGCCATTAGATATTTGTCTGATATTGGGGCCTTCCAGGTCTACCTTGTACCTATTCAATGTTTCAAGTGAAATGGTCATTTCTACATTTGATCTCTCTTTTAATACCAATTTCTGAAACCTTTCCCATCCCATTTCATTGACTAAGTATCTCATTCTATTCCTGGCCATATTTTCACGATTTCCAAGTCTGTCAAACAATCTCACTACCGCCATACATGTTGATACGATTCTTTCTTCAGGAGTAAATTCCTCTAACTGGTGTCCTATGAATGAAGCAGCCCCGAGGCCACCACCTAAATAGACCTTAAATCCACTGGTTCCATCCTTTAGCATAGGGATCAGGCCGATATCGGCAATCCTTACTAGTCCATGATTTGCACAACACGCGAAATTGATCTTAAATTTCCTTGGCAGATTTTGGCAGACTGGATTCCTGAGAAAGAACCGTGCAATCGCCATGGCATACGGAGTTGAATCGAATTCTTCGTCTGGACATACACCAGCAAAATGACTACACATGACATTTCTCACTGTATTGCCACAAGCTTCTCTTGTTGTTAATCCTACTTCAACTAGACCTCTCATAACTTCACTTACATCTTCAAGCTGTACCCAATGAAGTTGGATGTTTTGACGAGTCGAAACATGGGCAGAACCAATTGAAAAGGCTTCAGAAAGTGTCGCGATCTTTTCTAATTGTTTTGGAGTTATTTCTCCGCTAGGGATCTTGATCCTAATCATGCTGTAATTCTGTTGTAAGCGGGATCCGTAAGCTCCATGCTGAAGTCGGAAACGTCTAAAGTCGTCTTCGCTCATTTTTCCCCTTCGGAAGAGTTTTACGTTTTGACCGAAAACCTCAGTTTCTTCCTCTTTTCCCCACCTTGGAATGGATTTGGGAGATAAATGCTTTTTATCAGGATAATTTAGAACTTCTTTTTTCAATACTATTCTAATTTCTTTTTCGAAACCATATATTTTTTATGGATTTAACTATTTTTGGCATTTTAGATGGGTTGATTAGGTAAATAATTACTCCATTCAATCATACTCAGAATTCACACACAAATGTCAGATCAAAGAAAGCCAATATGTCTCAAATTCAAGAGAAATTTGAGTCTTCGTATTGGCTGTAATTCCCTTACAAATTAGCATTACATGATTTGAGCAGACCATAAAGAGTGGATGGGGAGAGATTTGAACTCTCGACCACCTGTGTGTGAGACAGGTATCATAACCAGTCTAGACCACCCATCCCAAGCTTGATTAACATTTTACCACTTAATATCTTGATAAGTTTCTGCCCACACAGGTAGATAGGAGCGTCTTTTATGTTCCCTCGCTAAAACCTGTCAAGTAGGTCTGTTGTTCTTTAGAAAGAGTATCTATGTTAATATCCATCGACTCTAATTTTGCTCTTGCAATTTCCTGATCCTGTGCTCTATCAATATCATACACAGCTGGAGAAAGTGATCCCTTAGATTGAATCAATTTTATGGCAGAAAGAAGCTGGTTTGCAAAACTCATATCCATCACCTCAGAAGGATGGCCTTCAGCGGCAACTAAATTCACCAATCTTCCTTCTCCGATTAGGTATACTTTATTTCCCTTCTTAAGTTCATACTCTGTTGTATTATCATTGATTTGTTTTACCAACTTTGAGTTGGATTTAAGGGCATCAACAGAAATCTCGACATTGAAATGTCCTGCATTGGCCAGGATACTTCCATCCTTCATCTGAAGAATATGTTCCTCTCGTATTACATCCTTGCACCCAGTTGTGGTCACAAACAAATCGCCTGTCGCGGCCGCAGAAATCATTGGCATGACTGAATAGCCGTCAAGTTTCGCCTTCAGTGCAGCAATAGGATCAATTTCAGTTATTATGACATTAGCTCCAAGACCGGCTGCTCTTGTAGCGATCCCTTTTCCCACATGACCATATCCAGACACAACCACATTTTTGCCTGAAATCAATATGTTAGTGGCTCTAATAATGCCATCCAAGGCTGATTGGCCTGTGCCATAAACATTATCAAAATCATGTTTTGTTTCCGCATCATTAACGGCCATAATTGGATATTTTAGTTTGCCATTTTTTTCCATAGCACGTAATCTGACAACTCCCGTAGTAGTTTCTTCTGTGCCACCATAGATTTGGCTCATATTAGTGTTTGAATTATGCATTTCAACGGTAAGATCTGCCCCATCATCGATTGTAACATTAGGATTCATTGCCATGGTTGAATGAATGTCATCATAATACTGATCATTTGAAACACCTCTACTAGCAAAAATTGAGATTCCTTCTTCAACAAGTGCCGCAGCGACATCGTCTTGCGTACTTAAAGGATTACAACCACACCATGACAATTCCGCACCTAAATCACGTAATGTACGAATTAGAACTCCGGTTTCTTTCGTAACATGTAAACAGCCGGCGACCTTAACTCCCTCTAAAGGACTATCAAGTTTAAATTTTTTTTTTAGATTAAATAATACTGGCATATGAACCTCTGCCCAATCAATCTTCTTCTTTCCTTCTGCAGCTAAATTAGCGTCCTTGATTCTGAATTTCATTCATCTCAGTGTTCTATTGCGGACATATTATCCTTCACCTTAGTTTAGTATTTTCTGAAAATCGGGGATTTAACGTAAGAATGAAGATGGAATGGATGTTATTATATGAATAATGCTCCATATGATCAAGCAACAAGGAAGAATTTCTGCAAATTAACGTTATAGTAAATATAAGAATTAATTTATCAAGAAAAATATGAGAAGGCTCCAAATTGCGGTGGTCGGATACAACCAAGATAAATCCAATGAAAAAACAAATCAAATAGCCTATCATGTTGGAACCGAGATAGCAAAGGCAAACGCCGTGTTAATTTGTGGGGGCCTGGGCGGCGTTATGGAAAATGCATGTAAAGGGGCAAAAGATCACGGTGGTTTGACTGTGGGAATAATTCCTCAGGAAGAGGCAAAATTTGCTAACCAATTTTGCGACGTTGTAATTGCGACTGGAATAGGGTATGCCCGAGACTTTGTTGTTGCGACATCCGCAGATGGAATTATTGCAGTAGGCGGAGGTGTAGGTACCCTTATAGAGCTTTGTGTTGGATATATGTTAAAGAAAATTCTGGTAACAATACCTAGTAGCGGCGGAACTGCTGAAAACTTTGGCGGGAGATATCTTGATGATAGAAAAAGAGTTTTCATACAAACTTCGAAAGACGCCCCCGCTGCAGTCAAAATAATATCGGACTATTTTGATTCACAACAAGAATCATAATGATGATCCTATAAATGGTAATAAAATAGGGTTAGTTCGAAATGGTCTTTAAGTAGGGATCGGGTGCATAAAATGATCCATTTTTTTCTTGCAGTGCACTCAAAGTGGATACTATTTTTTCAAATCCATTTTCTTTTCCAATTTCAAATAATTCCTTTTTAAGTCCCATTCCTAATTTCAAGGCTAGTTCAACATCTTCTTTTGTGCAGACACCATTTGAAATCAACCACGCAGCATTATTTAACGCAACTGATAGAATCCTAATCGGATCGTATTGTTTTGCTTCGTCTTCTGATAATGGTACTCTTTCATAATTTTTGTCCCTATAGGAATAGAAACCTTCTCCTGACTTTTTACCGAATTTCCCTGATGAGAACAATTGTTCTATTCTGGGATGTGGGTTTACTACTTTCTTATCACGAGAGTGCATTTCAATTGTGGCCTTGTGGATAACATCAAGTCCAGTATAATCAGCTAATTCAAATATGCCCATTGGAAAGTTTAATTTGAATTTAACTGCTGAATCGATTTGAGTCATAGTTTTACCATCGTTTTCCAAGCTGTACGCGGCTTCGTGGACTATAGGTATGAATATTCTGTTTACTATAAAGCCGGGAACATCTTTGTTACACAAAACAGGATCCTTTGATAATGATTTTACAAAATTTAGTCCAAGATCTACAATAGATTTCTCTGTTCTTATCCCCGGAATAACCTCGACCAATTTCATCAATTGCGGTGGATTAAAGAAGTGCAATCCTATGAATCTGTCTGGTCTACTGGTTAACTGAGATATTTCACTAATTGGTAAAGTGCTTGTATTAGACGAAAAAATTGTCTTTTCTTGAGCGAATTGATCCACTTCTGAATAGACCTTTTTCTTGAGTTTGAGATCTTCGGGGACTGCTTCAATCAGCAAGTCAGTATTTTGCAAAGCTTCTTTCAAGTCAACAATTGGCTTTATTCTACCATGAATTTTGTCTGATTCTTGCTTGTTTATCTTGTTTTTTTCTACCATCTTGTCTAATGACCATCTTATCTTATTCATTGCATTGTCCAAGAATTTTTCTTCAATGTCTCGCAATACGACATCATATCCATTCATTGCAGAAATCTGCGCTATACCATGACCCATTATTCCTGATCCCAAAACTGTGATTCTATTTATCTGTGGCAACAGTGATATTCCAAAATTCATGATTTTTAATGTTACGATTCTTGTATTCTATTATCCATTGGCCATAAACTGAACTGATTCTCGAAACTACTTTATTAACAGTTGCCATTAATGGATAAATTATAGTTGATGAGAGCATTTGCGCTTATGCTAAATCAAGATGATCCAAAGAAATGCAGTGCCTTAAAATTAATTAGATTTGGCATCGTTTTACCGACAAATTCCATACGGCATAACATGCTTGTATTGAATCCTTATGCTAGTGAAGTCGTTTGCAAAACTGATAAGAGTTTTGTAGATTCTATTTGTGTAATCGACTGTTCATGGAACAAGGCAGAACAAGTTTTGACAAACCATAAATTTTTGAGGAAAGGCATTCCTAGAAAAATACCCTCATTATTGGCAGGAAATCCAATAAATTATGCAAGACTTGGTAGATTATCCAGCGTTGAATCTTTATCAGCATGTTTTTATGTTCTTGGAGAAAAGAATTTTGCATCGAGTTTACTTGACAAATTCAAATGGGGACATACATTTCTAGAGTTAAATCACGATGCATTAGAAGACTATTCTTTTGCAGAAAGCAGAGACCAGATAATGCGAATTGAAAAGGAATACTTTGGAAGCTATATCTTGAAGAATGATTGATTGTGTAACATACTACAATAGTTCAACATATTTTTCTTTTATTCAAAGAATAGTTTCTATGCTGGACAAGTCAAAATAATAGCACTGGAATAAACATGATACTCCGAATCTAAAAAAGGTGTATTATTATCTATTTACTAGTAACCACTCTATTATTTTATCGAGATTATTGCTAGTAAGCGTGACTCTTATGGGACCAAGTGGTGATTCCTCATACTGTTCGACAAGTGAAATTACACCTCCATACGCTGCCTGTTTGTTCAAATAAAACCATGTGACATTACCTTTTCTATTCCAGTCCAATAATTTTCTGAGAACTCCTACGGACGATCTTGATCTTACGCCAACTCGAATATAATGTAATGACATAATTCCTTTGCATGTAGCCTCCACTCGTCCGTCTGTTACTACAGGAGTACATCCATTGGCTACATTTAATAAACATTTTTTTACTTTTTCCGGATCCTCAGATGGATGAAGAATAGTTTCTACCTTTAGTTCAACATTCTCATCTTGAAGATCGTCTGTTTTCCACAACTATTGTTATCACACAAACTATTTGATTTTCTTCTCATCAATCCATTTTTGTACCGTACGAAGACTGAGTTCACAAAGTTCAGATATTGAAATATCATTATTTGAAATAGTTTCATCAGCTAAGGCAATTGCATCGCTTATTCCTACTCCCATTTCGACCCTGTCACGCTTATCGAATTCTCCTATGTTAGATGGTACATCAGAGCGAGCTCTCTCCCTAATGTGCGAATATCTTGTAGTAATTGAACCATGAATTGCTAACAATTTGATGTCGCCAACATCTTTTAGGACTTGAATCTCTGCCATGCTTCTAATACCATCTACTATTAATACGCCAAACTCATTGCCTTCTTTTTTCATATTTTTGATCTTATTGGCAACCAAATACGCAATTGCTTCAGGCCCGTTTTTTTTCCTCAGTTCTATCATCAATTTCGCAAGATTGTCACTGGTGGGTTCCAATCCCTCATTCTGAGCGGCTTCTCTTACTACATCTCCCATAATCAAAAGTGGAATGCCTTTCTGAGCCAAATAATTAGCTACTGTAGTTTTTCCAGCTCCCGGCATTCCTGTTAAAGCTACAATTAAAATATCTTGGGACATGACAAAATCAAGCGACTAGAGTATTTTTCATCAACTAATGTATTAAGTTTAGCAAATTTTTTTCTGCTAACTGTATGTCTTCTGCTTTGATTGTCTTTCTTCCAGCATGCGAAGCTAAAGCAACCGCTTGATCTGAGATTTTAGTAGCGATAATTTCAAGTATCATCCTAAGTTGATCAGCCGCTTCCTCACTAATTCTTTCTCCTCCAGATTTCTTTATTATTCTATACATTCCTGCAAGTCCAAGTTCTGGATATTCTGTCATTCATCACTATGTATTCCTAGATTGCATTAAAGTATTCTGTCAAAAAAATGAATGCTTAAAATAAATCCAATCATGCCCCATCAATATTAATCGGTTTTATTGTTTTAAGACCATTCTGTATTATGACCGAAGTGACAGAGAAGGTTATATCAATGTGAGAGATAAATTCTGCAATATCGGTAATTTCTGCTAAAGGTTAATGAGTTTTTTTATCATACAATGTATCCTCTCCTTTACTAGTGGATTAACAACTGTTCATTTAGACTCATACTTTATTTCATATTCTAATTATATCATTCTACATGATGCTCATAAACGAGTTTATCATAGAACCTAACTGACTTGACATTTACAAATTCCAACATACCGTATCTGGACAATTCCCTTCCAAATCCACTATGCTTGATACCACCAAAAGGAACTCTAGGATCAGATGCCACCATATTGTTAACTGTAACGATACCACACTCCAATTCACTTGATAATTTTTGTGCTTTGTCCAAATCTCGGGTCCAGATACTGCCACCAAGTCCAAAATCAGAATTGTTTGCTACATGTAATGCTTCAGCTTCATCTTCAACAATCATTATTGGTGCAACAGGACCAAAAGTCTCCTCCCTTGATACCCGCATTTTTGAATTGACATTTTTTATTACTGTGGGTTTGTAGAAAGCACCCGTACTTCCAATTCTGTGACCTCCAGTTAGTAACTCTCCACCCAGGCTTACTGCATCTTTTACTATTGAATCAATATTATCTAGACTTTTCATGCTAGATAGTGGTCCTATATCAGTGCTATCTGATAATGGATCTCCTACATTCAGTTTTTCTGCTTTTTGAACGAATGATTCTATAAATTCATCTGCAATTTTCTTGGATACAATGAATCTTTTTGAAGCAACACAACTCTGTCCGCAATTTAGAAATCTACCTTTGATTGCTCCAGACGCCGCCTTCTCTATATCGGCATCTTGCAGAACAATGAACGGATCACTTCCCCCTAGCTCTAAAACACATTTTTTTAGTCGTGATGTTGCACGTTGGGCCACTTTAGCCCCGATTTCTATACTTCCAGTAAAAGTAACTCCGTTTATGTTTGAATCAATGAGCATTTCTGCATTCTTTGAATTACCAATAATGGTATTAAATACACCATCTACCGCGCCACTTTTTGAAATAGTTTTTTCAATCTCTATTCCACACTGCATTGTTGCACTGGCAGGTTTTAAAACAATTGTGTTTCCAGCCATTAATGATGGGGCTGCAAAGCGCAGTGCCTGCCAATATGGAAAATTCCAAGGCATAATACTCGCAATAACACCCAAAGGTTGAAAGGTTATCATTGTCTTATTGGCGTCACTGTTTAATGATTCATTATTGAGTAGAATATCGCCATTATATGAATAAAATTCGACAGCCCAGGCACATTTTTCTATCTCTGAACGAGATTCTTTGATGGGTTTTCCCATCTCTTCAGATGCGATTCTAGCAAGATGTTCTTTATCTTTTCGTAATTGCTCGGCGAACCGAAGCAATATCATTGATCTTCTGCGAATGTCGCGTTTCCATTCTTTAAATGCGTTCCTTGATTTATCTACAATCTTGGTAACTTGTTCATTTGTCATATTTTCATATTCGTGTATTACCAGTTCGTTGGCTGGATTGACTGTTACAACGGTATTATCCATATCTACTAGATAACTAATCAATAAGGCAATTAATATTCATATGCACTGCTAGATTCAATCGAAAAGGTCGGCTAAAATGGGCCTCATTAGTATAATATATAAAACTGGAATTTATTTCACTATGTCCTAATTAATAAGGCTTAATAAGGCATACGTTACCAAATACAGGATTGATAAAATTATGCTGTAATGGTTAAAAATTACATTTTTTCTTATTGTAATAAAGGTATAAATAAATTGAAAAATCTTAAATTTCGAGTGTTAGGAGATTATCATATGAACATTGGTGTAATTGGAACCGGGTTGATGGGTTCTGCAATAGCTCACAGATTGATTGAAAGGGGTTTTCAAGTATTTTTGTATAATCGGACCAGGGGAAGGGCCAAGGAACTGGTAAAAAGAGGTGCAATTCAAACTGAATATCCCTCAGAACTGGGCGGAAAATGCAATTTTGTAATCATAAGTGTGACAGATGGCCGTGCAGTGAAAGAAATTTTGTTTGCTGAAAATGGATTGGTAAGCAGCAACAATAGAAAGTTAGTAGTTGTTGACACCAGTACGGTATTACCAGAGGATTCCATTTACTGTGCCAACCTTATGAAGAAAAAGGGTTACTCAATGATACAGGCTCCCATTATGGGAGGACCTGATCCTACGATGAAAGGAGATGTAATCTCTATTGTTTCCGGCAATAAGAAATCTATTGAAAAGTCTAAAAAAATTCTAACAAGCTACAGTAAGAGGATATTTAGTTTGGGAAATAAAGATGGTGCAGCTAATTCTATCAAGCTTGCACTTAATCTTAACATTGCATTAATAGCGATCTCATTAGCAGAATCAATAGTATTTATAAAAAAATCAAAAATTAGTCCGACAATATTTCTTGAAATTCTAAATTCAACATATTTTAAAACTGGTCTTAGTGAAATAAAAGGACCAAAAATGGTAAGGAACAATTTTGAACCAAAATTCTTTTTGAAGAATATGTTAAAGGATGTACAGTTGCTCAATGATTGCGCGCGGAAAAACGGGGCCGCTCTTTCATTTGCGTCACTTGCCGAACAATATTTCCGCATCGCATCTAATAGTGGTTACTCAGAATTAGACTATACTGGAATATTGAAACTTTTTGAAGAATTTAATAACGTGGAATCGCATCATTAGCCACAGCGTCCAGAAATATATTAAGATATTTACTTGGTTATACCCGTAATTGATAGTAAAAGTCAGGATTACAAAGGCAAAATATAATATTTCTACTTGAAATAAAATATGCATTCTTAATTCTTGAGATGAATCACTAGGTTTTTATTCTGCTTAGAAGGAATTTTAACAGAGGTTTTTAAATTAGGTAAAAGAAAGGTACTAAGTGAATCTGATCTAAAAGAGTTAGTAATGCCTCAGCAGGGGGAACTTCTCGGCCGT
>DATFBL010000083.1:0-10781 GCA_035253865.1 Nitrososphaeraceae archaeon | reverse complement strand
ATACTAACCTCAGAAACGGCTTTTGAAGACTATTATGTCTCGTTCGAAACTGCGAATGTGTTATCAGAATTGCAGCAAATTTTGGATTGTATTCAAATCACCGGTGTAACCAATGTTGTTGTGATTCCTATTCGTAAAGGTTTAACTATGAGTTTGGGAACTGCGGCTATGGCAGGTTCAAGTGTCGGGTATGTTTTCAAAATTTGACCTGAATCAATAGAATTAATCTTTTGAACTGTGTTTTAAAGGTCAAAAATGATTCCAAGGCCGCCGAACCTAACCCGACAGGCATATAAAGAAAAAAAATTTAATGCTAAGCTCTTCAAAGTTATATTCAGAATTCTTTTCTGGCACCGATATCGTCACGCATACTTTCCGGCCCATACCGATACAAGTGCCTTTTCCCAAAATAAAAAAGAAAATTTAATTGTACTTGCTGCACAGTAAATTATATTGTCAGTGTTTATAGGTTGCTCTGGTTGGAGTTATTCTGATTCTTTTGAGAGAGGAGGATGGGTCAAGGCATTTTATCCAGATGCACAAACAAAAAAATTGCAATATTATGCTCAATTTTTCGATACTGCAGAAATGGATGCTACATTCTATGAAAAATTTTATAAATATATGACAAAAGAAACGTTTATTGCAATGACGAAAGCGACACCAGACAATTTTCAGTTTTCCCTTAAGGTTCCTGAAACAGTAACTCATGACAATCGGCTCGACGTAAAGAAAGGCGCTGTTGCACTTCTAGACGAGTTCCTCGAAAAAATATCACCTTTAAAATATGTTAACAAGTTGGGGGCTGTACTGATTCAATTACCCCCGAGTTTCACTGTAAAAGAGTTTCAGAATACTGAAGAATTTCTTGACAGACTACCCGCGGGTTACGATTATGCGATTGAATTTAGGCATCCATCTTGGAATACAGAAGGACCATGGGAAATGTTAAAACATTATAACATTGCAGCTGTCATGACAGATTCTCCCGCGCCTGATAGGCTGAAATTTCTATCTGAGCCTATTGTGACAGCTAGTCATGCCTTCATTAGATGGCATGGAAGAAACGTAAGACCACGATACAATTATCTTTACTCTAAAGAAGAATTAAAACCATGGGTTGATAAGATAAAACAGATTTCAACGGAAACTGCAATTGTTAGAGGTTATTTTAACAACCATTATGGAGCAAGAGCCGTTGTAAATGCAATTGAATTTAAGGGAATTCTGGGGAATGCATTGTCAGAGCAAGAAAAGGCAGTTGTAGATAATGCGAGAAATTTCTTTTATGATACGGCAAGACAAGTAACGTTGGATGATACTCTGAAAAAGTAATTAGAAGTGTACGGCATTATCAACATTCAATGTTATCCCAAATGGGTTTGTAATCGTATCAGTTACGTCTTGTAAGAGTTCAGAGTATCTTTTAATATCATACTTGGTTTGGGAAGTAGCAAGTTCAATAGGGACACTCCTTTTCTTAGAATTCCTTCCATAATAGTCAGTAACAACATATTTTAAAATCTCTCCAGCCCTAAGTGATTTACCACCTCCGCTCAAGTTCAGTAGGGCGCTATTCTCAACAGTATCTCTATCTTCATATTCATTATAATTTTTTGAAACTCTTTTAGTAAATACCAAGTCTGTTAGACTGACTTTTCTTTCTTTCAAAAGTTTCAGATGGTATTCAAAAATACTTTTTATTTTTGGAAACATTGCTTTAACTTCGCTTATATTGGCTGCTTCTGATATGGCGTTTAGAATTAATTGTTGGTAATTGGAGAAAAAAATTGGGGTGTCATGCCGCCTTGCTTCAATTCCCCTAATCTTGAGAGTACCATCCTCAAAGACACCGAAATATCTGTTGGGAACTCCAACCATCTTATTACTTTTTGAAGGAACAAATGCAACCCATTTGTACACACCTTCAAGTGATATATCAAATCCCGTCTTGTTCTCTATAGATTTCTCCAATGACTCGTAGATGTCGTTTGTTACATCTTTTTGAGAATCCTTTCTCTGAACCCAAATAGAATCCACTATGGCGTGGAGAATCTTAAATCCTTTTTGTTCAGCTGTCCTAATAGTATCAATTAAAATCTTCCTGTCATAGGCACACACTGCAATGTGGGCGTCGATTCTTCCAAACTTGGCATTATTAAAACCAAGATATCCGAAACTTGTTACCAGAACCCATTTAATTGCAGTTTGCCGCGCATCATAAATTTTTTTCAATTCCATATCAGTGGCCGAATTTCTCAACTTTTTATAGATTTTTCTTTTAGTAAGGAGAATTTCAAGAGCTGTCGGTACCAGTCCTTTTCTTTTTTCGCACCTGTAATAGTTATCCAAACCAGGAACTCTTAAACTTGAATTAGGACAGCATTGGCAGAATACCGTTTCTGCGGATATGTTCTTCTTTTCCATAATCGATGGATACAGAGAGACAAAGTCAAACTCTGCCACGTTCTCATGCACCCCAATCCAAGGTTCAAGAATCATTCCACCTCTGTCGGCAGTTAACAGTTCATCCAGACTCTTGACGTGTTCAGCCAGAGTAGGTTTCCACGGAATAAGAACATTTTTTCTATCAGCAATATAGAATTGTAAGCTGCTCATACATTTTCCTATACTGGCCCTAGATGCCGTATGAAACGGCATTCTGCAGATTCTTGCCAGTTCGTATAATCCTGCTAATCCTGATTCTGCCATAATAAAAGAGTTATCTGTATCAATGTGTATCCTTCCTGGTAACTTTACTGTCGAAGGTCTGAAAAAAATCTTGCCGTATGAAAAGTACGAAGTTCCTTCCTTTGTGGGCCTAGTTAATCCCTTGTCATCTTTTTCTCTCCCTAGCTCTAGTTTTATACTGTTACTATTTGCCCTCTCTATCAGGTAAGGGAACGTAAAGGAATCTCCATCGTCTGTTAGAACGAAATCCGCATCTATTTTTGCCATTTGTTCCCCAAGTTTATACAGTACGTCACTTTCAGACTCTTCTTCAATCCGAATTGTCTCACCGTCATAATATTTTTCTATCTCAACATGGTCTATCTTATCTGAATATCCTGGTATAGTGCCGTCCGTCACACTAGGAAATACTCTGAGA
Organism: Nitrososphaeraceae archaeon; assembly: GCA_035253865.1. Classification (GTDB taxonomy): domain Archaea; phylum Thermoproteota; class Nitrososphaeria; order Nitrososphaerales; family Nitrososphaeraceae; genus TA-21. Next base: position 7,672 of record DATFBL010000083.1, on the reverse strand, counting down.
TGTATGTTTTGAAATTGCGGCAACTCATATTCAGTAGACCATACACTATCTCTTACCTGCCATTTCAATCCAGATTTGTTCTCATCAATATCACAATAGCACGTAGGAAATATACCATGTTCATAGAAATAAGTCTGAGCTGGAAGTACATCTACATTGTAGAGTCTAATTTTGCCAAAATCAAATTTTTTTTCAATTATTGAAGCTACTCTTCCTGCATTATTAGAGTCTTTTAGTCTTAATTCAAGTACCATTGACTCTTTTGAGTCTGTCAAGTTCTCATATTTGGGTACAATTTTGGAACTTGATATATGTCTAGCAATTTCATCCTTTGCTAAAATTTCCTCAAATAATAAATTGTCATCTGACGCCACATATATTGGATGTGACCAAATATCTTCTAGTCTTATCGTGCTTCCATTGTTCTGTCTTACCCAAAAGACCATCTTGTCATTTTTAGCATATGCATCAAACAACCATCCAGAGAACATATCTGACCGATTTTCCTATAGTTGGATTATCTCCAATCTCGCAGGTTAAAATTTGCATTATTGATTAACCAGTCAATTATCTTGTGTTGAATAAAGATTAAACTTATCAGTAACGACTCTGTCGAATAGTACTCTCCTTTTGAATTTATTGAATCAATGTATTGATAACATTGCTTTAGCATACGCAAAAATAATACTCTGTCTTCTTCTCGTAGCGCGTCAGCAAATCCGCTCCACGCCTGAATTTCTTTTGCTAGTATATCTTCGCTTGGAAACAATGTCAACAGTATCACCTAGATTCATTGGACTGGTCATGAGTTAGTATATTCGTATCTTTACCTTTTTGTAGTAATTCCGTTAATCGCTTGAAGTCGTTAAGAATAATTGACATTACAATACACTCCAAGACTATAGGTCTAGCGGAATTTGCAGATGCGCTGTTATAAAGGCGACAAGTAGAAAACATCTCATCGAATTTTTTTCTATCACCCTTGCTTAATCGAGAACGAAACTTACGCCACCTTAGCTCCTCTGCCATACATGCTAGCCTAAAAGACGGAATTGTTCGGCCCAATTAACATCTTGCCTTGACAGTCAACATGTCCTCTGCAGTTAATGACATATATTTTTTAATAGCAACGTAGTCAGAGTCTTGTTTTTGTTTTATGGCCATTTTAAATTTATTATTCGTCTTGTTTTTGTCGATAGCAATATACTTGTCAAAACACCTGATAATCCTGTTACCTAATTCCATAACGTAAGGAGGCAATTCGAGTTCAAGGGAAAGCGAAGTTATTAACAGTACTTTACCTTCTTGAGTAATCTTCCTAAGAATATTAATAATTTCTGTTAGCAAGAATGTTATTTCCTTAAGGTCCATTTCTGCTTCTTGGAGAAACATTGCCAACAAATCTGGAATTATTAATATATTAATCCTGTAGTCATAGATAGTTTTAGGAAGCTCATATTTTAGAAAATGAGTAAGCTGATATACCGTAAATACTCGGGATATCATTATTTTCTTGAGATTCTTTTTTACGTCCAAGCCGTATTGTTTCATAAAGTCTACAAACTGATATACGTCAGTACAGTTTCCAGCGTCGAGAATAAAGACTTTTGAATTTCTGAGGCCGCCATGCTTCTTTGGCATTAAACAATGTACCGCTATCTTTGTCAGCAGGAGATTGGTCATACTCGAGTTGCCAAGCAGACAGATAGAATCATCAGACAACAATTCTATAGTTTTATTTGTATTAGCATCAACAGTAAATGATATCTGATTTAGATACTCAAAAGCACTCCTCAATTTCAGATTTGTAATTCCTTTACCTAGAGAAGTATGGACGGGGGCTTCTAGCTTTTCATCAATGAGTTTAGACATGGAGCTTAAACCTAAGGCATTGAACTTTATTTAATCAGGGAGCTACTTTGAGAGAGGGAGGGCTCAATTTTCTGTAATATCTTTTCCGTATCTAAAGGAAGACAGTGAACCAATTTATGGTACATTCGCTATCAGTAAGTTATTGCAGCTTTACATAGGATGCTCAGGTTGGAGCTACAGTTCATGGCAAGGTATTTTCTATCCTTCCAATTTAGAAAATAAGCTTTGGCTGCCTTACTATTCTCAAGTCTTCGAATATGTCGAGATTGACTCTACCTTTTACAGAATTCCAAATCAGGTTATGGTTAGAAGCTGGTCTAAAAAAACACCTGAGAATTTCAGATTCACAGCGAAATCCCCGAAGGTAATCACTCATGACAAAAAATTGAAAAATGTGGAGAGAGAACTGTCAGTATTCTATGACGCCATGAAGCCATTGAAGGATAAGTTGCTGGCCCTTTTGATACAATTTCCACCTTATGTAAAAATCACAGAAGGTCTAGACGCACTAAAACAACATGACTTTTTCTTTGATGATACATTTAGGTATGCAATTGAAGTAAGACATCCATCATGGTTCTCCGACCTGGCTTACAATTTCTTTTCAAACAACAACATATCTATGGTCTGGAACCAACTGGATAGAATTCAATCCCCACCGATAGTAACATCCGACTTTGTTTATCTCAGATTAATTGGTGACAGAAGTATAAAAGAAGGGGATTTTGGAAGGATACAAAAAGACAGAACAGAGGAAATGAAGTATTGGACAGACAAATTTAGAGCAGTTCAGGAAAATGAGAAAGATGTAAAGATAGGTATTGTAGCTGCGAACAACCACTATGCAGGATTTGGAGCTGCAACGGCGAACATGTTTAGAGTTATGAGCGGTCTTCCTTCCACCGGATGGGGAATGCAAAAGGAAATAGCATATGATAATGACTTTCAGCTGTCAGATCAACAAACCAGTTACCACGAGAATAAACAAAAGACGTTACTAGATTATCCGTCAAACTAATGATAGAATGCATGCGAATGAGCACATTTATGATTATATACTCGATGAATCTAGAGGAATGGAAATAATAATACAACCAGTAACAGCAAATTTAGATAAAGGTACTCTTGACGATTTAGCCAAGGATATATCAGAAGAATTTAGAGCTAATAATGTGACTGTCGCTTCCTCAATCGAACTAGACAAAGCTGAGTTTCAATTGGCCTTTAATAAACAAAGGAAACAGTGGGATTCATTCAAGTTACTAGAATGGTTACTCAGGAAATTCAAGCGTAAAGAGCAAAAAGACGCAAAAATACTCGGTCTTTTTGATATAGATGCATATTCAAATGCATTTGACTTTGTATTTGGAGAAGCATATTATCAAGGTAGAATAGCTGCAGTGTATCTTCCTAGACTAAGACAAGAATTCTATAGTTTAGAACAGAACTGTAAGTTATTCTATGAAAGGTTGGTTAAAGAAGCCATACACGAACTAGGACATGCTTATGGTATTGTTCATTGCAAAAATCCCCGATGCGTAATGTATTTTAGTATTTCACTGCGTTTTGTTGATACCAAAAAAAGAAGCTTTTGTCAAAGTTGTACTAAGAAGTATAGATTGGAACTCTAGCATTATCAAGTCGCACCGAACCCGAAATACCTTTACTATATTTAGTGTCCGAATATGCTTTGTGCATAAATTTTGCCTAAAGCCTATTTATTTTAAATTTATTGCCAGTTCATAAACCATAAGTTCATCTCTCACCCTTTGACATAATGTATTAATGGTAATAGGCTTTTCAAATGCCGAGTCTATAATTCGTTCCTTCATATATTTTTCATACAGTTTATTATCTTCCAAGTTAAAGGCACTCATCAATATTGTTCTTACTTTAGGATTAGATGTTTTTACTTTTTTCAAGAGCTCTAACCCACTCATTCCTGGCATTCTTAAATCAGAAATGATTAATGCATAATTTTCTTTGTTCTGTACAAAATGTTCAAATGCTATATCCGGGTCGTTAAAGCCCTGTACGGAAATTCCCTCAATGTTTTGACATAAAGCATCACTGAAAAGGTCAGTAATATCTATCTCATCATCCACTATAGCTACTATTCTTTTTGAGGTCGGAGTACTATCATCCAACGTTTTGTGGTTTCGTATCCTCCATTTTTTCCTTATAAGCTTATTTTTATTTCAAATCTAAAATTTTATAACTTTCATGATGTAATTTTTATAGAAAAAGAGGAATATTATTACTCACACCAAAAATTGTTAAAAAACTGATGTAAGAATGAGTGATTCTAATAGAAAGAGGTTTAATAGAAATCCTTAATTAATAGAGAACGTGGTTTTGAATCTTGCAACCTCTAGTTTTTATCAAGTTCACGTCCATCGAGCTTTTCCGTAAGAGAAAACCAAATTGACAATGATTATTGTGTAAATTGTATTATAAAACATGGTCTCAAAAAATATTACAGTTGACATGCGCTTCCGATAGCACAGCAGAATTATCTAAATTGTAATGGTGTCCAGAATAGTATATTTCTTCAATATTGACTAATTATATCATTAAATCCTACTTTATTGGAACTAAACATTGTACTTCTGGAATAAAAGCATCAATTTAAAGAATACCCTCCTATGAGTTGCTTAAAATATTTGGTTAGTTAAATAGTCAGACATAAGGTAACAACTAGAATTCTGCAACCCACGAATACAAAAATTACCTAGACCATAAATCCAAGTATATATTCTAAAGTTGACATCAAAAAATATTTGGTAGGAAGTCTTAATAGGTTGCAAACCTCATATTATACATGAAGATTGATGTGGCATCTTACTTGGACTGTACATAATATTGCCCAATTCGAGGCACAATGCCATAGATAAGAATAAAGAAGGTTATGAAATTCAGCTAGATGAGCTAGATTTCAACATCATATCGCTTCTTGTAATAGGATATGATAACAAGGCTATGTCCCAAAAACTGACGGTACCTTTGAGTACTATCCAGCGTAGAGTCAGAAACATAATGCTCAGCAAAATTGTTACTAATCGAATTCAACCAAATTTTAAAAGACTGGGAATAAAGAGAGGCCTTGTCCACATCTATTTGAGCAATGGCGACATTAAGGCAACGACTAATGACATTGCATGCATGGAAGGTTTTTTGTCGGCTTCGATTCATGTTGGAAACTCCGATATTGTAGGAGAATTTATTTACGAGGACAGCGGGCAGCTGGTTGATGCGATATCCGCTATTAAACATATGAGTGAGGTAGAAAGAGTTCAATGGTCTGAAGAGGTACTTTCTGTTGACGCCAAACCAGAAAACGTCTTAAATTCATTTAAGAAAGTATGGAATAACAGTAATCGCGAGGCTATTAAAAATAAAGAATCCTTTGGCCGTAACCTAAAAAGGCCAACTGGCAAGTATTATTGAAGCTTCGTGAAAGCATGTGTATCATGTGCCATAACCAAGTAATATCGATTGTACAGTGTCTTTCTTTATTACGTGTTGACGACCACTGAAGCGAATGGTCTTCAAGACCGCGTGGTGCATTTTAGTAACGCTTTGACGGATACAGACATCAAGGGGAAAAGTCTCTGCCGAACCTGCAGGATGAAAGAACCTATAATTTAATGAGCAACCAGAATCTTTTCAGAAATAATATTGGAAATGACTATCCATTTGTAACACTCCATTCATATGCAGCTGCACAGAATTCATCCGATAAAACCGAGGCGGCTAGGTCTACTATTATAATTAGACTATTCATCCAAGATAAATTTTGGGAATTTGTAAATCCTGTTACTGTGTTCAAGCCCCTAATTTTGCCACCTTCAAGCACCTTAGCCTTTTCATGGCTCCACCACATGAACTCTTCGCCTTTTTCGGTCATAAGTGTACCTTGCCAAGCTGCATCAATTATGCCATGAGGATATTTAGTCATTGTACCTGAAGCAATGTTTTTGCCGCTTGGAAACCTACCTATGCCTCTGACCTCCGACCTGAAAGTAACTTCCGATGTCACCCCCTCAACAGGATGAACTTTTATCACCTTAAATGAAGTTATTTTGCCAGCCTCTTCAAAGATTTTTTCTCCTAATGCCATAGCTGATAGCTTTTGACAACCTTGTATTTGAGATTTTTGAGGACAATTTGTAACAAAGTCTCCGTTAGTCACGTCATTATTCGAATGAATAAATGCGGGGAATATTAGCAATTTAGGAAGCCTGATATGTCATTGCGACAAGAGCTTTAGCTTTTATGAATTTTATTGACCATAATAATGTAATATGAAAAGAAATGGGACAAATATTGACAAAGTATCCAAGCTATTGGACATACTGGATGAACACATCAAAGAAAAGGACTGTAAACATAATCCTCGTCAGCTTTTGACAGAGTACAAACAGCAGAGTTCAAACTAATTTATTTCCCTTAAATTCAAAAAAGACGATTTATGACTTGAATTCTTTACAGACACAATTCGGTTCACTACAAACTTCACTACAAACTCCTCTGGAAGATTTACGCGTATAGGGTTCGTCATCATCGGTTGCTGTAATAATATTGTGTCGCGCCTCACAGTGGCTGGAATGAATTTAAGCAATAATAGAGTATCTGAGTTGTCTATTCTGAAAGGTACAACACTCTTCAGTGTTATTTGGAATTTTTAATTTTAAAAAAATATGTTCGCAGTTTAATCGACTCACATCAAATTTTACCAAATCCGGAGTCAGCAAACCATTAAATAATTTTAATAACAGAGTAAGATATGCGACAAGAAAGCGTCCAAAAGAAGAATAATGGAATCAAAAAAGATATTTCAAAATCGTATAATCAATTCAAAGAATTTGAAGGAAAAAAATACACCGGCATGAAAGTCGGCAGAACGCATAAATGGTATTATGATAAAGGAGAATGGAAGGAAAAAAAGTTAACTCCCGATAAATGGCAATTCTCTTATAATGTTACCAAAAGGAGGTCTGGTAATGCACCAGAAGGTTCTGGTGTTCCCGTGGGAACAGAGTATCATTGGTACATTCTTGCGAATCAAACTGTAAAAAAACTAGATGCAAATAACTATACAACTTCTATGATGGGCCTAAAATACAAATTGGCACATAAACGTGCTGAAAAGGATAATTGGAGCTCGTCTGATAAAGCGCAGAGGAAAAGACTGATAGAAATACTTCAGGAATTAATTAAGGACATAAAAACAGAAATGGTTACTACAACAAAATAATCTTTTTTTGTTCATATAGTTTCTGGTAATCAAGATTGATTTCCGTCAGTCTATTGTTTTGTATTATAAATCGATTTACTTTAATCAATTGATATCATACCGATAAGAGGTTGTCCAACTAGTCAAAATATGCAACATGTATCTATATTTTCACATCTACAATTTCCTTGATTCTTTAAGGCATAAGGGGAAAATAAGAGCAGCACATCGTACGCAAGTATTGTCCGCCTTATTGCAGGCCCAATGACTGCAGGAATTTCATCTCTAGGATGCGTTACTAGTTATAATTATTTTAGTTCTCGTTCTTCCTTTCTTATTTCCCTTTCATCTTTCGAGTATCTTCAACTTTCCTACCTACTTTTTTTACTGCCTTTTTAACTACTTTTTTACCTTCTTGGATTTGCGTCCCATAGCATTCCAGTTCGCAATACGTTAATTAACACTTCATCGTAAGTAATTTGTTATCTGAGTAAGTAACATAAAAAACTGGTAGGAGGTTCGATGGACAAGACTCCCACAAATCTAGAATTTTTCGGTCGCTGA
>DATFBL010000082.1:0-2171 GCA_035253865.1 Nitrososphaeraceae archaeon | reverse complement strand
ATACTTGTCAAAACATCCAATAATATTGTTCCCTAATTCCATAACGTAAGGAGGCAATCCAATTTCAAGAGAAAGTGAAGTCATTAGAAGCATCTTACCTTCTTGAGTAATCTTCCTGAGAACATTAATAATTTCGGTAAGCAAAAATTTTATTTCCTTATAATCCATCTCTGCTTCTTGGAGAAACATTGCCAACAAATCTGGAATTATTAATATATTAATCCTGTAGTCATATACAATTTTAGGAAGCTCGTATTTTAGAAAATGAGTAAGCTGATACACTGTAAATACTCTGGATATCATTATTTTCTGGAGATTCTTTTTTACGTTCAAGCCGTATTGCTTCATAAAGTCTACAAATTGATAGACATCTGTACAATTTCCAGCGTCGAGAATAAAGACCTTTGAGCTTCTAAGACCTCCGTGCTTTTTTGGCATTAAACAATGTACAGCTATCTTTGTCAGCAGGAGATTGGTCATTGTCGAGTTGCCAACTAGACAGATAGAATCATTAGACACCAATTCTATGGTTTTGTTCGGATTGGCATCAACCGTAAATGATATCTGATTGAGATACTCATAAGCATTCTTCAGTTTCAGACTCTTGACTCCATCTTCTAGAGAAGTATGGACAGCAGCTTCTAGCTTTTCATCAATGAGATTAGACATGGAGCTTAAACCTAAGGCATTGAACTTTATTTAATCAGGGAGCTACCTTGAGAGAGGGAGGCCCAATTTTCCGAAGCATGTTTCCCGTATCTTAAGAAAAGTTGTGAACCAATTTATGGCACTTTAGCTGTTAGCAAGTTATTGCAGCTTTACATAGGATGCTCTGGTTGGAGCTATAGTGCATGGCAAGGTGTTTTCTATCCTTCCAATCTAGAAAATAAGCTTTGGCTGCCTTACTATTCCCAGGTGTTTGAATACGTCGAGATTGACTCTACCTTTTACAGAATTCCAAATCAGGTTATGGTTAAAAGCTGGTCTAAAAAAACACCCGAAAATTTCAGATTCACTGCCAAATTCCCCAAGGTAATCACTCATGATAAAAAATTCAAAAATGTAGAGAAAGAACTGTCAGCATTCTATGAGGTTATGAAGCCACTGAAGGACAAGTTGCTGGCCCTTTTAATACAATTTCCACCCTATGTAAAAATCACAGAAGGTCTAGAAGCTCTAAAACGATATGATTTTTTCTTTGATGATACATTCAGGTATGCAGTGGAAGTAAGACATCCGTCATGGTTCTCTGACCTGGCTTACAATTTCTTTTCAAACAATAACATATCTATGGTCTGGAACCAACTTGATAGAATTCAATCCCCTCCAATAGTAACGTCCGACTTTGTTTATCTCAGATTAATTGGTGACAGAAGCATAAAAGAAGGGGATTTTGGAAGGATACAAAAAGACAGATTAGAAGAAATGCAATATTGGGCAGACAAATTTGGAGGTATTGAAGAGACAGAAAAAAAAGTGAAAATTGGCATCGTAGCAGCTAATAACCACTATGCCGGATTTGGAGCGGCAACTGCAAATATGTTTAGAGTTATGAGGGGACTTGGTTCAGTTGAATGGGGAGTACAGAAAGAAATTAAATATGTTCCCGAAAGACTGTTTTCAAATGGCACTGAAGTTCATAAATCAAAGCAAAGAACGTTGTTTGATTATCCGAGTGAATGAATATAGAAAAATAAAACATCATCGTATTTTGAAAATATTGTAACCATGTAGAATATCATACTATTTTAAACCTAAAGAGAGAACATTAAAGAGCTAATGGTAGGTATTATTGGGAACCAGTTATGAACAAGGCTACAAAGCAATAACCCGTATATCGCTCTAACTGTGCGTAATATTACTCTAACAAAGCTATCTTAGATTAGACTGCTTTTTACTATCGAGTTTTTTCCCAGAATTCTTATTCCAATTTGGACTTCCGCACTTTGAACAACGCGACGGCAGATTGCTCAAGTCTTTATTTGTCGGCAGCCACTCATTTCCACATTCATCACATTTGAAAGCTGCGATATGTATTATCGCCATAGGGAGAATACAGGTCATCATCTATTTTATTTTTATTATTGTTGATGCAAATAGTAAAAAAGTATGTTATCTTATTTAACTTCAAGAGGCTTATCAGTTATGAATAATGAAGCTGAACTCCAGTC
>DATFBL010000081.1:0-27342 GCA_035253865.1 Nitrososphaeraceae archaeon | reverse complement strand
ATAAGCTTTGTTGGTTTCGTTGATAAACTTGGTCTAGAAGGGTTACTTACTTTAAAATCCGACGATGGTAGAGAATTTCCGATACGCGCATTTTCTGGAGAAGTTGCAAGACATATCCTAAGATTTAGAGAAGGAGATAAGAGCACCATACCCACAATTTATAATCTTATTGAAGAAATTTCTACGTTACAAGATTTATTGTTAGTAGAAGTCCGAATATATAGAAACGGTCCTGTATTGAGATCCAATCTTTATTTCAAGACACGCAAGGAGGTAATCACTTTGAGGAATTATCGAGCATCGGATTCAATAGCCCTTGCGGCATTTTTTGATGTTCCCATAAAGGTAAGGAAAAATTTATTTGAGGAAACAATCGAACAATAATTTAATTTCAATCAGGTAGTTATTGCAGATAGTTTGTTCGATGCTATTGCCTTCTTGACTTCCATTGCAATCCTGCGGCCAATTCCAAATGTTTGACCATACGAATATTTTGTGTAGGGAGAGGTCGTTGCCATTATGGGATTTCCAGGAACTCTAAGTGATACGTCATAAACAACTAGTTCCAAATCTGGGGTAACTATGCTCTGTAAAGAAAATGGGCCAATTAGACCTGGCGGATATTCTTTTCGTACAGCATCTGTAAATTTGTCACCAAGGTCAAATACTTTCTGGAGCATGGACTCTCTAATACTTGCAGGAGTATGGCCTATTTCTATATGACTTACCTCTGTTTCAAACTCCAATTGGTCTCTTGCTGGCAATCCATTTAGGTCATTGAGATTAGTTTGAAGCCTTCTTTCAATCCCCAAGAATTCTGTTTCAGTTGTCAAGGGAGATGTGAAAAAATTAAAATTAAAATAAGTTCCGATAACAAATTGTTCGATTACAGATGAATCTAGATCCTCCTTTGTAATCATTTTTTCCTTTATCTTATTTTGTGATTTTTCTAAATAATCCTGTGCCGAGCTAACTATGAAAAACGCTCTTTCCAGCTTCCTTTTAGATTCTTGAATTTTCACTATGGATAATCCTTCTATATCTGTGTATTTATTGTAAATCTTTGGATGGTTTATTTGTGCGCGTTCTAACAAATAATACTGATTTCTGTTGACACTCCTTTCCTCTGCACGAAATAAGTTTCTATTTCCAAGTATTGGTAATTGCAATTCATTTTCTATTGAATCGTATCCCACATATGCGGTGAATGCCCGATGAGGTACAATAATGCTATTAATTTCCCTAAGTTTGTCTTGATTCTCTTTGAAAAGTAGATCGGAAAATTTATCTACTAAAACTATTTCATCCACCAATCGCTTAAATCTTAAATATGGTAATTCTCTTCCTCTTTGACATATACACACAGTTTTCAGTCCCTCGTCTTTTGCTCCATCCATTATTTCTAATGCGGAATGGCTCCCAATTACAGCTAAGTGTATATTCTCTGTATCATAATTTCCTATTAAATCAGATATTGTATCAGCAGTTATCATGTTTACCCTTGCAGAAGAAATCTGTAATAAATAAAATTTTCCAAACAGAACAAATTGAAAGTTTCAGTTAATCACATTTGCATGTTAAAGATTAACTGTTTTTTTCTTTATTTACAGCTCCTTCTATTGCCTTTCTAAGCTCATCATCGTTTTTGTTAGTATAGTCTATTCCCAAAGATTCGGCTATTTCTTCAAGTTTTTCGCGTCCTATCTTATCGCTGCCTTTAATTTGCGCTAGCTCCTTCTTGGCTTCTATCCTTGCCTTTTCATATTCTGCCGTTGCCTTACCGAAGGACCTTGCTAGTTCAGGAATTTTCTTGACACCGAAAAACAATACTACGATTATGACAATAATTATCAAGAATTCATATCCAACTGGAATCTGCAAGATAGCATGATGGATAGCATCCATATCCAAAAGATAGAGAAGGTTGAGATTTAAATGTTGATGGAAATCTTCTGTATGGCACTACCGAAATGACTCCTTCTGCCCTTTCATAATTTCGACTAAACTGCCATGTTTTAGTCAATATCGTCTCATAAGTATTGTACCGACAAATCAACACTGAATCACAATATTTGTATCTATACTCCATCATTTAATGAAGAGTCTATTCCACTAGATTGAGATTCAAATGAAAACATGTTATGAAACATTTTAACAGAATTTAAGATCATTCACATTTGTTAGTATAATAAATAAAATCATTCAACTTTTATGAATATAACCCCATGTCTTACATATTGTGTTCTTGGCACTTAAGGAGATATTACTTCCCCAAGAGAACATAATGTTCAGGACAAAGACGAAATTAAAGTGTACGGAAAAGAAATATAATATCATAATTACAAATTTCAGAGTATTACTATATTCGGAAAGAGGGCGTTTTTTTAAATCACCTGATGTGATAAGTGAGAGGTTAGAGAGTATTTATGGCATTGAATACAATGAAGAAGGTATTTTCTTTAAAACTTCTAAAATTAGAATCCAAGGTGGGATAAGATTTGAAATAAGCGGCCCGCTGTCAGAAGTGAAACCAGTTTTCAATTTCATTCAAACAATCATCAATAGAGCGGATAACACTCTAGTTAGAAGATTAGATGAACCATAGAATGAGGATAATATACCCTCTCCCTTATCTAACGGTAATTCAATCCTAATTAAGAGTAATGCAATTGCAGTATTGTTGTGGTATTCCGACAAGGCCCCTACAATTGAAAGAAAGTATTCAAAATCAATTCTCCGATATTTCAAGGTCGGATCACATGTTGGAATGACTATAAATCCCTATCAAGGCTGTCATCACAGATGTGGGTATTGTTATGCAACCTATAAATGGTCACCAGATTTTTATGACAAGATCTATGGCAAAATTAACGCCCCAGAAATTTTAGAATCAGAATTAAACAAGTGGAAGAATACCTCATTGTTACCCGTCATGATATCCTCTGCAACTGATGCCTATCAGTTTGCAGAAGCAAAGTTTGGCATTACAAAAAAATGTATTCAAGTGTTGCAACAGTTTCAAATTCCCTTTTATGTATTTACAAAGTCATGTCTTATTGAACGTGATCTGAATTTATTTAGCAGTTATAGTACAAGATGTTTTGTAGTTTGGTCAATAACAACTGTAGATGAAAAGATAAAACGTATAATAGAACCAGGAACGCCTCCTACGACAAGAGTCTTTGGAACGATAAAGAAATTCACAGATTCTGGAATTAAATGCTGCGTTAATATTGATCCCATCATCCCATTTGTTACTGACAGTGAGGAACAAATACGATCAATCATTGATTTGTGTCACCAATTTGGCATCAGACACATATCTGGATCAATCCTGAGGCTGAGGGATGATATTTGGGTCAGAGTTAGAGATATCCTCAAACTGTTGGGAGTATCTTGGAGTATTGAAGAATATGAACGAATATTTGGCTTTCAAGAGCCCCTAGTAAATGATAACAATCTAAGTGCAATTACAACCTATAGCAACAAGGTGATGAATGGACTCAAAAACGAACTTTCAAAACGGAACATTGAATTTGGCTTTGATAAACTAATAGAACGTATTTCTAACATAAAGTCGGAATATGCGATATCGACAAAGCAATGTAGGATAAGTGAATTTGTTTAGCTTCAATGCCATTAGTAATTTGTTAGTATCGCGTGAGTTGACTATGATTTAGTCTGGGGAAACTATATGCGCAAAATTCTGGCCTATCCGACTCTTTTCATCTTTGAGCCACATCTCGGACATGAGGCTTCTCTATGTTTTGTTCCACAGCTCATGCAGTAATAGTTAACTGAATTTCCAGAGAAAGGTGAGGACAGCGAACCAAACATCCCCGCTCCGGCGTTCTTCGCCATTCTATTTCGCATGTAGAAACCCATCAACAGAAATATTCCGATAATGATTACCCAAGAATATGGAAACGGAACGAATAATGATACAGTTACGCTTATGCCAATTGAGATTACGATCCACATTAGCTGGAATGCAAGAAATTCTTTATTGTCCATGCTGCAATATAATAATTGATTAAACAAGATTATTAAGGTTAACTATTTTGAAACCCGGGATTATCCAAATTCCATATCATTAATGCAGTATTTTATTATGATACATTCTCGCCAGGCTTTTTTCTTATTGGCCGTTTGTTAATTATTGAGCTTTTGCGGCAACCTAATCACATGACACTTTAGCATTTTCGTACAAACAGTATATCATACGCGTTTTAACTTTGACAAAATTACTTGTACATGTTGGTTCCAATTTCAAAAATCAACTATGAAACATTCGGAAGAATAAAGGTCCTAAACACAGAGTAGTTATCCAACAATAACTTTGAATATATTAGTCAATTTGGAGCGTTCATAAAATTTTTTCCAAATCAATAGTCCCAAAAACGCTGACATGAACGAGACTGGCATCAAAACTGGTACAATGAAATTCGACAAAAGTTGTTCGAATATCTGTACACTTTCAAAAGTTATCAGATCTATCTCAAAAAATGATTTGAACATATTGACTGACCATGGAAAAAACAAAGTGATAAAGAAAAATGAAATGGCAATTGAGAAAGTAATGCGTTTGTGATTTTTAATAGACTTGGTAGATGCTTTATTGTAACCTTGTGTAAATATGGAAATGACATCTAATGATATTGGTATGAGTATGTTTAGAAGATAAAGAGGCAATAGGCCCACGAAATAATTATTTGAAGTAATAGTTGCAGACGACTGGATAGTCATCAAAGTTGCGGTTACGACGGTCATCCGGAAGGGAAATTGGATATTTTGAAGCGAATAAAAAATTATGGCAGTGAAAATTGAAGGAAGAGTAGATCCCAGTATGAGTGCAGCAGTAGGAGATGGATTGAAATCAAAGTACTGACCTTCTGAAAATGGAAGAGTAAACATGAAAACAAGGTTAATAGTAATCATCCATAGAATTCCATAACAAATCATTTCAGACAATATCTTGAATTTTCTACGGGATTCAGACAAGTGGGTTCCAATTAGTGCTCCTATTATTGAAAGTAACATTCCAGTTATCAACATAAGATGTGGAGGACTAAGCAGTCCGTCAAATCCAAAATTTGCGTGCCACCAATTATCAAACTCCCCAGAAAATACTTCGACAAGACATCCCAAACCAATTAGCTTTAGTGGATCTGGAATAGAGCGATATATTGAATATGGGCTTTTTAAGGAGAATTTTCGTCTTATTGAAATTACTATCCCCACAACGGTAGCGATCAGTGACAAAGCTACTCCAGAGTACAACACTATATGTGGCGGAGAAAAGAACGATTCAACGTTTACAACACCATGCCATATGATATCCCAATTAGCAGCCCCTACCTGAAGAGCTACCCCTAATCCAATTAGAAAATATATACAGAGTAATGCGGATGATGATGAAAGCGACGTCAATAACTTTTCATTCAAGTTCAAATAGACTTCATTACTCTTGGACAAATTTATTCTTATCACACCTAACGCAGCTTTGTAGTGGGAAATCAATATCTTATACGCTCTGGTGTATATACAAAGACAGGTGAAAGTGTAGTGGATTATTTTGAAATGGATAGGGTATTAGATGAATTGGCTCGTACATTTGCAGCTCCCAGTGCAACAACATGGTTCAAAGTTACAGGCAACAAGTCCCCTACACGAGATGAATACAGGCAGAAGGTAGTTGAATTTATGAACTTGTTTGAAAATTCCCTGTCAACTGGTTATCAGGATTATCCTAATTCTAAGGATCTACTAGATTTTGCGAAAAAACGAGTAAAGGACCAAAGCAACGAAATATTGTCTGGTATGAACAAAGAAGTGGAAAAAAGATACAAGTATTATGTGGACCATGGTTAGATTACAAAGCTGATTATGATTTCAATTGCATTGCGAACTACTATTTCTCGACACTGTTATTTTGATGCTCAAAAAGAATATTTGAAAGAACTACACTAATATCATAATACCATGATAATTACTTTGTTATGAGAAAGAAACGCTCTTCTAAAAGAGAAATAACAGGTAAGGAATTACTATTGCAAGATGAATTGAATATAAAGATTACGACCTTAATAGAATTATTGGAGACAAAAGGGATCTTAAATAAGGGTGAGTTTGAGAGATTGACAGCTATGAGATTACACGAGATTTCAAAGGCAAGAGCATTTGAGGATCTGGATGAAGAGATCTGATGATAGCAATTCAATCTGTGTAGAATTATTACTCAGCATAGGTATCAAATTTAGTTTGATTATTTATAATTATCAAAAGGAGGTAACTATTTACTACCCACTGTAATACAAAATGATTTAAGTTAATTTTTATACCAAACGGTATTAGACAGCTTTCATTCTCCTAAATGATAAGATCCCTATTATGGTAATAATGCAAGTAAACAATAAGAGTGCCATAAGATCATGTTCGAAAGAGTACGTTCCTAAATGTAATATACTGTTTCTTAATGCATCTACTGAATATGTTGCAGGATCAATAAGAGTAATCATCTTTAACCAGGGAGGTAAATTGTCAATTGGGAAAAGAGCACCACTTAGGAAAAATAAAGGAAATACAATAAAACTAACAATTAATTGAAATCCTTCCAAGCTCTCAATATAGCTCCCGAAAGTTAGTCCTAATGACGTCAGACAAAATGAAAGGATTAAGACAATTGACAAAATTTGTAGTAATGCTAGTACCTCATAATCTATCCCGATTGCAATACCAACCACAAGAACGATAGTGACCTGAAAAAGAGAAGTTGTCATCCCACCAAGAGTTTTACCAATAAACACTGTTGTCCTGCTGGCTGGGGCAACCATTACACTTTTAAGAAAATCAAATTTCCTGTCCCAGATAATATAAGCACCAAAAAAAACTGAGGTAAAAATAACAGACATACAAATGATACCTGGAAAAATAAACTTTTCATAATCTGTTCCTATTTGTAGATTCGTTGATCCTAGTCCAGATCCGATGACAAATAGCCACAATAATGGAGTAAAAGTAGAAGCGACAAGTCTGCTTTTCTCACGTAGGAAAACTTTAATCTCTCTAAGCCATAATGCATAGAGCTGTTCTAATACTATTTTTGAACTAAGATTTCTTGTATTGAGCATATCTTTGCATGAATCCTCCTTCTGGACTATCTCCGGATAAGGAATCTCCCGAAAGTTCCAAGAATACGTCATTTAGTGTAGGTTTCTTGTATTCTATGTCCTGAACATCACGTAAATCCTTTATTAGCATATGCAAGTTTGAGTTTACTTCTTCCATGTAAATAATTACAGAATTTTCCCTCTGCTCCACTTTATGAACAAAATCAAATTTAGTAAAATCTTTCTCTGCAGGAACTTCAGATCTGAATGTTATCTTTACAATATCACCCCCAATTTCCTGTTTTAGTTTTGACGGTGAATCTAGTGCAATTATTTTTCCATTGGCAATAAAACCAATTCTATCACATAACATATCTGCCTCCTCCATATAGTGTGTCGTCAAAATTATGGTAACCTTTTCCTCTCTTACTATTTTTTTGATGTATTTCCACATCGTTTCTCTACTCGTCGGATCTAAACCCAATGTGGGCTCATCCAAGAAGAAGACCTTAGGATGATGTAAGAGACCCCGCGCAATTTCCAATCGCCTTCTCATCCCACCTGAATATTTCTTTACCTGGTCATTTTTTCTGTCTTCCAATCCAACTAATTCTAGTACCTCCGAAATTCTTTTTTCTCTTATCTTTCGAGGTATTCCATAGAGTAACGCATGTACCTTTAAATTTTCATATCCTGTAAGGATATCATCACTGCTTGGAGCTTGAAAAACGACACCAATGCTTTGCCTTACTTTGATTGCATTGTGCAAAACATCAAAACCGTTGACAATAGCTCCGCCTTCTGTCGGCTTTAGCAGAGTAGCCAGTATATGTATTAATGTAGTCTTTCCTGCCCCATTTGGACCTAACAGTCCAAATATCTCATTCTCTTTGACTTCAAAATTCAGGCCATTTAACGCTTTGAAATCTGAGTATTTCTTGACAAGATTCTTTACAATTATCAAGTAATCTAAATTGTTTGGAAACCCATTAAAATATCCTTGACATAGTCAGACGAATCGTTTGACAGATAAACTGGATATACCTGAATTTTCAAAGTTTGGTGTTCCGAAAGATTAATTTTCCAAATGCAACAGTTCGTTTTCTTTTCCCTCCCAACATGTGTAACTGTTGTCAATAGTAACCTTTGCACTCAAATCACTTATTTCTGGATCCTTCCTGGTATACTGGAGTTTTTATTCCACTAGAATTTTAACACACTATATGATTAGGTCGGATTAAACTCAGACCGTGTGATCAAATAATTGTTACTTGCTAGAGTAACATATATCATTACATTTCCATATAAACTCTAAAGTGATTATTCATCTTATTAACCATTAATAGTTAATTTTAATACTAGGAAATTGGTGATTATTGTTGTGTTTTTTAAAAGGAAGAAGGATGCAGTTGAAGTAAAGAGAAAAATAGTTTTGACAAGAGAGATTGTAGATAGTATCATAACTTACGCAAAATCATGGCATCCCAATGAGGGAATATTGATCTTGCAAGGTAAGAAAGAAAAAAATGTGATTAGAATAACTGGTTTAATAATTCCGCCATTTTCCTCTCATGGACCCTTTTACTCCGGCTTTCCTGTGTATGAACTTCCATTCGATTTATCGTATATTGGTACGATTCATTCCCACCCTAGCGGATCAAATCGTCCATCGCTAGAAGATTTGAATCATTTTTTTGGATTGGTATCATTAATAATTTGCTACCCATATGACGCTGGAAACATTGGAGGATTCGACCGTAATGGAAATATAATAGATGTGGAAACTCAGGATCACTATTGACTATGATATACATTTTATCAAATTCGGTATAGGAATTAATAGCCAATATTTCAACATCATGCATAATCGAATAAACACTGGTGGAAACGTATGCCCACCAGAGAACGTGTAAAGATATTACCTAATTCTATTATTCATAACAAAATATAAAAAAGTTCAAACTGCCGGAATGGTTGATCTTATAATTCAATAATCCCACGCAGTCTTTAGAAGCAACGTTGTTAAGTTCATGAAAACATACTATAAAGGGTTCAATGGAGACCATATGGACAATTTCAACTTCAGGTAATCCCATCAATCTGGCCTTTGGCGCTACGATGATGCGATGATGCGTTAATATATAAAATCATTCTAGAGATGCATTTTTCTAATACAATTATTGATGTTTTATATTACATTAAAAAAATAACATACTAACCATGCTGGAAAAATTGAGGGATAAGGCTTTCTTTCAAAATACAATTGATGTCTGGATAGCCTATTGTGAAGAAAGGGGAATTGACTGGTACAGTCTTGATGGATACCGGAATTTCATAAACTATTTGAACCTGAATGGGTTGAAAATGCAGAAATTTCCACTTTGTATCAAGGAATCTGGCGGCATGTATGAAAGAGGCAAAGACAAGGCAAAGTTTTTAGAGGAATTATCGCACTATTCGGACAGTGATTCTTCTGCTTATACTTTGAAATTGAGTAGTGATACAATTGACAAAATTCGTAGTTATCAATCAAAGTAGAACGCAGAATTGGGATAACCATACTAAAAAAATCTATGCTAATAATAATGGCATTTGATCATAAATATTTATGATAGTTCCTTACCAGTTACTGTAAACATTATTATTCAATGTCAATAGTCGACTTTTATTTATGTATGGCAGTATTTGAGAAATTGACCAGTAGAACAAGAATATCATTTTTGAACTTCAAAGTTTGTATCAGTATTTGATGAGATGTATCCTGGTGCAGTAGCATTTACCCTGATCACAAAATTACCTTCTTTCGCATCCTCTGGTATATTTAAAGATAATTCGAAACTGTCATTATTTTCTGAAAATTCTTTGACAGTATCTTCTGACGCGTCCAATATTTCTCCTCTAATTGTAGCATTGTTGATTCTATCATCAGAATTCGGATCAATCAGATCTATTTTTATGACTTGTTCTTCACCTGTAGAAACAGGATTCTCATCTACCAGAGTTTGAATAATAAGATTTCTTGGTTCAGATGAAGTATCACTTTTACTATTCTGATTTTCCTTTCCCAAAATTTCATTGGTCATCTCTTCTTCGCTTACTGACTTATTACCGTTCCTCACATTGATATTGACCACATCTGTTGAAGTTATTCCTTTATCATCAGTAACAATTAGTTCGAATGTTAATGTAGTATCTATTGATACAAAGGGAGCTATGAATGACCATATCATGGTGTTCGCACCTCCTACTGTAATACTGGGATTGGGAACTTGTTTCCATTCATATGACAAGATAACATTGTTGTTGCTCTTGCTGTTACTTCCATTAAGAATAACCGATGTGCCTTCGTAAACTGTCTGATCTGGTCCCGCATCGCTTACAACTCGAGTATCATTAGAATACGGCAAAAATTTATTTGAGTTTTGATTAGATTCAATTTCCAGGATTGATGGAGGTCCAGCATTTGTTATGGTTTTATTATCAAGTATAGTGCTGTTTGTATTGGTTCTATTGATTCTTCCAAATTCATTTATCATTGGCGAATCATATTTTGTTTCATTTTCCTTTGTAAATGGAATTGCCAATTCAAAGTTATTGCTTGAGTAAACATCACTTTTTTCTTGCGAAGTATTTAGGCCAGTAGTTGGAACCATATCTGAAAATTCCGAGTCAATCATAGATGAGTTGTCTTCTTTGTCAGATATTTCAATACCACTGACTTTTATTGAAGAAATAGTTGTTAGATTATCGGAAGGCAGGTTCATACATGATAGAATTGCATTTATAGAGTTAGGACCTGCGACTATTTCATGAGACCTTGAATCAAAAGTGAATTTCCACATTGAATAATTTTTTCCATCGTTTATGATATTTGCGGGATAACGTATTGATTGTGAATCATTCCATGTGGCATAAACGGAACAGGGTAGGCTGGAGTCATAGACGGCAGTGCCAGTGATTGTCAAATTGCCGGTGTGAACCTGGCTGTTGTTAGATGGAGATATGATGTTGATAATGTTATATTCTGTAGTAGCATTGACATGTCCTGACAAGGCTATGAACAATATGGGCAAGATGGATATTACAATAAGTTTGGGATACTCTAAATGATGCAATTCGCTATTCTCCGACTCTTAGAAAATCTATAAAAGGTGAGGCTGTAATTCATGTTAAGTATTAATTAAAAAACAGTAGACAACATCTAGTTTTGAAGTATGAGAACAAAATAATCTAAAGCTAATATTTGACGTTGACGTTAGGTTCTGTTCCAGGCCATATGGATTAGAATATTGAGACTTTAATTTTACTTGGAAGGATAATCACCAATCAAATACAAGTAATTGAGTTTTTAGCTTCCAGTCCAAACTCGCTAAAACGAAACAGTTTCCTTCGGACATAACTTGAAGTTGGGAGTCACTAGTTTGTGACATAGTGTGAGCGTACTTTTTGCCACTTTGCTATCAAAGCATCTGGCCTTATATGTATCGATTCTTTATCCAATCTCAGTTTAGCCAATGACACGTATTCGTTCATTAAATCTATGCCAATGTATCGTCTGCCGAAATTATGTGCAACCTTAGTTGTTTGTCCACTACCGTTGAAAGGATCAAGTACTAAGTCACCTTCATAAGAATAGAGCTTCATTAGACGATATGGAATCTCTTCTGGAAATGGACACGGATGTTCGATATGTCCTGGAGGAACAGGCGCAATATGCCAAATCGAATTTGCGATTTCTTTTGTAAATTCTTCATGCTTTGCGGGAAGTATCTCATGTCTATTTGTTCTTCCGCTATTTACGTCTCCCTTTCTCAAAACTAGTATGAATTCATGCATAATGTTAGCTCTGAAATATTTGGGATATGGATTAATCACAAATGATCCGTATCTATTGGTTCCTCCCGTAACCTTGTGCCATATTATCTCCTCATGTAAATTCCAATTTCCATATGGTTCTACTAATTTAGACAATAGCATATGTGGTAGCGGGATAATTGTTCCGTTTACAACTTCATTCCCTATTACTACACAACAGTAACCGCCATCTTTAGTTACTCTATATACATGTTCATTAAAGATTTGGACCATTTCTTCAAGATATTCTCCTGTTTCTTTTTTCGTTTTGCCACGATAATAGCCATTTTTCTCTATATGTGCCTCATAGTCAATGGCGTTTCTATAAGGAGGAGAAGTTATTGTAAGTTGAACAAAATTCGCAGATAATTCAGATAGTACTTTTGTACAGTCACCTTGTATAATGGAATTTTGAAATTCTAGTAACATAGGAATTATAATTCGTTCTATAATCAGCCCATATTCCTCATACTTAAAAAAAATAAACTTGATGATAAATTAAATTGATTGAAATTATCTTGCAAGATCGATAAATAAGCGACATCTCATCTCCTATACATATCAAATTCAGCTATCTCAAGACTAAGCAGAAAGAATTGAACCGGAATTATGTTTTGATGTTCTCATCGTCAAATTGAGTGAGGTTGCCTATGATTGGTAATATCTGTGCTATTTTCTAAATATGACTAGATTTGTATTTTCTTACTTTTCTAAGATATATTCATCTACCGGCATACCAAAATGCCGGCCAGAAGAAGATCTAGCACAAACCACGACCTCATCCCCAACTTTTAAATCAGTTACAGATACTAGTTTATTGTCCTTTGTAATCAACCTAATTGTTTCAGCGTTTTGCAGAATTACAGTTCCATTAGAATTATCTATCTCAGCCTTTACTAACTTCATCGGTCTGGATTCAATCTTTGATCTACCAACAGTGGATTTTCTACTCGTCCCATCTTTGCTAACAACAAGAATTTCGACACCCGCTTCAAGTTCGGACAAATATTTTGTGGTTCCATCAGACATTGCAGTATAACAGTAAACAGCTCCTGCGTTTACTCTAAATGGCCTTGGTGAAGTAAATGAGGAGCCTACTGACTCGTTGTGAACTAGAAATAGGAAATTAGATCTACTGCCAATAAGCATTCCTTCACCTATGTCCATCATCGATACTGTATCTACGCATACTCTTTCACCCATTCCAACGTCCTTTAATTCTAAGATTCTTGCATAGTCTAACTTGAAAGTAGGATTATCAAGCAATTCATGTGAATTCTCAACTTGATTTACATCATCTGTTTCCAATATAACCCCATCAACGCCAAGTTCTAAAACAGAGAACATTGTTCTAATTTCTTCAG
Source organism: Nitrososphaeraceae archaeon (assembly GCA_035253865.1). GTDB lineage: Archaea > Thermoproteota > Nitrososphaeria > Nitrososphaerales > Nitrososphaeraceae > TA-21. The sequence goes on along the minus strand of DATFBL010000081.1, from coordinate 14,015 downwards.
AATTTCTTGTAGTCGTGTATATTTTTGTTCCAGTCTTTTGAAGCTTAGCAATAAGATTCTCTAATGGAATTATCTTCCAGTCTGTGGCCTCAACAATCACAAAATCTGCACCATATTTAGATGCGAGAACTATTTCATCTAGATCGTTATTATTAGATATTTTCTTAACATATCCTACACTTTTGGTTAGATTTTTTTTACTCTTTCGCAGCAAATCTAGCGTATTACATACAACAAAATCCGCATTGTCAGAATGAAATATTGTTCTAAATTTCTTGCTTGTGATAACGGAAGGGTCTCCATATATCATGGATACATTCGACACTTTGGATAAAAAATCATCTAGTTTTTCTTTTTCTACGAGTGGTTTTAGTATAAATTCTCTATTTTTTTGAACTGACAATATTCTTTAATGCCTCTCTTGGTTTTTCACTGTTAAATATAATTCTAGATAATGCGTTGAGTATATTTGGTGGATTTTTATGCTGGAATATGTTACGCCCAAAGGTAACACCAATCGCTCCAGCTTGTATAGCACCATCACACATCTCCAATATATCCTCATCAGTGGTCGCTTTTGGTCCACCGGCAATAACTACAGGAACTGGACATGTTCTAATCACCTTTTTAAATGAATCTCTGTCTCCAGTATAAACTGTCTTGACAATATCGGCCCCTGCTTCTGCACCTATTCTAGCCACATGTGAAACAATATCTACATCATAGGGATTCTTGATGTTCTCTCCTCTAGGATACATCATAGCAATTAATGGAATGTTCCACTCATTGCATTTGTCTGAAATTATCCCCAATTTTTGGAGCATTTCAGGTTCTTCCTTAGCGCCTATGTTTATGTGAACTGAAATACCATCTGCCCCTAGCCTTATTGCATCCTCTACACCACCCATTTGTACTTTCTTATTTGGCGAAAGTCCTAGTGACGTACTGGCAGACAAATGCGCAATAATACCTACTTTTGGAGGTCGAGGTAATGACTTGATAATACCTTTGTTTATTATAACACTTGTAACTCCAGAATTTTCACATCGATAAATAAACTCATAAACATCTTCCAGTCCGGGGATAGGACCGTTTGTTATTCCATGGTCCATTGGAATACAAAGCATTTTGCCATTATTCAAAATCCTTGAAAGTCTGATCTGTCTGCCAATAGCCATTAGTATTTAGATATTTTTGCAATCTGACTTAAAAGTGATATGTTTTTTTCATTTTTAGATAGAAATCAATATAGAAATACTCTCAGCTTATGCAAAAGATTTGTAACTAAAAACCGAGGTGAATAAGTGGCCTTAATGGAAATTTTGCATAGAACTGGATATAGAAAGTTAAAGAATCCGAAAATTCCTGGAATTATTCGAGAGCGCCGTTTCCTCTTTTTTGAGTTCCTATATCTATCGCTTCAGCAACCGTCGAAATAAAGATCTTGCCATCTCCAGGAGAACCGGTACTTACAGTATCCAATATTGCCTTCACTATTTTATCAACTTCACCATCATCCACAACCGTAGATAAGCATGACCTAGAAGAAAATTCTGAAGTATATTTCCCCGTTCCACGTCCTGATTGTACCATAGGTTTTTCACCATGTCCTCTTCCCTTTGCATCATATATTGTAGCTCCGCTATTTCCTATCTTTTTTAGTTCTTCATTTAATTCCGTAATTTTTTCACTATGAACTATCGCTTCAATACGCTTCATATTTTCACATAAATATATAAAGAATATAAGGTTTTCAAATAACTTTAAAAAGATTAAAAATATAACATTGTACAGTAGTATTACATAAGTATCACAATTTAGTCATTTTAAGATAATATAACAATAGTTTGATGTGATACGTCAGGTCAAATATAGGTACTTTAACAAAAATGAGACAATTGAGAACTGCTGATGATTTTGTCAACCTTTTGCTTATTTGAATAGATCGGTTTCCAAAATGTTTTGCATTTTGTAAATCAAATTATCAAAAGTATTTTGATCCGCCAATTTGGTAAAACTATTATTGTCAAAACTCTGCGCAATCGTAGAATTATACATAGATTTTTGGAATGACTGCTTTATCTTGTCAACAGAATCTTGAGCACTTTGATTGGGTTGCAATACTTTGATAATGTTTTGGGTGTTGTTGCTGGCATTCCCAATTGGTATTGTTTCAGAGGGGGTGTCTTGTACGATAGTTTGGTTATTTTTTTCCAAAGTAAGGCTAGAAGGTATTTCTCCTTCAAGGCTGCTTTTATCAGATGTTTCCCCCGGCTTTCCGCTGTTGCTATTTAACATATCTACAGTATCTCCTATCATTCCATCTATTGAACCAGATAATACTTCATTAATTGTCTCAGTTATCGATGAAGAAGGAGTACTTTCTTTCGCTTGTTGGTTGGATATTACCGTGTTTGGAGTTGTCAAGTTAGGTTGGGTGTTTGGAGTTGTCAAGTTAGGTTGAAGAAGAGAAAAGGCATCCGGGATAGTTAAGTCCGGCTGAGCCGCTATTAAACTAATTGTAGAAAAAAGTAAAAGACCAGTGAGAAACATAATATAAACACAGCATAACCTGAAATCTTTTGACACTTGAACAGGTCAAGAAAATTGCTAATAAATCATCAGGTTCATATGATGTGTCTTCATAGTAAATAATTACGATCCTTAGGTTATTCACGCGACTAGTTGTCATTACATCCCATTTTTCCATATTTTCTGATAAGGGCAAAAAAATAATCAATTTCTTTTTTAAATGAATAAGTAAAAGAAGTCTATTGTAAAAAAAATGCGCATATGGATTAAATTAGAGATGTACAAGGATGAAGAATAGTACGTTACTAAATATAGTATTAGTTAACTGTGTAGAAAAGTGGTTGTCTAAGAAAACAGCAATGAATCATTCCATAAGGTGTCTTACATCGCCTTCCAAAATCCCAGACTCATTATGGAGTCTATCAATGTGTTTTGAAAGACCCTCTTTTGTATCAAATGGAGAACCGCAATATGCACATTTGAAATTGGCTTTACTAGAATCTTTTACATATTCTATTGACTTGGTATCAATAATACATACCGGTGTTCCATGAAGAACTTCATCAATGGATGAAAGTGCGATTGCTTCCATTTTCCTCGAAATGTCTTCGCGTGAGATTATGCCAAGAACAGCAGAGTATGCATGAACCATCAATTGTCTTACATTCCGCTTGTTCATGATTGTAAGTGCATCTTTTATGGTATTTTGTGGATTAACTGCCAGAACAGGTGATGTCATTATTTCTCTCAGCTTAATCTTTGAAGGATTTTTCCCCTCAGATGTTACTTTATAGAGTATATCAGTTTTGCTTACCATACCGACCACTTCTCCAAGGTGTGTCGCCAAGACACTACGCAGGTTTCTTTCCTTCATTCTTTTTATTGCTTCATCCAGAGTCTTATCGGCTTCAAGTATGATTGCATCATTATTCATTAAATTTCCAACAGGCCATGAGAGGAGTGATGAGATACTTTCGGAAACTAAGGCACTAGTCATGAATATATTATTGGGAGGATATATTTATATATATAGTAAGTTTAACGCAGATATATTAAGTTAGGATTTATAACAAATAAGGTTGATATAATGATAATTTTTCTTTAATGCATTAAGAAAACATAAAGAATGGATAACACGGGCTTTATATGATTGATGAGTGCAAAAACTGCACAAAGCTCGAACAATCCTCAAATTTTAGAAAAATAATAGCGAATTTAAGAAGGAGGTCTTATCCAAATTGTCCCTGAAAAAAGAGAGGTTATTACCTTTTTGTCTATCAACTCTTAAAATTAATCTAAGACCAGCCAGTGGCAAAATACATTCACTAATAAACTTTGAAGTAACATGAATATCAATGGGGAAAGAGACTTACTTTGCTTTTTCAGTCATGATTACATTTATTTTGATATGTATTCCCTCAATTACCTTTGCTCAGTGGCCCATAACCGCGGACCCTTCGTTGGCACAAGATGAGGTAGATGTTGACTCTAGTGGAAACAGTAATCAGACTTTACCATCAAGTAACACGAATACCACCTATTCAAGCATCTCACCATAGGCGAAATCCAATACTCTTGCCTTGTCAGTGACATTTATTAGAATCGCCAGTATCGAAAATGAAATTATAGGTGGAACTATTCCTTCTTATCGCAAATATAGCAGAATTATCCGATTCTCGTGTCCAAAATATTCGAACATTACAAGCGTATGAGTGAAATTGAAAGGAGGTAAGTTCGATTTATCTCTGAACATGACATATTCTTAATATTTGTTGTTCAATCATATAGCAATGGCAGACGAGGAAAATAATATCGATAGAAAGAAGGAAAATCAAGAAGACGTAGTAGCAGCAAAAGAGCAGCCCGGCATTATACAACCAGAAGAAAATCTCCGAGAAGCAGCGGAAAGCCTTCGAGAAGAGGCGAAAATCGTGGACGAAAATAAGCCTGACGATTCAATTCAGCCTGAAAAGACAACGGAGGATAAGCCTACCGAAGTGAATAGAGAACAGGGCGATACAGAAAAGGTTGTAAAGAGAATTGGCAATACCGCCACTGGTACATTGGGACGCAGACCAATCATAATAATCTTGATTATAGGAGCAATAGTGTTAAGTGGTTTTTTGATTTATTCACAGATTCAATTAAGTAACCAGGCATATAAAATTGAGAACTTTAACGCACTTTGGAACCAATCATTAGCAGATCTTCGTAGTGGAAACACATCAATAGATGAATATTGCAACAAACGTGTTCATGATGAGGATATTTGCAATAGATTTAACAGTCTCCAATACATGAATTGAAATAATACAGAACTTTCACACGAAGCTGCCTGTTATTGGGCTATGTAAATTAGTGTATCCGCAATATGGATCTAGATGTAGAGCGAGAAAAATGTGCAGTGTATGAATTTGGGCCCTCAAGACATTCATTTAGGAATTTTGCTTGCTATTATTTTCGCCCTTTTTTGTATTACGCTTAGTCTTCGAAATTTCTTGACCTAAAAAACTCTTGAGTTGTTCAATATTTTCCTCGTATCCTGTTGTTCGAAAAGGATCAATTGGGATATTGTTCTTGCGTGCAACTCGAATATCTGTTACTCCTGATTGTACTAGTTCATCCTTTGAATAACCCCTCCCATATCGTGAAATTTGTATTCCATTGGTTACTGTCTTGACTATTCCACGTTTGATAGTCTGCTTCATAGTCAACAAAATCAAAGATCTAAATTAAAAGGTTTCTTGAATGCTCCACCCTTCTCTGAGGTGGACGTGTTTATCATTGTTCGTGCAGACAAGTTCATGAGTTAATGCGTGCCATTATGAAGGACACTTGAATAAAATATATTATGTTTCAAAAAATCATTCTGCTCAAGGAGCTGAGCGCCGGGGTAGCTCAGCTTGGTCAGAGCGTTCGACTCATAATCGAAAGGCCGCGGGCTCAAGTCCCGCCTCCGGCATGTAATGATAACAAGAGCTTTCTTAAAAAATAAAGAGATATTTATGCCATTAATTTTCTAGTTGTTAGTTGTCAATCACGTTCGAGATCCTAAAGCCAGTCATAGATTTCGTTATGTCATTCATATCTACCTTAGGATACCCAGGTATTTTTTTACTAAGTGTATTAGAAAGTGCACTAATTCCAATTCCAAGTGAAATAATTATGCCATTTTCAGGTTTTCTGGTTAGCAACGGGACATTTGATCCCATTAGTGTAGTACTCGCTGGCACCCTTGGAAATCTGGTAGGCTCAATCTTGACATATTTCTTGGGAATTAAGGTTGGAAGGGCATTCATAATAAAATATGGAAAGTACATCTTGCTTAAGAAAAGTCATCTTGAATTTACTGAAGAATTATTCCAGAAATATGGTGACAAGATTTCATTCTTTTGCAGATTATTACCTGCAATCCGAACATATATTTCTCTTCCGTGCGGTGTTGGTAAAACTAATTTTGTTAAGTTTTCGATTTATACTTTTCTAGGATCTCTTATCTGGAATGCAATGTTAACTTACGTTGGTATCATATTTGGGCATAACTGGAAGAATATAGATAAATATGCAATATATCTCGACATAGTATCCGCCGTTGTTATTTCGGTATTCGTAATCTGGTTCCTTGTCAAGATTCGAAAGCGATCCAGGACTAACCAGAAAAGAGAAATTCCTAGCAATGATTAAAGCAAAGCCAATTGTACTGTGAAAACCTTGTTCTTTGCAATAGATTCGTTTATTTGCAATAAATGTCATCAATCAGTATAATTTATGAATATTGGTATAATATCCGATACACATGACGACCTCTTAACCGTTAAGAGCGCAATAAAGATATTCAATGAAAATAAAGTCAGCTACGTAATTCATGCTGGTGATTATGTTTTCCCTGGAGTAGTAAAGGAATTCAAACATTTGAATGGCAAATTAATAGGTGTACTTGGAAATAATGATGGTGAAAAATTAGGATTACTAAAAAATTTTCAAGGTATTGGCGGAGAATTGTATGGTGAATTTTGTGACTTGGAATTAGATAATTTCAAAATAGCCGTATATCACGGTACCAGTGATAAGATGACAGAGGCCATCATCTCAAGTCGACAATACAATTTGGTCATTCATGGTCATACACATAAGAAACGAGAAGATAAAATACACGATGTACTGGTACTAAACCCGGGTTGCGCACATAGAGAATTTCCGAATATCGAAGGAGAGATTGAAACAGAACCATCAATCATCATATTTGATTCTACAAAAATCTCTTATAAGTTTATTAGATTATGAATTTAGGAATGATATCTTATTTGGTAATCTATTATCATAATGATTTGAATATCTCGGATCCGTGGATTTAGCTTTTTATTCTGGTTATTTTTACCTTTTCAAGAACTTTCCAATATTCAACTTCAGCTCCTTGAATAATTTTTTCTCGTATTTCCTCTTCAGCTGAAGAAGTTTCAAACATTTCGAAAGTCTCTAGATCCATAACTTGATAAGTTTGTCCAGAGATGGAGATAATTTGACCATTTCTCTTGTCTATTAGTGGAACATCCACACTTGCAGAAACAGGTGATACTAGACTATGCTTTGACCCGTCGAATACAGAGATTGCAGAAACTCTCGCTTTTGCCGAACCATGTTTTCCAGGCTTACTATGGTCGTATGAAACAATCCTGCATGGTTCGTTGTCAATAATTATATAGGAACCTACTTTTAGGCTGCCCAAATCCATCGGTTTGCTCAATATTGGTCGAAAAAGTAGAAAATTGCTTCATATTTAACGGTTCTGATCGGATCGTACTATCTTAATTTCTCTAAAATAGAGAAACTTACTAGATTAATAAGAGGAATCCCTTTTCTTGCAACATCTTTTCTTGTTTTTTCACAATAATTCTGATCACTTTGATGGCTCTTTTTGCCATCAACTTCTAAAATTATGATATTATCTGCATGTGGAAAAATAAATGGCAATTTCTTGTTGTTCATAAATTTAAGATTTCCAAGGTTTGCGCTAACGACCATATCTCTTCTCGCTAAAATGCCTGCAATATCTCTTAATTCATGATTGTCTTGATCGTATCTTGTATAGTACATTGAAACGTAGCTGACCTTATCGTGGTATTTTTCAAATAACTCCGTTTCATTATTGAAGAGAAAGAGAGAACTATTTGGTCGTTGATATTTTGATATTCCTTCAACAATATTGTCAAGGCCGTCATATTTGACAAGAATATAGTGGTTTGAATTATTAGGAAAATACGGCTTGCTTTCAAATGCAAATGTAGCCGTAGCAAAGTACAAATCCTTAACAACATCAGAATTTTTCCAATACTCTATCAAATTTTGAGCATTGTTATCTCTTGGATAGCATATGTATCCGCAAGATGCAATTGATTTATCACTCAATTCTACAATCGTAATTGAAGAGCAATATTTATACCATTTTTATTTTGACTAATATAGACCTGACAATCAAATAGATTATTAGAAATTCTAAACGTTATTGTGCTTTCACTTTGTGCTTTTAGCAGTGTGCCATAGTGCAGAGTCTGTGTTTTTTATTCTATTTACATAGAAAGGAATCATGATATAGCATATACATGTTGATAGCGCTCCTAATGGATTTCTACTTGCAACGCTAAAAAATTCCTTCAGTGCAGTTTTTAGTGCAAGCTGATTTTTCATGTCGTATCCAAGGTTTTTTAGCTGATTATGGCCATTCACTGCCCTTACAACTTGGGATATGAAATCAACAAACGTTTTTGTTGGTTTGAATAGAACAATAGCATTGGGATTGAATATTACATCATATCCCATTTCCAATACTTTGTTTTGTAAATAGAGGTCTATGGCAATCAGGCCTTCAGGTATGGAAATTTTCTTGGCAATGTCAGATCTTATCGATAAACCTCTGCCCATTACGGTGTATTCAGACAGTTGCTTTTTCCTCACTGATTCCAACCATTGGCTAACAAACATAGTTCCATTAGCGGGAATTCCGAAATCTTTGACCGGCCTTGCATTAGATGCACAAATACCTACATTATTATCGATTTTGCCAACCAATTCTACCGTGCAATTTGCGTCTGGTATAACATCGGCATCATATAGGACAATAACTTCGCCGGTCGCATGTTGTATTATATTGTTCCAGGCATTAGCTGCTCCTCTTCTCTTATCATCATGAAGAAAGATAATTTTATTTGAATGATTTTGCTTGAACTGCTCAACCATATTGGGGGTATCATCAGTTGAATCATCAGAGATTATTATTTCGACCATATCAATCGAATCTAAATTAGAACGAATCACATTTCCCAGAATCTTTTGAATATTTGATTCTTCGTTGTACGATGGAATTCCAACTGATACAGTGGTCAAACTCTTTTAATTTACAAAGTAGGATATTTTACTCTTCATATATTTTCATCCTTAATACACGATGATTTCCGCTTTGTACTTAATTAAAATATGAATATATTTATAACAAAATCACAAGTTAAGAATTGACATCAAATAGTATCAGGCTAAATGCTCCTCTTAAACCAAGTAATTTGATTACTCCCATTATTATCGGAAAATACAAAAATGCACCTAATAGCGACCTTCACATAATGTCAGATAGAAACCTAACGGATAGACTCGAAAAAATACTATCCCTCAAAATCAATAAGGTAATCATTTTTGGAACCCCAAAGAAACACGATTCAACAGGATCTGAGGCATGGAATAACAAGGGAATTGTCCAAAACACAATACGAAGCATAAAAACAAGCTTTGACAAAAAACTGCAGGTTATTGCCGACGTTTGTGTTTGTCAGTACAACTTGTCGGGGCATTGTGGGCTAATAAATTATCAAGATAACCATGTCGATAATGACAAAACTCTGAATTTCATGTCAAAAATCTCGCTTAGCTATGCAGAATCAGGCGTCGACATCGTTGCACCATCATCTATGATGGATGGGCTGGTACTGTCAGTTAGGAATAATCTCGATAAGAACGGATTCGGAGATACTAAAATAATGTCATTTTCAAAACAGCATTCTTGCTTATACTCACCATTTCGTATGACTGCATTTAAGAAATTTTCAAAGATTGACAAATCTGATTATCAAATAGGATATTCAAACTCTAGGGAAATGTTGAGAAAAATAGAATTGGATTTCCATGAGGGGGCGGATATCATAACAATAAAACCATCGATGTCTAATCTTGACCTGATAAGCAGGATTGTTGATCGGATCAATTGTAGAATAGCTGTTCAACATGTATCTGGAGAATTTGCCATGCTAAAAGCCGCTACACGAAATAAACTCATTGAAGAACATGAATGGATGATTGCGTATTTTTCATCTATGATAAGAGCAGGTGTTAATCACATAATATCATATGGGGCTGAAGAGATAGCTACCTTAATTTAGAACAATTATGTGCCAAACCATTCCGTCTAGTTGATTCAAGATAATTTTTATGTCAACCTAACTATTTCTTTAGCTGTAATGCATTAATAACGCCCACCTGTCCGGGTCTTGATACTACTCTTGCTAGACCCAATTCCGTTTCTATTACGGTACCTTTGGTAATTACTCCTCTTCTTTCGTAATCCTTGTTAGCAGTGTTTTTAATAACTCTAAGAATTTTCGACTTTATAGTCTTATTTTCCTCCACATTTGAAACATTTGCGAATTCAACAGTTTTCAGTGCAGTCTTACTGTTATCTCCACGTATCCTTCTTGTCACCTTAATATCATTTCCGATCAATGCTTCATTTGGATATCTGTCTATTTCGAATTTTCGCCTGCTTCTCATGGCGATTTTTCTGCCTCCGGTGTACTTTCGACCATATAGATTCTCTATAGATTTCTTCATGATTGCATGATAATTGGAATTGAACCATATTATGAGGTTTTCTATTGATAGTCAAATGTGTAAAGTAGCTATTTTAGAATCATTTTGTTTTTGAGTGCGTTGAGATCATTTATCCCAAAATATTCTTCAAATTTTCTGCTTGTTCTATAAATTTTCATTCTTCCCAATCGCTCTGATTCAATGAATGCGTGAGCTCTTAGCTCTTTTAGATGTGTGTAAACCTGACTTCCTCGAATTTGGACTAGTCTTTTTGATGTGATTGGTTGTTCATAAGCAATAAATGATAGAGTTTTCAGCGCACCAACAGGGATCAGAGGTTGTTGAGCAAACCGTCTAATTAGAGGCATATAAACAGGTTTTACTTGAAAGACAAATTTGTCATCATCAAGCTGAGCGATTTCTAAAGCTGTCAGCACATTTTGAGTTTTTCTTATTAGTTCATGCAGTAATTTGACTACCTTTTCTTTAGAATTAATTCCAGCTGCCCTCATTAAATCATTGATTGATAGAGGTCTACCGGCAGCATATAGAGCTGCTTCAATTCTTGCTGTAATTTCAGCGTCAGGGAGTGATTGAGGCACCTGTCTGTACCTTAGTTACCAAGCTTTGTTATTCAATGTTTTCGTTCAAAGAAATCAGTATTTCATCGTCTTTTTGCTCAACATGTATCTTGCTCTTCATGGCGAGATATAACATCGCAATAAAGCATCTAACAATTTCAATAGAATTCATTTTAATTGTAAGATTCTTAAATTCGACACATTTGTCAGCAGTTACGATGTCAAAAATCATATCCTCATAAGATTGAAGAATCTTTTCAAACTTCACCAAGTACTCATCAAAGTTGAATGTTTCAACAGATTCTAGATTGAGCTGACTTCGTCTGGGCTTTGGATTTGCCAGACCATTTATCATATTCTCAAGAACGTGTAATAATTCTTCCAGGGTAACAGGATAGGTAGGCTCTATCCTAAATGGGATTTCAAGTGGTTTCAGGTTTGGAATAGGTTGAATATCAACAACTTCAACACCTTTCTTGATTTTAGAAATCTTCTCTAATCGTAAGATGCTCTCTACCTTCAAACGATAGATTAGTGAAGAAGACAAGGCCGCGATACCACACATTCGGAGATCCTTTTTCCCACTATTATTGAGTAGTTTCAATAACATTTCCAACAACAATGAAACATCAATTTCCCAAACATCCTTCTTTGATAAAACGGCCGGATTGAATAGTAAATCTAATGGTGGTTGAGATATGCTCTTCTTTGTAGTTATGTCAGGTTCCGACATCTATGGTTAGATGAGTAGCAGATATTATTAATTGGTATTGTCTAATATTATTCAGATTTACTATAAAATTAAGTTATGATGGTTGGAAAAACATTCAAAAGTCACTGTATTGTAAGATAAAAAAAGTGGAGAGTGTTTACATCAATGGCTTCAAAGAAAGAGATAAGGGACAAGGAAAATCAAGAAAGACTTGCAAATGCTATCAGCACCTTGGACAGTATTGCCAGAAATAATAATATTCAAAAAAATATTCGAAATATTGTAAGGGAGATCTTGACAGGAATAAAGGATGAAAAAAATGGGTCCATTTCGGTTAGGGCAGCAAATACTATAAGTATGTTAGATAATGTGACTCAAAATCCCCAAATGCAATCTCATATACGGACGTTACTATGGCAAGTCGTTTCAACTCTAGAGAGTATAAGAGAATAAATTAGAAAATACATCCTCAATTCAAGAAGAATCAACATTCTTGGCTTGCTTTAATTGAGGTGGAAGTTTTTCAAGTTTATGAGTAGGATTCGCAAGGTAATGTCTAGATGCACCTTCCCCACTTAGCACAATATTGCAATTAATACATTTGTATCTTATAGCCAATTACAATTATAGTTATACGCACATATCTAAAAAGATACTGAACGAACTATCCATTTTTGCTTCCTATCTGTCCACAAAGCCGTAGAGTCCCAAAATGTTGATGTGATATATACAATGTTAACTACAGCACTTAACCATAATTTCGGTATTCTGTTTTGAGAATGTTTGACTATTTTGGCACAAACTTGTCTGAATCTTCAGAATTTTCTAAAATATTCGCCATGAATATGTACTAATCTGCGTTATTGAACTTGAAAATGTAAATCTAATACAAAAGACTTTAGCATGTCTCAAATTCAATCTTACCAATTTGAGGACCAGTAGTATCAATTTGTTTTATGTATAATTGTGAATGCTAACGCGTTTTAATTGCCTACATAAAATCGACGTAGAATATTATTATCTTAATTTGATAATTTCCCTACTATCAGGAACAATTGATCCTATCTTAAATCTTGAGATAATATTGCTGGCTACGTTTTCTGATTTTGATTTTTCACCATGATTGACCAAAACTCTTTTTGGTTTTATTCTAGCGGTGAAATTCATAATCTGGTTAAAATCACTATGACCGCTAAAGCCATCAATCTTCTGACTAGCACATCTAATGGGAATAACTTTAACCTTGCCCTTTTCATCGAGCATGCTTATTTCCATCAAACCGCCATCTATGACACGTCTTCCCAATGTACCATTTATCTGGTATGAAACAAAGATAATGTTATTTTTCTTATCTGGAGCGATTTTCTTAAAGTATTCCACAGATGGACCTCCCTCCAGCATTCCCGAGGTTGCCATTATAACACTTGGATTATCGTCATTGAATACATCTTCTCTTCTTTCGTGTCCGTTAATTACCGTAAAGTATTCCGATTGAAATGGATTTACACCATTAGATACCGATTTTCTTACATCAAATCCAAGGTAATGTGCATACGCCATATGGATAGCACTTGCTTCGGATATCATTCCTTCAATAAAGACTGGAGCCTCCATAAGGCGTCCTTCTCTCATTTCCTTATCGAGGACCAACATTATTTCTTGAGCCCTACCGACAGCAGGGACTGGAATGAGTACTTTACCACCAGATGATAAAGTCTTGTTAATTGTGTCTGTAAATGTCTTGTATACCACAGATTGATCTGGCATTATATCGATTGAGTTACCGTATGTGCTTTCAGTTATCAATGTCTCTACTCTGGGATAAACGGAGACAGCGCTATCCAATAATTGAGTTCTGGCATACTTGTAATCTCCTGAATAAAGAATGTTATGAGTTCCAAATACATTGATGTGTACCGTTGCGCTTCCCATTATGTGGCCAGCGTTGTTGAATGTTATGGTAACGTCGGGAGAAATATCGGTAGGTTTTCCGTAAGGTAACGTTATACAATGCTTGATTACTTCATTTACATCTCTTGCTTCATATGGTAAAAATGTTCCATTGCTCTTTGAAATTTTTACAGAATCATACTGCAGTAGCGTCATTAAAGGAAGTGTGGGTTCAGTGCAATAAACCGGTCCCTTGTAACCAAACTTGAATAATGCTGGTAAAAATCCCTGATGGTCAATGTGTGCGTGACTTATTATTACAGCATCTAGTTCATCCAGATCGAAATTAAACCAGTCCAATCGTGGATAAGCTGAAATTCCTAACGGTTCACCAGGATTTATCCCACAATCAAGCATTATCTTGCTTTCCGATGTTACCACAATAAAAC
>DATFBL010000080.1:0-38097 GCA_035253865.1 Nitrososphaeraceae archaeon | reverse complement strand
ATCATTAAAGTATAAAAATCATTTATCGAACAATTATATACTCTATATATATCAAAGCAATGTTGAATGGCCTTCGTAGTATAGCCTGGTCAGTATAGGCGGCTGTGGACAACGATTAAATCTTGTTGGAAGAAACCGCTCGAGGAGGGTTCAAATCCCTCCGAAGGCCTTACAAATCCATTAGAAATTTAAGTCTGTATTTTTATTGTTCTTTATTATCATATCACTTTCATAATAATTTTAGCAGCGTTTCGGGATCCATTTTCTAGTTTGGTATTAAGTCTTCCAGTTTCAATTGTTTCTCTCATTAAGGTTTCCAATCTTGAGATATCCTCATATGAGTAACCTAGCTTTCTTGCATTCTGTTCTTGTTCAAAATGATTCTTGATAGGTATGAAAATCCCTGGGGTTCCATAAACTAGTGATTCATCTATTGTAGATCTTCCTGCTAAAGATACAACTAGATCGGATGCATAAATATATTCGTGTAAATTAGGAACAAATCCAATGTTTTTATAAATGGTATAATTGTCTTCAATCTTGGATAACGAAGGTCCCATTGCAACCAACAAATCCATATCCATTTCTACCAACAAATTTTTGTATGCACTTAATGCTTTTTCAATTAAGTAACGACCTGCACTAGTTCCACCAACACTAATCAATATAGTTCTTTTTACAATACCCAATTTTTTACGTAATTGATTTCTATTAGGATTACTTAAATTTCTAACTATTGGACCTACGTAGGAGATGTTATCTACATCTTCGCCAACATCAGGTATGATAACATGGTTGCATTTTTTTAGCATATTTTGCATAGATTTGTTCATCATTGATTCTATGGGCGAAAAAACACCATTGACAAAATGAGTTTCTAATAGATCAGTTATCACTACTCGCTTTCGGTCCTTTTTTTCTCCAATGGCGATAGATGCGAAATCCTCATCACTAATTATCAGACCTTCTCTATTCGTATTCACAAAATTAGAGGCAATTTGTTTGCACCTTCTATAATACATGTAATATTTAAAAAGCCATTTCAGAGGTGACTGTAATTGCATTAAATTATCAATATCAAATTTTTCAGGATTATATACATTCTCAACGGAATATCCGTAGTTGAAGAAAATATCATATGCCGGACTACCCGTGATTACCGATATTTGCTCTTTAGTTAACGATTTCAACTCCTCGCAAATGGCAATATCTCTGGTAGCATGCCCTAATCCGATTGGACTCGCAAAGAATAAAATCATCTATTCTTCTCTACTATTCCAAATCGGCAAAATAAGTTTTGGCACCATTTCATTTATGAAAACTAATCAAATAATTGCATCAATGGCTGTTAGCCTATGAAGAAAAATCCAATGGCAATTATTATGTAGACTGAGGTCAGCATTATTCCCTCAAACCAGTTACTCTTTCCATCAAAGGCTATTAGATTCATAATAATAGCGGCAAGAAAAAGAGTAACTAATTCGTATAGTGTAAATTCTAATGTAAATGGTTGGCCAAGTAATATCCCTACTAATACTAGAATGGGAACAACGAAAAGTGCAATCTGTGTACCAGAGCCAGCAGCTATTCCTATGGACAAGTCCATTTTCCCCTTTCTTGCAAGAACGATGGCGCTGCTATGTTCTGCAGCGTTACCAACTATACCTACAATAATGGCTCCTACAAACATCTCACCAAAACCAAATTCTCTACTTGTTTCCTCGACAGACCCTACAAGAATCTCACTTACTACTATTACTCCGACCATACTCACACCGAGCATGAGAAAGGATTTCTTCTTACTCCAATGTTTGTGGTCATGCTCAGTATGTTGATCGCTTGAATTACTGTGAGGTAGAACAAAAAGATGTTTGTGTGTGAAAAAGGTAAAGATGATTCCTACTATATACACAAAGAGAAGCAAGATAGCTACTGAATCACTAAGTATTTGTATTTTTGATTGATTTTCAACATCGGTACCTCCAACCATAGTACTTGATAGTATTGTAGGAATTGCTAAGCCTATAAGTGCCAAGAAAATTAACGATGACTGCAACCCAGCATTTTCTTTATTAAATAGCTGTTCCTTATGACGTAATCCCCCTGCAATCATACTCAAACCAAAAATAAGCATTATGTTACCTAAAATAGAACCAGTAATTGAGGCTTTTACAAGTTCAAGCAACCCTGCATTAATAGCTACAATTGCAATTATTATCTCAGCTGCGTTACCAAAGGTAACATTGATAAGAGAACCGAGAGTTGAGCCATAATGGGTAGATAGATGTTCAGTAGCATCACCTATTAACTTTGCAAGAGGGATTAACGCTATTGCAGTTACCACAAACAAAATAACATATCCAATATGCAAAAAATCAAGCAGGACTGCAATCGGAGTAAAAACGAGGAGGAAGTAAATAACTGATGATTTTGAAAATTTTAGATCATGCATCAATTACTAGGATGATAGTCAACAATACTATATTTCAATTTTTATGAAAAGTATTGGATTTGAGTTTAAAAACCGTAAACAATTTTCCAAAATGCAAAATATCTTCAGAAATATGATAGTTAAAATACCACGGATTAAGTATTTGAGCTGTGAGCAATTCCGGCTTTTATCATGAAAAATCAAGTATTACATTCGAAAGTCATTTATCAGGTTTACAAGAAATAACGAGAGGATTATTACTTGACCTTCGTGCATTTATCAAATCTCTGGGAGACAATGTTATTGAAGAACCACGACCTCACAGGATAGCTTATGCTAAGTCATTGAATTTTAGAGTCTTTACAGATGTACAATCAAAAGAAGATTCATTGATAATTTCTATAAGAAAGGGTAGAACTGATCCCCCGGTAACCTGCGTGGTCAAGAATCCGACAGAGCTTGAATTAGCAAAAAACGAAATTTCCAAAGCTTACAACAACATCAGGTAATACCAGATTTTTCAGGATCATTCAAGATTATAGAACCATCTTAGTTTAACACTGAAAAACTAAGAAAATTTTAAAATAAACTATGAATTTATTAGAATATATTATTGTATGTTTTATTATTTATTTAATTTTCTAAGGGTAGAGGAAGAAAAAAGATATAAAAGCAAATTTAGTTCAATCAATCTGCAACCGTTTATGATAAGAGGAAAATACATTGTATGTTTCGTGACTATTTTTTTCTTATCATATAATATGATACTAATTCAAACTGGTTTCTCCCAGAACAGCGAGGTCACAGGTATACAGCCGCCATCAGTTGAAGCTCCTCCGTTTATTATGGCCAGAGCAACTAGTCCTGCTTGGACCCAGGTAAATTTCCAGGTAAATGCAACTAGCTCTACTTCAGATAATATCTCCGTGTATTGTAATCCGTCCAGCGGAAGCGCATTTCCGATGGGTAGCACTATAGTACTATGTGCAGCAAAAGATCCCGTCACCAGTCTTGTTAGTTATGCTATGTTTAATGTAACAGTAAAGGATACATCGCCTCCTACTTTCAAAGTTCCAAATAGTATTCTCAAACAAGCTGACAATCTACAGGGTACAAAAATTACATATAATGCAAATGCTTCAGACATCGTTGATGGCATTGCAGTAACAACATGTGATCCTCCTTCAGGTAGTACCTTTCCTTTAGGTCTCAACCAGGTAAAGTGTACTGCAACTGATAAATCAGGAAATACAGCACAAACATCATTCAGCGTTATCATAGGACAGACACCCAGCGTAAAAACTACAAGTCCGGCAATCTCTATGCTTTCAAACAATCAAACAAATCAGTTGATATCACCTGAAATCCCAGTATCTGAAAACATTACAGACGATTCTACTCCAGAAATCCCAGTATCTGAAAACATTACAGACGATTCTGTACCACCTCTAGAAGATATTGTAGAAAACGATACTGAGGATCTTCAGATTGAGCAAATAGAAGATAATCTCAATGAAAATAATGATTTGATTAAAGTTACTATTGATTCATTACAAACTTATAGAGGGGAGGCAGGTTCGTTATTGAAAATTAAGGGAGTATCAGTACACGATTCTGGTAACGAAAGGCTATCTTTTACATGGAAGCAAACCGGTGGTCAGCCTATAAATCCTGAAGATGTCCGAATAATTTCACAAACTGCAGCTTCAGAAATTGCTCCACAAATAGGAGGAAATACTACAAATTTGACCTTTGAAGTTACAGTTCCAGAGGTAAACACAAACGACGATGACAAATTGACTTTTCAAATCATAGCTCAAGATGATAATGGTAATTCTGCAAGTGACTCTTTTGACATTTTTGTAGACAAGAGTACCGAATTTGTAGGCACGGGCAACTTCCAGAATAATCCAAAAGTACTTCAAAGTGTAATAAACGAAGAAAAGAATAACAGTGATTTACCTTTATCTCTGCAAGGAAGCATTGAAAAATCCATAGGTGTCTCAACCTCATTGGATAAAGGTTTTAGTTTTGTCAGTATGTGGGGTTCATTTGGTAAGGGAAATGGAAGGTTTGACGGACAAAATGATGTTGATCCATTCAAGGGAAAGGTATACGTTGCTGATTATGCAAATCATAGAATCCAAGTATTTGATACCAAAGGGAATTACCTAACAAAGTGGGGAACTTATGGCGAGGAAAATGGTGAAATCCATAAAGCTTCAGCTCTAACTGTAGTACCTTCAGGAAATATTTATTTGAGCGACCAATTTAACTATCGTATTCAGGAGTTTACATCTAACGGTACATTTGTTACCACATGGGGTACTCAAGGAGAAGGAGATGGTCAGTTTCTTCATCCGCATGTCCCTGGAGTTGACTCTGAAGGCAATATCTACGTAAGCGATAGGGACTTGGCAAATGTTCAGAAGTTTACTAAAGATGGAAAATTTATTATGAAATGGGCTGAAGAAGGTTCAGAGGATGGGCAGCTTTCAAAACCTGAAAGTGTTATAATCGATTCGCATGATAATATTTATGTTGCTGATTTTGGAAATCATAGGATTCAAAAATTCACCAAAGATGGAAATTTCATTCTAAAGTGGGGATCCAAGGGTGTGGGAGATGGTGAGTTTAATGGACCTGCAGGCATGTCAATTGATAAAAATGATAATATATACGTTACCGACAGAAATAACAATAGAATACAAGTGTTTACTGCAAATGGAACATTCCTAACAAAGTTTGGTTTGGAGGGTAGCAGCCCTGGACAATTTAATCGGCCAGAGGGAGTAGGAGTGGACAAAGATACAGGTCTAGTCTACGTAGCAGACACTGGAAACTTCCGCATACAGGTATTCAAACCCGTGGCCTCATCCATTACCGTAGCCTAAGAAATTAATTTAGTAGCATTAAATTCTGCTTTCATTTGCAGAAGGATATTAATCTGATTTTGGAATTATTTTGTAAATAGCTCCTTCATCAGTTCCTCGGGAAGCTGATACCACGTACAAATAACCATCAGGACCAACCTTCAAATCAGTGATAACTCCGAAATTTTCACCAAATACTATGCTACTGGAATCTTCCTTCTTGCTGTACAGTAAATCGGTCAGGTCACCTGTTAAATCCAAAGATTCTCTATCAGAATTTAGATCAAAATGAAAAAGCGTTCCTTTTTTCGCAGAACCCACAAAAATATCATTTTCATATTGTTCACCTAGTTTCTCAGAGTTTAAAAATACCAAGGCAGTTGGTGCGACAGGTTTGTCCCATACAAACTCTGGAGAACTATATTTTCCTTTACCATCGAAGTTGACAAATTCTAATTCATTTTCGGAATCATCAATAATACTCTCTTTCTCTCTTGTATGATTCAGCTTCCAAATTCCTTGTACTTTTTCCCATCCACTATTGAAACCTGGTTCGACGAGATTAATTTCATCTCCAAATTGGGGACCATTTTCTGTATCCCATAGATTATCAGTTAATGGATCAATACCTATACCAAAGCTGTTTTTTATTCCATATGCATAATAAAGATTTAGGGGACTTTCATCTCCAAGAATTCCAGATCCAACTGATTTACCATTTTGAGTAACTCGTAGTATTCCTGCACGACCATCGGGAGAAGTACCGTTCAAAATATTCTGGGCCTTTGTATCATAACCTGTTTTGTTTTGATTAAACTTTGTTGATTGTAAATCTCCCACAGTAACAAAAAGATTTCCGTTCTTATCCAACAAAAGTTTACCCCCATTATGACTTGGCCCCGGTAAACCTGGTAATTTGAGGATCAACTTGGGGTTTGTGAGAGTATTATTTTCTCTGTTTAAATCATACCTAGTTACACGATTTTCGCAATTCTGTGTATCAGTAGCTTTATCTTTTATGCATTGCGTATGGTAAAGATAAATAGATGAGCCTTCTTGAGAATTGCTATTTGCATTTGCTGATGCGGCAATTCCCAATAAACCGCGTTCATCTTTGATCCCTACGTCTATATGCAGTAATGGACCCGTAATGTTACCATTAATTACTTCATATACATTTCCTGTATTTTTTTCGGATAATAGAAGATCGTTATCTCCTAAAAAATCAATAGCAGTAGGGAAATTAAAATGCTTGGCGACCAATTCCACCTCAAGGTCAGAGTCTCTCATTATGGGGACAGGAACAGTTGCATTCTGGCCGAATACAATTTGATCGGATGAGTGGATTAATAAATAAAGGCAACATATTAGGATAATTGAAAGTGAAATCGAGACCAAATACAAGTTTTGACACAATAAAGCTATTATATCTAGTTTTTGGACCGCGACTCTATCTCCTCATGATAAGATTACAGATTAGTCCTTTTTGGCTGTACAATTGGTTTCAAATCATGAAATCTCGATTCGATACCTAATACTGGAGTACAGGCCGCAGTCAGCCATGGAACTTTTTCGAGTTAGAGCGCAAGTATTCATTTCCTTCTCATTCGGTCTTGTAGTCCAAAAACCAACTGTTAACATAAAAGAATCTACTCGCGTTAGTTGATTGCCCTGTAAACAGTATACACAAGTACAGATGATTCAAAATTGCTTATCATGAGCATAAGACGTTCCATTAGTTGAATTTCCTGCCTCACCTGAATTTAAAAGAATTATTCATAATTTCCTCTTTTCCTTCAAGGTCTGTATTATACTCTATTAAATTTCATGCTGGCAAGGAAGATTCGAATAACACGGAATAAATAAGGGCTGCCTAAGGACCAAATTACTCAAAAAATCTGAAAATTCCGGAGTAGACGGATAGTTTTTCTTATATCGATCTAGTAAAGTTCAGATCATCCGAATTAAGCACTCTCAGAAGCTAAAGATATCTTTGACACTATCTTAAAATAAAGTGCAAACGATCTTTACACAATTGAAGCTTTATACACAAAACTACGACATTCCCAAATCACTCATGCCTTGGATTTCCGAACTGGAATCACTAGGCATCAAGTCAGAAAAATTAAATGAAATGAATGATGTTTACGAGGTTAAAAATCTTGTAGAAAACATCAAGCAGACATTATTTCAAGATTTTAAATCTTGTTATCAAAAGGAAATATAGTATAGCATCAGACCTTTTGGTGAACAAACGATACTTAGGCCAGTAAGGAATTTCTAGGTTAACATTTGAACCTTGCAAAAATCACAACTATCAATATATTCATTGAACCAATAAAAGAAACATCGTAACGGTGAATAATCAGATCTGAGATGCAATTCCTTCCGAGCTATATCTTTTCCTATCAAGGGAAAAGTAATTAATTAATGTGTATAAGGAAATTTCATATATGAGAAACTATAAAAAGTATAGGTGGCAGGAAACATCGGATCATTTTCGTTTGATGTGACACAGAGGATTCTTTACACATTGTATCACGACGGTTCATCAAAAAAGACCGCCTTGGCCACGAAAACACGATTAAATTACAATGTATGCTTAAGATACATTAAGATGTTAGGAGTATTAGGATGGTTAGAAGTCGGTACTGATGTTTCTATAACTGAGACTGGACGAAATGTCTTGAAAAGGCTAATGAGGGAGACAGTTATGGACCTAAAGGGGATCGAAAATCCAATTGTAGATGCAAATTCCTATGAAAATTTTGTCAGTGGTATTTCCAATCAAGCGATAACAAAATCAAAAAAGAAGGTGAACAGAGATCATGCCCTTACTTCTACCATCATGATCGTTGATGATGAACCTGATGTACTGCTTACTTATGAGTCATTTTTGTCCTACACTGGATTTAAGGTGAGAACGTATACGGATTCTTACCAGGCATTGAAGGCCTTTGCATCTAGTCCCAATCTTTACGATCTGGTTATCCTCGATATAAGGATGGAAAATTTAAACGGACTACAACTTTATCAAAGCTTGAAAGCAATGAACCCATATTCTAAAATAATATTTGTTTCTGCTCTCGATGCAGCGAAGGAATTAACCAGTATCTTTTCTGATATCGGTCCGGAGGATGTCATAAAAAAACCAGTAGAGAAGGAAACTTTTATCAAGGTGGTGCGAATGTCACTTGAGAATTGAAATTTGTAAAAATTATTCTTTGATCAGTATTCGAAAAGTAAGCATTACTTAAAAGTAATTGCTATCTAACTTAGTAAGTGAACTATTATTTTGAGAAAAGTGCAGTCAGGGATGATACGAGTTACAACAAGACTCTAATTGATGTCACTGATAACAATACAATGGATCTCTCTACGATTAGACTAAATTCTGATTCAAAAAACTTACACGCTCCGATACCCGGACAAAATAATAATGAGGTTCCAATTGATAACAATTCTGAAAATTTTTGTGTAAGCTTGATCGACATTGTTGGTTCTACCAGAATAGTATCGACAATAGATTCTTCTAAAAATATTAGAAATTTTTATGCAACTTTCCTCAACAGTGTTGCAAACATCCTCAAGAAATATCATGCCAGAATCATAAAGACCGTTGGTGATGGAGTAATTTCATATTTTCCCGAAACAATAGACACAACTAACATAAGTGCCTTCGAAAATGTTCTGAAATGCTGTTTTGCCCAGATTGAAGAGAGAGCAAATATCAATACTTTACTTTTAGAACACAACTTGCCAAAAATAAGCTATCGGATAAGTATTGACTATGGAAAAGTTGAAAGAACTCAAATCAAGGGATTTGATAAGGAAGATCTGTTTGGATCAACAGTTAATTTCTGTTCCAAGATAAATTTATTTGCTCTGCCAAATAGTATCATAGTAGGAAATGATCTTTACCAAATAATGAAATCACTGAAAGTAAGCACTGGTCCATACAAGCTTGAAGAAATGAAAAGCTACTATTGTGGAGCAGGAAAGTTCTCTTATCCATTATATTTACTCTCAAAAGTAAACCAGATAAATATAGAACACATCAATCCCCTAAATAGATCTTTGGATGAAATAAAAAAATATGTGTTTAACGGTATTAAATCCTCTCGAACAGCAAAGATACTACTTGTAGACAATGAAATAGATGATTTAGTTGTTCTAGAGAAATTCCTAAAACTTGGAGGATTCGAAGTAAATTCATTTTCGGATCCACGACAGGCCCTATTACACTATGCGAACACAGACCCCGATTATTATGATCTAATTATAAGTGATATTAGAATGCCAGAGATAAATGGCTTCCAACTTTACTATAGGCTCAAGTCGATAAAACATGACGTTAAGATATTATTCGCAACCTGTCTCAACATTGCCGAAGAACTCTTAACGTTAATTCCTGAGGTAGGTCCACAACAGGTCATTCAAAAACCAATTGAGAAAGAGAAGTTTATTGAAATAGTTAAAAAACAAATACTATGATCAAATCTCTCAAGTAGTATCTGGTGTTTCAGCTGAAATTTCCACCATGTAGATCTATTTGCTTGAATGTATGCTATTATATTATATACTTTGGATCCATTTACCACGAGTCGATGTAGTTATGGTGTTATATTGATAGGAGTAAAGGAAATTAGTAACATAATATATTATATTTAGGACAGTACCCACATGTTCCTGAAATTACCAAAAATCTACAAGATTGGGATTCTATCCGTGATATCAATAGTTATATTCTCATTCACTGTGTTTTATTCTATCCAAATTGTGACAGAAGAGAACGTTAAGAGCAATCTTATATCTGAACAAATTGATAGACAGCAAATTGCGTCAAAGAGTCTTTCGCAACATATAGGTTCAGACCTTACGCTAGTCACTACGGTACTTGACGGTTTAGCCAATTCTGTATACTTGCAGGAAGAAGATACGGATCCAAAAAAAATCAATAGCATAATCAACGAAAAATACAACTCAATTGATGATATCATAGACAGAATATTTGTGCTCGACAACGATGATATTGTAACTACCGATTTATCGCTTCAAGGAACGAATCTTTACTTAGGTTCCGATTTTTCTCAGAAAGAATGGGTAAAAGAAGCTAGGAATGAACTAAAACCTGTATTTTCCAAAGGTTTTGAAGGCCAAGACATTTATTCAATCTTTATTGCAGTTCCCATGATAAATAAAGAGAATAATCAATACCTAGGTCTAATTGGAGCATCAATACCTACTGAAAAGTTCTTTTCCCGATATGGAAATGTACATGATATTAATTCGCAATTCTTAGTTGTTTACGATAAGAATGCGACGATACTAGCTGTAGGTGCTGATACGAACCTCGTAGGAAAGAATTTCTTTGGAAAAATAGTCCAAAGTTTTATTACTCAGAATGAAATTTTAAACAATCTTACAACGACTCTTCTGACTGGAAAACCAAATTACGGTGTATATGATTACGGAAAGACTGAAAGAATCAATACAGGACAACCAGTATTAATACAAGGTACACCTACTTATTTCATTCAAGTGGTAACGCCGACAAAGGAAATTTTTGCAAAGACGGCGGATACTCTCTTCACAGAAAGACTCAAGAGTTATTCTTTGTTAACAGCAGTGTTTGCTTCTGTTGCACTCTTGACAATATTTTTACTTAAGTGGAGTAACACTATGGAAAAAGAGGTCATTAAACGAACTCACGAACTTAATAAATCAAATATTAAGCTAGGAATTATGTCTCAGGAGCTTAAGAATTCCAATCTTTCATTGCAGAAAGCTAATGATCAATTAAGACAAAATGATAAATTACAAAAGGAATTCATAAACATGGCTGCACATGAATTACGAACTCCAATTCAACCCATCCTTGGACTAACAGATGTTTTACTTGATCAGTCGTCAGATTCTCATCAATCTCACCTCCTAGAAGTTGTCATGAGGAATGCCAGAAGACTTCAAAGACTCTCTTCCGATATCTTGGATGTTTCAAAAATCGAAAGCAGTTCGCTGAAACTTTCCAAAACTCCATTGGAACTCAATGAGGTAATACAAACTGTAGTAAATGATTTTGAAAATGGAAATAAATCCGAAAGAAATAAGAATGTTAAGATCTTTTTTCAACGTAAAAAATCAATAATTGTATATGTAGATAGAGACAGAATTTCTCAAGTATTATCAAATTTGCTAAATAACGCGTTAAAGTACACTAAACATGGTACAGTAAGGATAAAGATCAATCCTGATGACAATGAAAATAACAAAGTAGTGCATGTTACTATACAAGATACTGGCACTGGTATAGCTCCAGAATTAATGCCCAATTTGTTCTCAAAGTTTGTTACTTCATCTTACAATGGTACTGGTCTGGGATTATTTATTTCAAAAGGAATTATAGAGGCACATGGGGGAAGGATTTGGGCCGAAAACAACCCCAATGGAATTGGTGCTAGTTTTACATTTAGTTTGCCCATTGCTTCATTGAATTGAAAAGTGGATGACAAGAGTTGATATAGAATATGTAAACATGTAAGTATCTATTATATGAAAACTTAACTGTGAAAAGCAACTACTAAAAAGTATAACTGATTATCTAAATTACTCATACTAAAGAATGTTAGATTATTATTCTGTATTAGTCAGGACACAATGCCGAACCTAAACATTTACCTGGTAAACTGGCGATGCTACCTGATTCATTATCTTCTGGATTAAAATCAAGTATATTTGGTGTGGTAGAATTACCAGTAGTACTATTTTGAACTGAGGTATTGTTGTTCGTTGTGGAATTAGTATTACTAGTATCTAGAAAAGTTTCTGCTTGAGTAACTTCAGTGGAATTTATGAAAAATAACATGAATATTAGACCAAAAATTAGTAGAATACCTTTAATCATTTCTTTCATCTCTTATTTTCGATTGATGTAGCAGAATAGATGAATACAATATCTTCAATAACTAGATAATTAAAACTTATGTTGTTCTCCTTAAACATAAACACCATGTTATCTTTGTACAAAGTAGTATTTAAGGTGATTTATATGTCATTTTTTAGACAGTGATTTCTTATATAAGAATATCTATAGAATTTTGGTTTATCATAAGATAGAGCATTTTGAAAGATTGTGAATTAAATATATTTTCGTCTTTATTATGCCGAAGAACTTTCTCTTTAAGAGTATTAGGAAACTTTGAAGTTCAAAAATCTACACCATTAATGTCTATCCTTTTATATGAAAATGATTAATGAATAATGTGCATCAATACTCAAATTTATCTTGCATGAATTTTGATACTACAAGAGAACAGGAGCATTTTATTTCAAATGTAAACAGGGTTTGCGATTCCCTGAGAAGTATAGAAGAAAAATGCTATATTGAAGATAGACTTAACGAATCATTAATTCCTGAATTTAGTAAAATTGGAATGCTTGGTTGTCCTATATCAAAAGAGTATGGAGGTCTGGGCTTTGATATTTTAACATATTGCAAAAGTTTGGAAAGAATTGGAGAGGAGGGTAATTCTATGAGAACATTTTTTTCTGTCCATACTTCCATAGGACAAATGGTGTTGCAGGGATGGGCCAATGAAGATCAGAAAAAAAGATACCTACCTAAAACTACAAAAGGTAATAGTATAATGGCATTTGCACTGACGGAGCCAGAAGCTGGAAGTGATCCTGCATCAATGAACAGTCGGTATGAGGATAAAGGAGAATATTACTTACTAACCGGAAGGAAGCACTGGATCGGAAACGGAACCATAGCAGATATTGTTACAACGTATGCTAGGGATTCGACAACAGGTAAGATATCGGCATTTATTGTCGATATGAATTCATCCGGAATTACAAAAAAGGAAATGAAAAACAAAATGGGTCTTCTCACGATTAAGAATGCTGAGATTTATTTTGAAGGATGTCGTATACCAAAGGAGAATTTACTAGGTGAATTGGAACAGGGACTTAATATCGCTTATAGTGCCTTGATAGATGGAAGGTTAAGTGTTGCGGCAGGTTGTATTGGCGTAATGAACGATTGTCTCAATGAAACATTGACTCACTCCAAATCAAGAAGACAGCATGGGTCTCTGTTGGCAAAAAAACAGTTAATCCAGCAACATATTTCAAGAATTATAGTAGGTAAGGAAAGTGCAAAGTGGCTTACATATAAGGCAGCTTGTGCCAGGCAGAAATTACATGACTACGTTGAGCAATTCAAACTAGAAGAAGAACAATGGCAAACGAAACTTAATCGTAGTAACACAGTTTACTCAAAGTTGAGAAATGAAGCCGACAAGTTAACTGCTATTGCAAAATTTCATGCCACAAATACTGCGTTTGATTGCGCTAACAGATCGGTACAAGTGTTTGGATCTTTTGGTTACCAAAAAACAGCGCGTGTAGCAAAGCATTTTCTAGATTCTCGAGCAACGATGATTTATGAAGGGGCAAATGAGGTTTTAGAACTCAAAATTGCCTCCGAATTACTGGGCGATGCTTACAAAGCATATTAGTGTATACTAACTGAATGAACTTTTGGTAACAAACAAACAGGATGGTAATGGAATAATCATTGTTCTATCTCAATCAAGTCAGTTTATTTATTATACTGTACTAGTGCTTCATTTATTAAGCATATTCCCTTAGTAGCTTCATCCTCATTAATAATTAGTGGGGGCCTTATCTTGACAGACTTTCTTCCTGCAGGTAAAACGAGAAGACGCTTCTTGAACAATCTTTTAATAAAATTATCTCTTGTCATTTTCGTATCAAATTCAAGATCTATCATTAAACCAATTCCTCTTACATCAATGAGACCATGGAAACCAATAATATCAATAAAATTTTTAATTAGCATTTCGCCAATTTTATGAGAATTAAGTAAGAGTTTGTTCTTCGTTATTATTTCAATTATCTTTGTACCAATTGCCATGTCAATTCTACTTCCTCCTCCCCATGTACTTGAGAGAACTCCTGTTTCAGTAGGATCATATTTCTTGTCGTAGACGGTAGCACCTACCTGCAATGCTTTTGCCACAGCCATTATGTCCGGTTCTACTCCGTAATGTTGATAAGCCCACCATTTTCCAGTTCTTCACATTCCACTCTGAACCTCATCAAAAATTAAAGGGACATGATATTCATTTGCTAACTTTCGCATGTTTTGAATAAATAATTAATTGCAACATTCAGACCGCCCTCTCCCTGTATGATTTCAGTTATAATGAACGCTACTCTGTGTTGTTTCAGTATATTTTCCAATTGATAAATTTGGGGATCACAGTCTACCATGCAGAATTTAATTCTTTTAACTGGTAACTCTGGAAAATTAGTTTTATGAGCCTCCTTACTCATAGTAAAGCTTAATGCGCCAAGTGTTCTCCCATGGAAATCATTATGACAAGATATTCCTGGAAGGGGACCCATTTTCCTATAGGCAATTTTTATGGAATTCTCCACTGCCTCAGCACCACTATTAATGAAAAATACTTTGGAATTCTTTCTACTTATCGAAAGAAGTTTACTTGCAATTTCAAAATGTTCCTCACAATAAAAGTCTTGACCGGCAATTTTGTGAATTCCGTTTCTGGCACTCGAGTATTTTTTGATAACTTCTAAAATTTTGGGATGAGAATATCCTAATGGACAGGATCCAATATTGGATGTGAAATCCAAGAATTTATTGCCATCAACATCTTCTATTTCACATCCTTTTCCAGATTTAATGACAAGAGGATAAGTGAAGGTAGAATCATAAGTTATTTTTTTGAATGCATTTACAACACATGTAGCTTTTGGCCCTGGGATTTTTATCATAACAATGAATTCTATTTCAAATAAATAAGATTTACACAAACATACCAAAAAAATGGAGAGTCATCGAAATTCAAATCATGGTCCGTTTGTTAATTTTACTTGTTCAATGGTCGTCATTTTAAATTATTCACGAAATTAATGAAAGCAAGATGGGAAATAGAATTTCAAATATTGGTAATCAAATCTGATGAAACCCTTTCTGCTCGTCTAATTAGCATCTTGTATGAATCTAGGATATCTAATTCAATAATCCCTGGTAAATGCTCGATATTTGCTACATAGTTATTTAGAGTGAATAATTCCTGGATCCGGACTTCAATCCTGATATCATTGCTCTTCATATCTTCAGAATCGGATCTGTTTATTATTTTTATAAACTTGGCATATTTTTTTTGATTTTCGTTTTCAAAAGGATATCTTCCAGCTTGGATAGATTCTTGTATCATATTACATAATTCAGATATCTTCATATCTTTATTACTAATAACCTCGTACTTAACTTATGACAATAAATTTGATTATTGTTATGGCGAGGCACATATTTAGATTTTGATTACTATGCAAGTACTATGAATTCGACTGATGTACCAAAATACTCTTATTATCAAAGGCAATCATAGAAATACTGAAGGATGAAATTAACCTGGAGCTTTAGTTCAATTATTCTTTCATCCATTATTATCTTACTATCAGAAAACGAGGAAGTAGTTGTTTACGGTGTCATTGTTGAAAACAATCCTTTTTATGGATTAAGTAATGAAAAAATAAATACTGTTGAGTCAATTACTGAGGATAAATTGATGAAAATTAAACTAGAATACGCACCTAAAGTGATTGAGCCTGGGTCCCCCGAATTTTTTAAAGTTACCTTGTGTCATGCGGACAAGAATGAAATAGCATTACATACTGATACTGATATTATTGTTTCTAAAAATGGTAAGGAACTTTACAAAGCATCAGATGAATTCTCACAACCTTTTGTCCATACGCCAAATGGAATAGTTCTGTCTTCGTACAGATTCCCAGATTCTGGACAATATGTGATCACAGTTAAAGTACTTGGAATAAATTTTATGCCTGTTAGCACTATGCAGACGAGTTTTACAACCAACGTTACCGACTCAAACAATCAATATCTTATAGAGATAGCAAAATGAATTCTATGCAATTAGATTACCACAAGATTTTATGGAGGATATAGATTTGAGAGAGTTACTTTACGAATCACGACTATATCTTTTTTTTGTACTTTTTTATCTTGTTTTAAGTGTGTTAGTTTTTAGTAACGAAGATAATTTTTATATTGAAAAAATATATGCACATCTCTTTACTCCAAATGAAACGGCCACCTTTGTATCAATAGTTTACCAATTACAAGCAGAATTGGAGCTTATATCAACGAACTTCGCAAGCAATAACTTGTCTCTGGCTCAAAACCATGCAAGCAAAGCTTCTTCGCTGCTAAATCAAAGGATGTTGGCAGAAATAGCGGAAGATAATCCAAAACTAGCTGCAGATCTTAATAACAGGTTGATTCAACTACAGTCAATATCGTCAATTTCGCCCAACCAAGTACAAACCACAAAACAAATAGTGAGTGATATTAATGTTAGATTGAATGAAGATGCACTTGTTAGAATGGCACAATTACAACCAGACTCTTCAAATTTATTGGAAGGATTTACAAAGTCACTGGGAAACATGTTTGGTGGCGACGATAAGGAAGTAAAAGAACAGAATGCAAAGATTGAAGCTCTAGCATTAGCAAACGTCGTAGACAGAGTACTAATTAACTATGGCAATGCATATCAAGTTGGATTTGATATGACCAATATGTCTAATATGGTCGTGCCCAGCATCAATAGCATTGTAGTTCCTATGGTAAGGAACCAATCTGATGATGGAAATATATCTGAGACTGGCAACATGAATATGACCGTGAGCAAATACTCACCGAATACTTCATCCAGTGCAATGAACCATGGGAATGAAATGAATGCTGGATACTCCCTGGTTAACGTGTCAGACTACCAGAGTGCTCAGGCATTGAGCGTAAAAGCATCCAAAGTCTTTAACGACAAACTCAAGTTCACTGAAATAAATAATAAAAATACAACTGGATATATTACCAATCTAGAAAACGGTTTTACTCAACTTAATAATTTGATTACAAAAAAGGACTCGCCTCTGAATGTAATGATGATAGTTCACACTCAGATTCATCCAAATTTACTGGAGGCTTTTGGCTTGCAGTTGCGTAGTTAGTGGCTATTCTAAGTTTTTTTCTAATTATCCTTGGTTTTGGCCGCACGCTGAAAAAGCGTATATGTTCACACTCATTTAAATACGAATTATGCATATAAGTAAAAAAGTTCATTGGGGATAAATTGTGGAAAAGAAAATATCTCATTCTCATGATTACGATCCCGCTCTTTTGGAAAGAATATTATTCAAGGTTTCAAAAAGATGGATAGCCGGACATTCAAATATAGATGCCATCGGTGAAGCAAGAAAATCGAATAAATATGGAATGTCAGCCATCCTTAACTATCTGGGAGAAGGCCATACTGAAAAATCTCAAGTAGACAGATCTGTCTTAGAGTACTTTACATTGCTTGATCTATTTAAGACTAATGATGTTGGGGGAAGTATTTCAGTTAAACCAACACAAATTGGTCTTTGTATTGGATACGATCTTTGTCTTGAGAATTTTGAAAAGATTTCACAAAAAGCGAAGGACACCGGACATTTCATGTGGATTGATATTGAAAATTCTGACTTTGTCGAAGATACCCTATCAATTTATCTTAAAATCCTAACAAATAATAGAAATACAGGTGTTGCAATTCAATCCTATCTGAGAAGGAGCCATAGTGATTTGCTACATCTTATGGAAAATTCTGCTAACGTGAGAATAGTAAAAGGAGCATATAGCGGAGAAAAAAATGAGGCATTCCAATCAAATAGTGAAATAAGTCAAAATTATTTAAGATTAATGAATGTGATGTGCGAAGAGCCATCTTACACTGGGATTGTGGCTGTTGCTACACATGATTCTAAGATTATTGACGAAGCATTAGCATTATCTATTAAGGGATCGATAAAAATGAAAAATCTACAGTTTCAATTATTGAAAGGAGTACGCGATGAGTTAAAGCAACGATTAGTTAGTGACGGATACGTGGTATCGGAGTACATTCCATATGGTGAAAAATGGTTACAGTATTCCTTAAGGAGACTTAGGGAGAGAAAAAGAAATATATTTTTACTTGCCAGATCCCTTATAGAATCTTGACCCCCTTTAGTTACTACATCCATTTAATTTACTTTATTCAGAATTACCTAGACGACTGTACTATTTTGAGTTTATTGAATAGTGAGCGTGAGGGATAAATAGCATGGTATTTAAAAACGAAGATACATTTCAGACCTTTCTTGATGCTAATCAGGAGAATCGATTTCATAAATTATATGATAGTGCGATTGATCTAGTTTCTTCCGAATTTGGAAAAACTTACCCCATCCTTATTGATGGTAAGAAAATACATACTTCACAAACTATGATTCGGACTTCTCCAACTGACAGAAGACTGACTTTGGGATACATTATGAATGGTAATTCAACTCATGCGAAAAAAGCAATTCATGCGGCAAACAGTGCATTTGAAAAGTGGAGTACGATGGATTATAGGAAAAGAGTAAAATTGTTTAGGAAGATAGGTGCCATTATGAAGAGACGTAAATTTGAGTTAGCAGCGTGGATTACGTTTGAGAACGGGAAGAATAGATATGAGGCAATAGCAGATATTGATGAAGCAATTGATTTTATAATGTTCTATTCTGACGAGATGCAGAAAAACAATGGATTCGTTACTAGAAAAGGGAGTAGTAATAACGAGCAGAATACAAGCATAATGAAGCCATACGGGGTATGGGCTGTTATTGCTCCATTTAATTTTCCTGCGGCAATATTATTAGGTATGAGTGTTGGTGCACTTATCACTGGTAACACGGTTGTTATTAAACCAGCAAGCGATACTCCAATTATAGGTTATAAGATAGTTCAAATTATGACTGAAGCTGGTATTCCTGATGGAGTAATAAATTTTGTTCCAGGATCAGGTGCTGAAATAGGCAAAACAATTATTGAAAGCAAAGATGTATCCGGTATTGTCTTTACCGGATCACGAGAGGTTGGTTACAGGTTGATGAGTGAATCAAGCAAAACAAAGCCTCGTCCATTAATTGCGGAATTGGGAGGAAAAAACGCAACTATCGTGACTAATACGGCAAACTTAGATATGGCAGCCGAGGGTGTCGCTAGGGCTGCATTTTCATTTTCAGGCCAAAAATGCAGTGCTTGTTCGCGTGTGTATGTTCAGAAGAATATTAAATCTCAATTTTTATCAAAACTGGTCGAAAAAACAAAAAAGCTAATAGTTGATAATCCTAAAGAGAGAGATAGTTTCACAGGACCAGTAATAAACTTGAATGCATACAATAATTTCAAGAAGTTTTCTAAACTTGCCTTAAAGCACGGGAAAATTTTAACAGGAGGATCAGTTATTAAAAATAAAGACTTTAAACATGGATATTATGTTCAACCTACAATAGTAGAGGGATTACCAACAGATAGCTCTTTACTCAAAAAGGAACTGTTTGTTCCTATTTTGTGTATTACGGAATATGACAAGTTTGAAAAAGCAATCAAGATGACAAATAAATCAGAGTATGGACTCACATCAGGAATTTATAGTAAGAAGAAGAAGGAAATTTCGAAATTTCTTCAGGACATCGAAGCAGGGGTTATTTATGTAAACAGAAAAAAAAGTTCAACTACAGGTGCAATGGTGGGACGTCAATCGTTCGGAGGCTGGAAAGATTCTGGAACCACAGGAAAAGGTACAGGCGGAAGATATTACCTTACCCAGTTTATGCGAGAACAGAGTCAGACAATTGTCAAGTAGAATATATGTCAAAAAGGAAAACGGTACATAAATTATATCATCTCAGGGTGAGTTGAATAATATTACTGGTGGGAAGTTCTGGTTAATGAACGAGTCCAACCAACAGTAACCCACCAGTTGGTGTTTAGGAGTTAACACATTATGAACAACAAATTATATAAGGATCGGACTAATCATCAAAAAATCTGCATTATGCAAACATCGGATGGTAACCAAGTTTTCCTCTCAACATTGAATCTAATAGCAATTTGTCCTGCAATTCTTCGATATTCGCATAACTTCATTTTAGATTGTAACAACTACCCCCGCCTATCTTTTGATAATACTTTTGATGATACTCTTCTGCCGAAAAAAATTTAGACGCCGGAACAATTTCGGTAACTATCTTATTCTGATATTTCGAATTGTTCAGCTCTTCTTTTAATTCTCTTGCGATTTTCTCCTGCTCTGAAGTATGATAAAATATTGCAGAACGATACTGAGTTCCTATGTCAGGACCTTGTCTATTTTTAGTAGTAGGGTTGTGTATTGACCAAAATAGCTCCAATAGCTCTTTGTAGGAAATTTCTTTAGGATCGTACTTGAGCTGTAGGGCTTCAGCATGTCCTGTTCTATCGGTACAAACATCCTCGTATGTTGGATTCATAAGATGTCCTCCGGTGTATCCAACTGTTGTTGATTTTACTCCTTTTGCTTTCATGAACGCATCCTCCACACCCCAGAAACATCCAGCAGCAAATGTAGCAATTTCAAGACTATTCTCATTCATACTATATCCTAGCCTATAATGGCCCTAAAACCTTTTTCCGAATTTGAAGATTTGCATATTCTTCCAATATTTCGTAATCAGAATTGTCGAATCAGACTTTACTTACTTTCGTGATCTGATTGGTTTGGATCTAAGATGAAGATGACAACAGGGGCAAAAAGAGCCATCATGAAAAAAATACACCGAACATCTTCTACAATATTTTACGCCATCGCTGTATCTTGCACCCAATATACCTATTTCCTCACAAATACGTCTGCAGCCCATCGTATAGCTTACTAGTTTGATTTTATAATGATGAATATACCTAGTAGGGGGCGGGTGCTATGAAGACGAAACATCTAAAGTCCCTTTGATTTCTAAAAGATAATTACGAAAATATAAAGTTCCCATTCAAATAGCATTACTTTATTTCTTTCGCTGATACGTGTTTATTATTCCAATGCACCACAAACTCTTCGATGTTGTCGTCTAAATTTTTCGTAGATCGCATTAAAAAGGAGTGTCCAAATTCCCAACCCAATCTATTACATTCTGCACATTCTTTTTCATAATGGGAAGAAAAACCATGTGCTTCTCCCACTATACATTTTGACGGACTATCTAAAGCAAAATAAAGCTTCCACCAAGACAATGATAATGGAAACGGAAACCCTTCTTGTCTCAAAGTCATAATCTTAATTGCCCAATTAGGAGCAATTTCATAAAATCTTGCGGTTCGCGTATATATTCTCTGGAACACGTCATAATATTCTACTTACTGGGTATTATTAAGGATTAAACTATACGTAAAACTGCTTTAATAAAGAATGTTAGTTCTAAAACATAGTTCTAGGTATAAAAGGAATGCAGTAATTAGTTATTATGAAGAGAAACAAGAAATATAATTAAAAGTAAAAAGAAATGAAACCAAAAGTCGAAGACGTAAAATTATTTAAAACATTATGCTATTAGTATAACATCTAATACTTGAGCCATGCTCAATAAACTACGAGAAGTTCAAACCCAAAAGTACATCAATTAAAAAACCATTCCCTATATACCTCATGACAATTACCATATTTTTTCTTACACATTTCTATTTTCAACATAATAATGGTTTGTTAACTGAAGAAGGCATTGTATATTCTAACCAACAGAAACAAATCCAATACTCATAATTTGTCTTGACGTTTATAATCTGATTTCCCAAAATGCACCAGTTTTGCAGTGTAAGCAAGGTGGAAAAATTTCTCCGGCGACTATTTCTATTCTTTTTTCATTTTCTGAGGGCCGGCATGCGCTGTTTTGCATATGTCCAGCAAAATGGTATGTGCCTGTAGAAGGTACGGCTTGGTCCGTATGAAATTTTACCATTACACCAAATATAATTTTGTTTGATATAAGGTTTGAAAATATAATTAAATTGATGGGCCGTATGATGGTGTCTGTAGGCCCACTAGTGTTATTTTCGAAATGTAATGGTAATTAGGCAAAATACTAAATAACTTGAGTAACCGACGGACTCTCCCTAAGGTGCTAGTTCAATTAAATTCTATGAACTCATTTAGACTAGAATGGGTGTATGGAAAATACTGCAGAAGGAACTTGAAGACTCTGAACTGTGGTTAGGCAGAGAAAAAGAGGAATCTACATACAGACGAGATCTTAGAAAAAGAATCGAATTAATAAACTGGATTCTTGTGAATATTAAACTTCCTCAATCCGAAATTTGTGACCTCATTGAAACAAAAATGAATAAACTAATTTCAAAAATAAACGAGTCTGACTCGATAATAGAATCGGATAAGTTACATAATGAATTAAGGATTCTAAATTGGATTTTGTATCAAGTTAGTAGTAACAAAGAAAACGTTTGAACAATCTTAAATAACACCAAAAACTACTAATTTAGATTTCTACTCTCTTTCTTCCATCATCGGTTAGGTAAATTTTTGTCCGACCTAATTTCTTTATGTAGCCCTCAGCAGTCAATTCGTCCACCAGATTATCCATTTGTAGATCTAATACTCCGATTTCTTTTCCAATCTTCTCTCTATCAATATTTTCTGTTCCGTTGTTCACTGTCTTTTCATAGAGTTTCCGAAGAAACTTATCTCCTATTCTTTCTTCAGACATAATTCATCTTCCCTGAGGCTCTTGTGGTCTCAATTTTTTATAATGATTGTACGCATCCCACATTTGCCAGATCCAATAAAGAATTCCTATTAACCAACTGAATGGAATTGGAATAAGCAACGAAACGATAATCCATATGAGTATTCCAACAATCAGAATGATAATTCCTCTTTTTACAAAACCTAAGTAAATATGACCCAGACCTGAAAGTACCAAAGCAAGTATCATCGTTAGACCCAGACTTTTTACCAATTCTTATACTTAGATGTACCTACTAATAGGACTTACTAAAAACTTAAGTGTAGAATCTTATACTTAACACTGATAGTGTCAGTATTACTATATAATCTGCATGTGAACCCTAAAAGTATATGAAAATCGCAATTATTTTGTTAATACCTTTTTTTAGATGTCAGTAAGGATTAAAATCTAAGGGTCTAAGGAGGATGTGGATTATTTTTCGATTCAAAATAGAACCTTAGGAAAGATTAAATTTATAGAAAATATAAAAATAGAAATTGTAATTTCTAGTCACCTGAATATTGAAGTGGCCATTTTGATTCAGAAGAATCTATTATTAGTACTGATTTTCCCAAATTTGTAGGAAGATCAGGGGATGATGTAACATTCCCTAAAACCCTAAACTCATACCTTATCGCCTTTTCATCCTCGTCAAATAACGGATTAAATAGTTCAATCTCGAAAACACCATCTTTTTGGTCTTCTGTCAAGACTACTAAGGCTGCATTAGGGGGATCTACCTGAAAACTATCTTCGCCGCTTGTCCAGTTACCGACAAAATCCTGAGTAGTTTGAGTGACTACAATTCTATTTGGTCTATCAGAAAACAAAATAGTCTTGTTCGCCAAATCATTTAACTCTAGTACATACGATGTTGAATTAATTTCTGATATAGTACCAGATTCCGCATGTTGAATTGCAAGGAACTGAGGCAATTCAATATTGGTTCCTGTTAGTACTTGAGCAAATACCTCAGTCATGAACATTGACATGAATACAAGAACTGAAATTATTGGAACAATTAAAAATATGGTTATCGTATGAAGGATTTTCATCAATTCGAATTATGATCCAGTACTTATATTTCTTAGTATCTTCAAATTATTATTTGAGAATTATTTCATTTTTCTTTTCATAGGTATACATTAGATGAACCCCAAATATCATAACAGATATCGCAATAATCTGATTGACATTGATTGACTCGCGTAGAAATATTATGGCGAAAATTACTCCAAATACTGCAGATAAAGAAAGCAATGATGATGCCTTGATCACTCCAATCCTCTTTATGCTGTGGAGGTAAAGGTATAATGAAATGGCAAATCCAAAGACACTAAGAAGAATTATCGGTATTAACTGTTCACTATGAATACTAAATGGAATTCCTGAAATAATTGCCATTCCTATTAATATGGTACCTCCAATCAAGGCTTTCAGCTGAATCAGCTTTGATATATGTATTTGTCTCGCAATAATCTTACAAATATTGTTATCGAATCCCCAAATACAGGTTGCCAAGATAACTAAAACATTACCTACGTTAAGACTAAATATCGAACTATTAAAATCAAGATTTGTTGTTACCAAAAATACTCCACTTAGAATCAATGTAACAGCAATATA
Organism: Nitrososphaeraceae archaeon; assembly: GCA_035253865.1. Classification (GTDB taxonomy): domain Archaea; phylum Thermoproteota; class Nitrososphaeria; order Nitrososphaerales; family Nitrososphaeraceae; genus TA-21. Next base: position 13,467 of record DATFBL010000080.1, on the reverse strand, counting down.
TCCTACGGGCTTCAATCTTTCTCTAAAAATAAGCAAGGCAAACAAAATTGAAAAAACAGTTTCTCCGTTGGCAAGTAATGCAGTGTCTGCAGCTGTGCTCATTTTCAATCCTTGAAAAAAGATAATAGGTGCTATTGCAGCACCGGAAACTGCACTTACAACGATAAGAAAAAAAGTTTTTCTTGTAATCTTTGAAGATGTCCTTGCAGCTAAAGGTGTAAAAAATAGTCCAGCTATTAAGTAAATAATCGCTGAGAGGAGTAAGGGATCGACGGTTGATACGATAGGTTTTCCTATGGTAGAAACACCTCCAAAGAGTATAGCAGCAACAATAGCAGAAGCATACCCATTTATTATATTTGAGTTGACAAAACTACTATAGTTCAATCTTAATCCTAGCATCCATGACGGACATCTTATAGATATTAAAACCTATTCATATTATATGTACTCTAACAGTCGATTCAATTATGATTGATAAGGCAAAAGTGAAATGTGCACAAATTTTTTGAGGAATTCTAGAGTTACTAAAAATGTATATGAAACAATGAATTTTCAAAAACATTTAGATAGGCAGATTCGATATTCAATAACAAATACATGAAGATTTTGCTTAAAATCCTTGGCATTATATTAGTAGTGGTAGGGCTACTTTTTACTGCACAGTCGGAATCGTTTGTGGGTCCTCAAAGTTCGTTCATGTACAGTAATCCTTCTTGGACGATAAATGGTCTAATGATCATCTTGGCAGGTATTATCGTATTAATTGTGGATATTATCATTAGGATCATTTATCATCCAAATCCAAGTATCAAGCAAGTCAGATAAACTAGATCTTGAAATTCTATCTTCATAAAATATCGTTAATTATGGGACAAATCTCATATTTTCTGAACAATTGTAAAACCAATTTCTGCAAACAGGAATGAAGTATAGGTGGATACCGGAAACTAGTAGTTACTTTTTATATCCATTCAACTTAGATTATTTATTTGAAATATTATTTACGAATGTCTATCTATTTTCCACTTGCTATTTCATTCTTTTTTACTTTTTTTATTATTGGTATTTACGCTCAGGAAGAAAATAATGAGAATGTAATATCTCTAAAATCTAATCCGGTAATTAATTCTGGTAGTTTCCCAATTGGAATTGATATCAATCCAATAACAAACAAACTTTATGTTGCCAACCAATTTTCCAATACAATATCGGTTATAAACATAGACACATCTAAAGTGGAATCAACTATCGACACGGGTGATTCACCATATGATGTTGACGTAAATCCGTTTTCTAACAGAATATACTCTTCAAATAGGGAATCTAATTCAGTTTCTGTAATTGATGGTTTTACAAACAAAGAACTTACTGAAATACCTGTAGGGAATTCTCCAGTGGGATTGGGCTCCAATTTAGCAGCAAACTGGATTTATGTTGCAAATATGGATTCAAAAACAATTAGCGTTATTGATCCGATTGTTAATAAGGTAAGACAATCATTGAAATATGCTTCATCACCATATGACATTATAGTTAATCCACATACCAACAAGGTCTATGTTTCTGATTTGGGAAAGGATAGTGTACTGGTATTAGATGGAAATAATAATGCATTGATAAGATCCATACCTGTAGGTTCTAGGCCTTCTGGACTAGCAATCAATATACAAACCAATACAATTTATGTCTCAAACTTCAGGAATGAATCTGTCAGTGTCATAAACGGCACATCAGACAAGATTCAAACGAATATTAAAGTCGGAGATAGTCCCGTTGGAATTGCTGTTAATCCACGGACTAACAAGATTTATGTTAACAATTTGGTGGACGATTCCATAAAAGTGATTAACGGAACAACAAACAAGCTGATCAAAGCTATTTCACTAAAACCAGCAATAGACGCCTCTGGAGTAAATAATCCCTTCATTAGTATTCCCTCCAAAGTAACTTTTCCACTTATCGCAAGTAAGTTAACAATAGATCCCACAACAAATTTTACATATGTCACCAATACCGGAACCAACGGAATAATTGCAATCGATGGAAAGACAGACAGAATAATTACAAAAATATTCATAGAAGTAAATCCCCCGAATACTGGCACTGTAAAGTGTAATGATATTCAATTGGGAGCTGGTGAATCTACGACACTGCCTCTCCTTTCAACTGCAAGATGTGAAGCAATACCCGACAGAGGATACGATTTTGGTCACTGGGCTGTGACCAACAATACAAAGCAAAATCCAGTATTTCTTAATGTTACTGGTTATGAGACTATAACGGCAAACTTCAAAGGTGCAATACTGACAGAAACTTTTATTGTATTAACTTCTGTGGTTATAGGTCTTGTTTCCACAATTGGAGGGTGGTTTTACAGACAGAAATCAAGATTATCCTTCAAGAAGAATTTGACTAACATAGACTATACATATGAGATGTTATCAAAAAACAATAAGGAAGAATGCATAAAACAATTGGAACAAATTCAGAGAGATTTGAATTTCCTACATCGGAAAGGAAAAATTAATGAATCCCAACTAGAATTCCTGGAGAAGAGAATAAACTGGTACATAAGCAGGGCAAATACATCCAAATAAAATTTCTAGGGCAAGATGGCTAGACATCTATAGAAGAACTACATAAAATAGTAAATTCAATAAATAATTTAATATGACGACTAAAGTACTACTCATAGAGTAGCCTCAAACATGAGAAAAAAGCCATCAAACTCTAACAAGGAAAGGATATTGCAGTATATTCAAAATAATCCCGGATGTTATCTTCGTCAAATTAGAAATGAGCTCGATTTATCGATGGGATCAGTCCAATATCACTCATATCAGCTGCAGAAGGGAGGAAAGATAACATCAATGAGACAGGGTTTGTATAAATTACACTTTCAGTCCGGCACATTTGAAGATCATGAAAAAATACTCCTCCGGGTGTTAAATCAAGAAACCCCGCGAGAAATTATCATGTTTATAATAGAACAAGGAAATCCAACACAAACTGATGTTGTAAAAAGATTGGGTATATCAGCACCGTCTGTAAATTGGCATGTTAAGAGATTAATCGAATTGAAACTGGTCGATGAAGTAAGGGAAGGAAAGTACAAAAGATACATACTGCGTGGTGACTCAATTGATTCAAGGCACATAGAGCAATTACTAAAGACACATCATCCAAATCTATGGAACAAATGGAGTAATAGATTAGTTGAAGTTTTCCTGTCTTTATCAAATGAAGACAAATAGTTGTAGGGAATATTTTGGATTTTCTTGCAACTGAATCACCTCTCATAGAACTCATTGAAAGTATTCTATACATAATTGGAACAATATTTGCTGGAATTTTGATTGCCGTATCAATTTCTGCTTATAGGAACACAAAGTTGCGAAAATTACTCTATGCAATAGTCGCATTTTTACTATTTGGAATCTTTCTGTTTTATGAATTTTTGGAACATAGTATGTCACTTGACAATGCTTTCACAGACATTGTAGTTCCCTTCATGGGTGTATCTATTCTAGTGTTATTCTTTATGGCCATAGTTAACAAAAAATAAATGCATCAAATCTAAATAAACTCTGTTTGCATAGAAAATAGATGTCATCGAAAAGTAATAATTTCCTTACTCAAATATGGAAACATCGGAAATGACTAGATTGCTAACGATTTTCCTTGCATGATATTCTTCAACTGTATTTTGATGTCCCTATTGGATACGTCAAACCATCACGTTCATAGACTAATCAGTAAAGCATTAAAGTAGATGGAATATCATGAAATATATTGTATCTAATCTTATGATGTAGCGTTGAGGTATATTCTCGCGGCCATCATCTGCCTTGCCGTGTTCATGATTTTGGGGTTTGTACTTTCCCCTAAACTAGGATACCAAAATGAAAATGCAATTAAATTGGATGAGGTAATCACATCACTTTTCTTCAACACTCATTCCGGCCATATTGATAATCTGATGATCTTGTTGTCAATGTATGGCAGAGAGATAGTGTGGTCAGCGGTAATTGTATTTTTTGCCATATTTGCAGGTTGGAAAGGAAAGAAGATAGCCTTAATCATTGTAATTTCATTTTTGATTATTATGCCACTAAATACGATACTAAAGGATTTTTTTGAAAGACTTCGTGCTGAAATAGAAAGACAGGAAATTAATGTTCCTGTAAAAACAGATTTTGCATATCCATCTGGTCATGCCTCTATGGTAAGTAGCGGTGCATTGATACTAATAATACTCTATAGAAAGGAAAAAGAGCTTATTCTTTCCTCATTATTAACAGTAGAGGCGGCTCTCGTCTGTTTATCGAGGATTTATGTTGGTGATCATTATTTTTTTGATGTCATAGGTGGCGCCTTACTTGGCACGGGAGTCTCCCTGTTATCAATTTCCTTCTCAAAATATCTTGACCCATTAATTAATGGCGTGCGCAGATATCTAGAAAAAAGTCCATGATATCGTTACTTATTTTGAAAGTCCCTTGCCTTGAAATATACCTGCTCTTATCCACTCCAAGAATTTTTTGTCCGACAAGGAGTTTCTCATACGAATGGAGTTTGTAGCATCGTTTCCAATAACATACCGAAATTTAGGATCTTTGGAATTTAATGCGTCAAGGATTGTGTTGGCAACATCGTAACTAGAAGTTAAACTATTTTTCATTGCTTTATCAAGGAAGGTAACTCTCCTTTCCATTAAATCGTGATAAGGAGAGTCGGGATTCATGCCTCTGAACTTTACATTCTGAAAAAAATCTGATTTGACTACTCCAGGTTCAATTACTATGACTCGTATTCCAAATTCCGCTAACTCAAATGAGATGGATTCAGAAAGTCCTTCCACTGCAAACTTACTTGAGACATATGCAGAGTTAAGTGGAACACCAAATCTTCCTACCATTGAACTAATATTCACAATAACTCCATTTCTTTGATTCCTCATAATTGGTACTATCGCCTTTATGAGTCTAAATGCTCCAAAGAAATTAGTTTCAAATTGTTTCTTAACCTCTTGAGTTGTAATCTCTTCAATGGGACCAAACATACCGTACCCTGCATTATTTATTAAAACATCTATTCTTCCACTATCAGTAAGAATCTTTTTTATTGCTAGTTTGATAGATTGTTCATCATTTACATCTAGGTGTAATATTTTCAGAGCAAGATTTTCTCTGTTTATTAAATCCTGAATCTTGTTAGCTTTTGACAAATTTCTTACCGTTCCATAGGTCATAAAGTTGTTACGAGATAAGACATGGCAAGTTGCAAGTCCTATTCCAGAAGAACACCCGGTTACCAATACCGTTTTTTTAGATTTCATAAGTGAAGTTACGAATCATGGTTAAAATATTTTCGGAATAAATTAGTTCAAACAATAAATATAACATATTAAGTTTAGCAATTTAATTATACTACCAAAGTCCAAATCTAGGTATGCAACTAATACCGAAACTCGAAATTAAATCTATGGTCAGTATGATTACCTTTCTGAATGAAGAAAAAGTTGGTAGGGTTGCATCAATTGACGTACACGGTTATCCTCAGATAATACCTATGAATTTTGTTTATGTAAAGAATGAATCAGTTGATACTCAAACTGGTACCAATAGAATTGGAGCGATTTATATGCACTCACATCCATTTGGAGAAAAACTTGAAAATATAAAAAGAAATTCAAAAGTAGGCTTTGAAGTTGACTCTTATGTTTGTTTCTTGCCCTCATATTATTTTCATCCTACTGATGCATCACAGGCTGACACATTGTATGTTAGTGTTGTAATCAAAGGAAATGCGTTTATGGTTGAAAATACTACCGAAAAGGCAATGGCATTAAACTCATTGATGAAAAAATATCAAAAGGAGCAAGGATATGAACCGCTTTCCCCTGAAATGGGATCAGTCAGAGAAGTTACAGTTCTGAAAGTAGTTCCAGATCAAATTCGTGGCAAGTATAAAATCGGTCAACATTGGGCACCACAATACAGACTAAAAATGGCAAGAAATATTGTTCAAAGAGAAACTAATGACGATGCACTACAAATACTGAAAATAATGGGAATAGAGATGGTGAATGGAGAGCTTAGAATAATAAAAGAGCCAATCATGTAATCAAAATATTTTATAATTTGATGTTGAATATTAAATTACTACTATTATATAGGTCTCCTGGATCGGAATATATTTATGTTTTATTAATTATAAACAAATTATTTGCAATATCAATAATTTTCTTACAATTTAGTTTGAATATCCGCGTTGACTTGTCTCGCAGACAATAGTGCCTGAAATTGACGGTAAATATATAACTAAAAAAACCGCATAATTACTAGGATGCATTCAGCTGAAAGTGAAGATCCTTTTGTAAAGATAGCCAATCTGATTGGTGGAGAAGAGTATCATAAAGTTGCAAGGGCATTGTTAAATACTGAGGATGCTACGGACGAGGAAATAGCTGGCGCTACTGGTATGCGAATCAATATAATAAGAAAAGTGTTGTATGATATGTTTGGTAAAGCATTAATCACTGGTATCAGAGTAAAAGATGAAAAGAAAGGTTGGTTTGTATATCGATGGAGGGCAAAAAGAGATCAGGCAGAAAATTTTATCGAAAATCAGAAAAAGAAGATCTTGGATAGGCTACAGAAACGGTTGGAATATGAAGAATCCTCTGAATTTTACCATTGCGGAAATACTAATTGTCCGAGGATAAAATTTGACTATGCGATGGAACTTTTCTTCAAGTGTCCAAACTGCAAGAATTCCCTTAACATGGTCGACAATGAGAAAGTTAAGAATGCTCTAAGGTACAAGATAGAGCAAATATTGTTAGACATTAGTTCAAAGGACCAAGTTTCAACATAATTTATAGAACAGAACAATTTCATTTTTATTATTTATCAAGGTTTTTGATAATCTCATTTTAATACCATCAATGACATTTGCAATTCCCTCACCTTCAACCAATGTTTTTGCATCTCTTCCACCAACAACTACAGGTGATATTGTAACGATTAATTCGTCGGCAAGTCCTATTTTCAGAACGGACCAATTTATTTCCCCTCCTCCCTCTACAAGTATTCTCTTGATACCTAAATTTTCCAATAGTTGAAATAGGTTTTTGATATTTACCTTTCCTTTTCCAGAAAATAAAACTTGAACTCCAGCTTTCTTTAACTCTTTAATTTTCCTTGCAGGTGCATCATGTGTTGTACCTATGATAGTTTGAATTTTCTTTGATGATCTAACTATTCTTGAGTTTAGTGGGATTCTAGCTTTTGAATCAATAATGATTCTTGTAGGGGCTTTTGTTTCCCTGGAGAAGTACCTTACATTTAACATGGGATTGTCTTCAAGCACTGTAGATATTCCCACAACTATGCCATCGACTGATGATCTTAATTTATGAACGCGTTTCCAATCTTTTGTAGATGAAAATGATGAATCGTTTCTTCGTGTTGAAATTTTACCGTCTATCGACATTGCTGCATTCAGGATTACATACAACTAAAATTCATCCTCGTCTACAAATTTACCCTTTATCATGACATTAAGGATAGAATCAGAGCTTGCTCTATGAACTATGGAAACATGAGGGTCATGCATAAGTGAAATATCTAAATTGGTCTTGTCGATAAAAATCATATCCGCAGACATTCCTGCCATCAAAGAACCAGATTTTATCCCAAGAATCTTACCCCCATTGACAGTAGCCATTTTTAGTATCTCCCTTGCAGAAATCGCACAATTTTCTAATGTTCTGGTTACTTTCCAAATATAGTCTAGTTCCCGAAACATGTCTGGAGAATTAATCATTATATTGTCTGTTCCAATAGCAACACAGCATCCGTAGTTTAACATTTTGGCGATTTTCGGTATTCCTACTCCCAAAGTTGCGTTTGCTCTTGGGCAAACAACAACTCCAATTTTTTTCTGTGCAACAAGTCTGATATCAACATCTGATGCATTTGTTAAATGAACTATAAAATTTGGTGACAGGTTTGCAATTATTCTTTGTACTTCACTTTTCCCAGTTACAGTAATTGATTTTTTTTCAGTATCAGGTGACTCAGAAGCATGAATACCCAATAAATACTTCTTTCTTAAGGATCTTTTTCGTATAATATTTCTATATTCATTTAGAGAATTATCTGTATTTTCATTTGCTCCACTGATACCTAATCCGTCACAGATATCGAGAATACCATTGATCGATTCTGTTAGCTCTTTGGGAATTTTTGGATTCTTATCAAAATCACGAGATATATTATAGTAATGTTCAGGTCTACCTAAAAAGATACTTCTTATCGATAGTCCTAATGTTGCTTCTGTAATTTGCTCAATCCCATGCAATCCGCTCTCTCTAAAATCTGCAAATGCAACAACCCCTTTTTTCATCATAGATATTGCAGAGGTTCTCATGAAATTGACCAGATGCTTTCTCTCGCTTTTTTGCAGGATTTTGTTCTTGATACCATGAACTGGATGAATTCTTGACTCAAACGTTGACTCAACACCTATATCTTTACCAATAGAATCTCCAATATGAGTATGAGCATTAATAAATCCTGGAATAACGAGAATGTCTCGGCATTCGAAAGTATTCTCATCTGTTTTGTCTGTGTATTCTCCTGTCCCGACCTTTTCTATTGTACCATTTTTGATAGCTATGTATCCATTCTCTATGTACTCTAGATTTTCTCCAGCAAATAAGCTAATGTTCTTTAAAACTAGATCCAATCTATTTCATATATGGGACTAATTATTCCTTTATCTCTTAAGTTTCGGATTGTATCTAAAGCTTCTGTAGCAGCCTGTACTGCCTTTCTACCGGTTCGTGCAATACCAATACCGCAGTTCAATTTAATATTTTCAGTTTCGTGTATTTTACCAATAATTTCTGAAGCTTTCTCTTTTGTTACTGTATTAGAGATAGCCATAAAGTTGTCACCTCCTAGAAAAAAAGTCATTGCTTTTTGTTCAACAAATAGCTCTATAAGATTAGCAAACATTTTCATTATCCTTGATGTAATCTCATACGGGGATTGTACGTTACTAACCTTAGTTGAATTATCTATATCAAGATGTAAAATTTGAGTGAACATATCTTTAGGGAACTCTTTTGAATTGCTATATAATGATTGAATCTCATCATCTGCATATACTAACTTGCTCTTGTCAATTAACTTATTGTTTTTACGAGAATGGTATGCTGCAATATTTGCCTCGAAGGGGGTCGTCCCTATTCCGATTGACATCGAGATGTTCAAGTCCTTATAGCTATCACTAATTTCACGTTCGATAGCTAAATGATCCTCCAATGATAATCCATTACTAATAGCAATTAACTCATCAAATCTATTAAAATATACAATAGCATCTCTTTCGGAGAACATTTCTTGTAAATGACCATACAGTTTTGCTTGGAATATTTGCAGCTGCCCTTCTCTATCACTTCCCAACTTTAGCGTCCAAGGACCATACTCTTCTATTTTAATAATAGTAATTTGAATTGTCATTTCTGGCTATTAGTATCCTTATTACCTTCTAGCTCATTTAGTCTGGTTACCATTTTATATGCTGCTTGTACAGCCCTCTTCGGTACAGTAGTAACTCTGTTCATTGCCTGCTTCACAGTCATATCCGGCCCAGTAATTCCAAGTGCGATAGGTTTCTGATATTTTAGAGATAAATCTGCTAGTAATCTTGCAGTGTTGTTGGCTATTAGAACATCATGCCCTGTTTCTCCCTTGATAACTGCACCTAATGTGATTATTGCATCTATATCTTGAGTTTTAATAAGCTTTTCAACAATCAACGGCATATCAAATGTTCCTGGAACATAACAGACCTTTTTAACTTGCATTTTTAGATTTTTTGCATGATATTTGGCTGTAATTAACATCTTGGTAGTAATATCTTTATTAAATTCCGATACAACTATTGCCACTCTGATTCTTCTCAAATTATTCTCAATCCAATTATATCTTCTTGATTTGGGATGATTCCACAAAGGGGATCTTAAATTTTTTAGAGTATTCTGTGGCCTTATTCGCCGACAAGGCCCCACCGGTCTTAGAATCGAGCATTTCACAAATCACGACAGCTGGAATTAGATTAGCATGTTCCAATAATTTAATAGATAATTCTGTGTGACCTGATCTTTCTTTTAAAAGTTCTTTTGCGCCAATTAGCATGTGTACATGACCCGGAGAACGAAACTTCTTGAGAAATTCGAGTTTTCCATCTTTATCAATTTTAGAACATACTTCTGACATAGTGGTAATAGTAAGTGCTCTGTCCTTATCAGTTATACCTGTAAAAGTATCGATATGGTTTATAGTAATTGAAAAGGAAGGTCGATCTCCGTATGGAGCTATCGAACCAATCATTTTTGATAACGATGGATTATTTTTGGAAGCAGAATGCAACAAATCATGCATGAATATCAAATTCAATTTTGAAGCGATTTCATAAGGTATGGCCAAACAAATGAGTCCGCCTGCGTCTGTTCTCATTGTCGCTATATCAGAGGAACTAATATACTGAGCAGCTTTTACCATATCAACTTCATTTTCTCTAGATTCGCTATCATGAATCAACACAAATTTCCCATCTTTTAGGGCCTCTACTGCTTCATCTATGGTCGACACGAGTTTCAAACTCTAAATATGATTATAAAGATTACTGTTTTTTTGGTAATTACTATGAACGTGGTAATAACTTTGCAACATATTTGCTTAGAATGTCAACCTCAATATTAACTTTATCTCCTTTCTTTTTATTTTTAAAGGTGGTAACGGCTAACGTGTGTGGAACAAGGGCTATAGAAAAGGCCACATTTGAGACGTCTACGATTGTAAAGCTTATACCATCCACAGCAATCGATCCTTTAGATACTAATAGACTGGCAATCTGTTTATTCACGTTTATCCATATTTTTGTCTCCGAAGGGATTTTTACAACATCCCTAATCTTACCGATTCCATCAACATGACCCAAAACAATGTGACCTTCAATCCTGTCATTAATTCTTAAACTTCTCTCCAAATTGACCTTCTCGCCTTCTTTCAATAATCCTAAGGATGTTCGTTTTGTAGTTTGTTTTACTACTTCAAAGAATGCCGAATTCTTCAAAATACTTGTGGCGGTAAGGCATGTTCCGTTGACACTTACACTGTCACCTTCCCGTAGTCCCCTACTTAGTTTTCCAAGGTCAATCTCAATCCTCTTATCTGCTGCTCTATTTGCGGTCTTTATATTTGATATTGATTTGACGATTCCAGTACCTTCAACGATACCAGTGAACATTGAGTATTGAATAACAATTCCGATCGTAATAAAAATATTTCATCCCAAGTAGTTGCAGGTTCTTAATTTGGTGGAAAACTGTGGATTATAGTTCATTGTCAATCAGATATACTATAATAACTTGAAATGGCTATTATTGGCATGGAATTTGTAGAGACCATAAATGAAAGCGAACTTATCGATGGCAGAAGCAAGCAGATTTCTGTAAAAGGTAAAGATATAGCATTATTTAAAATTGATAATAAGATTACTGCATTGGGCAACAGTTGTCTGCATAAGGGTGGTCCATTGTCAAAAGGAAAAATTGGGAAAAAGTACGATGGCTATTATGTTACATGTCCCTGGCATGGGTGGGAATACAATGTTTCAAACGGAAAGGCACCACCAGGCTATGATGAACAACAAACTGTATATGACGTCAAAATAAAAAATGGAAAAATTTTAGTCTCAAATCAACCTATTGTGTACTCGGCAAATAAGAAACATGACGGATCTTTGAAGGATCTCATAAAACTGGAATACGAAACCACGCCAGGTTCCTTGAATATTCTAGGGATATCTACTACAAATATGAATCAGGATTTAGAAAGAGATTCTACATCTGAAATGTCATTAACTAAGGCGCTATCATATGCAAAGGAAAAGTACAATGCATCTACGGTTTTACTAAAGCTTAGAGACCTTGAATTCAGAAATTGTGAGGGATATTACAGCATCAATGAACAAGCATGTACTTGGCCTTGTTCAATTTCAGAGATGGATGAAAATGATGGGATGAATGAAGTCTATAGAAAAATGATTCTTTGGTCCGATATAGTCATAATTTCAAGTCCGATTAGATGGGGAAATGCATCTTCATTATACTACAAAATGATTGAACGTCTCAATTGTGTTCAAAATCAAACCACATTGCATGATCGCGTACTTGTCAAAAACAAAGTTGCATCTTTTATTATTACTGGAGGACAAGACAATATCCAACATGTGGCAGGAAACATGATGGTCTTTTTTACTGAACTGGGGTTTTCTTTACCACCTTTCGCATTTATGGGATGGAGTAGGGGCTGGAACGCGGAAGATATGGAGAATAATGTAATCCAATTCTCAAAATCGCGATATGTCAATAGAGCTGTCAGAGATCTGGTGGACAACGACATAAAATTACTTGGACAAGTAAAAGCTGACCCGTGTAAAACGGTGTCCTCCCCACAACCAAAAATCATGGAAGCACCATCAAAACTAAAAACTGATTAGTGGAGAATTACAAATCATGTTTTTCCCTCACCGCTAATTTAATACATTCTCAGAGAAGTATAAGTCACATAATCATTGATCTGAATGTGTGGATTTATTTTTTATCTGGTCAATGTTACTGGTATCATTATTTTTGGCATCGATGTTAGAACGATTTATGACTTTGGATATCTTTTGAACCTCCTTGTCATATAACTTTACTAAATCTGATATCGTAATTTTTCCAATAACTTTGTCATCTTCATCTGATAATACTGGCATTTCTTGTAGATCGTTTGACGATAATCTAACTAGTGCATTATGAAGTGAATCTGAGTTATATACGAAAAAGGGATCCTTTATCATTATGCTTTCAAGATTGACTGATTTTCGATATTCTTCTGGAAATTCAAAGAGTTTGTGTTTGTATACCACGCCCTCAAGAATACCTTGGGCATCAACAACGAGAATCATCTTATCGTCATTTCGATTCATTATTCGAAGGGTTTCTTCAATGGACATATCTTTTGATAGTTTAGTATTTGCTTCTCTGATGGCATCTCTTACATAGAGATCACTCAGTATTGGTCGCTGATATTCCATCCTGTGGGCAGGTGAATCAGATCTATTTAGTACCTGATTTCGGAATATTGAATTATGTTGCCCGGACATAATGTAAGCAATAAAGGTAGCCAGCATCATTGGCGCTAAAAGTGCATAACCTCCGGTAAGTTCACTACCCATGATAATTGAAGAAATTGGAGTTTTCGCCGTAGCTCCGAAAAATGATACCATGGCCACAATTATGACCGAAGAAACATCTATCCATGTAAATAATCCGATTAGATGAAATCCCGTTCCTACGAAGGCTCCAACGAGTCCTCCTATCACCATGGAAGGTCCAAA
>DATFBL010000079.1:0-15805 GCA_035253865.1 Nitrososphaeraceae archaeon | reverse complement strand
ACTAATAGTTTAGAATACCTTAAAAAATAAATAATAAATATAGATTTTGTTAGATAATTACATAAATCATTTATGGGATTCTTAAGTTTTACATTATTGTTGCTATTGGAGGGCTCTCAAATTCTCTCAGTTATTCAATTTATAAAAGTTCTTTCAAGTACAAGTTAATTGAAAAATTTAGTAAAATCATGTTATGAAAAGTAATATTCAGCTATAATAAAACCTACTCACTGATGAGCAATTTATTAATGAATTTTCTACGAAATTTATTATCATCCGACTTGCACGGATGGTATGATTGGTGCCACTTTTCTTTCATCGACCCCAATCCTTTTTGATTATTAGAAATCAAAGTTAGTTAACCGTACTACAAATCTTAAATAAAAATTTGCCGTGTATTAGTACGCCTGTCTTGGATTCATTGTTTAGGATGGCTTGGTTGGTGCTGTGTCTCATCGATAAGCACCAATCAATATACGGGTATCACGTTTAATAATAAGAAGTCAACATTTCTATAGGTGAAGACTCAAGTTTTTGAACAGTTACTCATTGAGGATAATAAAATTCTGAAAAAACTGAGTCTTGGTGAGAAAGACCACAAAAAAATACTGGATGTATATGCCCTCAGGGTGAATTTGTACAAGGATTATGCAGATAAAGAACATGACCCAATTATCAAGGCAATTATTGAGGCAAAGAAATCAGTGGTAATGAGTGATATGGGTTTGCTATCCGCACAATTTGAAATCCAATATACTATCGCAAAAATTAATCTTCGTGTTGAAGAACTTGAGCAAAAAATTGGAAAGCCTAAAGTTTAGCCTTACCAAAATATTAGAGTCAACTTAACAAACACCACGATTATCAATCCTATCGGGCCCAATTTTTCAGTAATTTTCTAGTTCAATTTAATGAGTGCGAACAATACTACATATTTTCCTGCCGGCCTGTTCCTGGGAGAGGAGTAGTAACGAACCGGGTAGGAATTTAATGACTTGATCTACTCCTTAAATGAGTAACTTATGCCTTGGCTATAACCCAGACTTTTTTTAGCCAACTTTCATTATGACAATCTGTTATTTATTTTACATAGATATTTCCCAATTTTAAGAAACAATAAATTGTTTAAATAAGTCCTCACTTTCACAACGCGAATCTATTATAAAAACAACCAATAGAATAACGCTTCGGGGACACATGTTAAATCATAGAATGAATAATTGCATGTACAGTCCAGATAAAGTCTATTTCTTCCGACAAGTTGACATCATCAACTATACTGGTTATCTTGCTACCAGGTTATGGATATGTCCAGTATGTACTGTGTGCCTATGCTCGCACTCTGTTCCTTCCGGTGGATTCAATTCATTGGCAGAGACACAAGCGAAGAACATATCACCTTTTTGAATTGGTCCAATTTCAGGAATCTTGTCAAATACAAATGGGATGATTAAAGTATTACCATCAGATTCTTCGAGTAATTTTTCTGCATCGATTGACTTTGCATTAAATTCACCTCTAATCATGGTAACCACTTTGAGTTGCTTTACGTCCTTTCTATCAGATAAAGGAATAGAGATTTGCAGAGTCGGACTGTTTATTGGAGCATTTTCTCCTCCATTTGAAGGTTGAAATGATCCGGTGGACAAGGTTTTTTCACCTCCTGAACCAATGTTAACAGTGTTTTTTCCACCAGTACTCCCAATATTACCCTCGACGCAAGAATAGGATTTCATCTCATTTGTATACAAATTAAGGTCGTAGGCGCATACAAAAAATTCATCTCTATCACCTACTTTTACTACATCGTTCTTCTGATGGAATCTGAACGAAACAGTAGTGCTTTTTGATTGCAAGTCTTTACCTGATATGTTCTTAACTTGGGTATCACCATTTGCAGAGGCCACAACTTTCATTTTAGCAGGTTCATTTAATTTTTGTAAATTTATTTTAGCCTCAATTGTAAAATCACTTGCAGCAAATATTGAATGATGAGAGTTAATTACTGAAGAAGACAATATCATAATGCCCAAAATAGTTAATGGGAGTCCCAATACAATTTTCCTATTCATCATAGCCCTGTCCATTTCTAGGACTTGTGCAAAATCCCATATATATAATGCTAATTGACAATTCTCTTGTACAAAGATATACTTTAGTAATTTACTATGTTACCACGATAATTATAATCGAAAATCAACTTCAAAAATACTAAAAACTATTGAGAGGTGTCATATTTCTGCGTGGTTAATTATATTTGATCGGAAAGAGCCGTAAACAAAAGAATAGTTTTTTCATCCGTCCTATCAACTTGCAGTGAATGAGCCGTAGAACTAATATCAGATATTGTACCGGATTCAGAATGCTGGATGAAGTAAAATTTGGTCGATTCCGGCAAATTTTCCCTAGTACTCCGAAACTTCACAAGCCACAATTGTCTCTGCTAGATTATTTAATCTAATTCGTATGGATATATTATTGTCATGTTAGTTCCTATTATATGGGGAGCAAATACAGCCAAGTTGGGGGATTTGAAAGACCATTAATCGAAAATCTGGGAATATTTCAACTACCGGATCAATAGATTTAAAAATTGAGTTAAAATAAATTGGAAATCCTTATATGAGTAAAAAAATGATTCGATCCATATTAATATGAGCACTGAACTGGTGATTCTACGTGATTATAATAACCAACTAATGAATAGGAGAGAGCTCCAGGTTATATTTAGAAACGTATCAGGAAATATAAAAAAGAAGGATGCAATTGAAACAATATCCAAAGCAAACAATGTGGATTTAAAGACAATTATACCAATAGAAATCAAATGTAATAAAGGAAGTACCGATGTTAATGCCTTTTTTCATATTTATAAAGATGAGAAGAGCGCTCAGGATACTTTACCAAAGTACATATCAATGAGACTCATAGATAAGGCAGAGAGAAAGAAAATCTTTGATGAAGCAAAAGCTCAAAAACTAAAAGAAAAGCAGCAAAGTTCTGAAAAAGGTAAATCAAAGAAATAGAGGAATGATGACATGGCTGATAAAAAGAAAGACTCAAAATCACAAATATACACATTTTACGACATTTCTGGGGATAAAGTAACTAGGAAGAAGAGGGATTGCCCTAGATGCGGTAAGGGTGTTTTCATGGCAGAACATAAAGATAGAAACACTTGTGGTAAATGCGGATTTACAGAATTTAGGCAAAAGTCAAAATAATTAAAGATACATTCCTATTTCAGGACGCAAAATACTCAGTTTAACTACTCTTCGTTAAATATATCCAAAATATCAATTTTATCACAATGGCATTTCATGCCCAATATTTGATCTAATGTTGGAGATATATCATCACCTTCTCCTTCGATAAATCTTCTAACTGGAAGACCATTGTCGCAAGTCATGATCAATTCTAACTTTCTTTGAGTCTTGATTTTAAAGTCCATTTGATAAATCAATTTCCAGTTCTTGCTTTTCTTTTTGACAAGCTCGACTATTATTATTCCTGAATCAATTAAATTATTGAAGTGAATTGTCTCCATTTTCTCCTGAAAAGAAACAAGAGTCAAAACCTTTTTTGCATAAAGTGGTGCAGAGGTCGGCAATGCACTTACCTTATCGATTAGTTTGAACAATATGCCGTTGGAATTAATTGAAAAGCCTTGTTTGAAACTGATTTTTTTTGAGTTCTTTATTGACACATAAAATGGCCTTCCTTTCCCAAGTACCAGACTTTCAGGTTCTTCTTTTCCCAGAGGCCAAAAAACTATTGAATCTGAATTGAATTGATGTGATATTTCTTTTTTTAAAATTTTTTCGATATGGCGCTGATTGATTTCCAATCTATCATTAGTAGAATTTTTTGTTTTGATTTGAAACCTCTTCATTTTATTATAACGTCCCCTTAGTATTAGCGTACTTGATTTGACAGAAACTTTTGTTTCAAATTTTCTGCCGATCTGTACATTAATCGTAATGTCAGGTGAATGTAAATTAGACTTCTTATTTGAGAAATTGCTAAATTTCTTTCTAATTTCCCGTAATAAACTAGTTTTGATATTTTCTTTCCCTCTTATTTTAAATCTTGATCTAAATTTGTCTTCATTATCGTAAAAGCTGTGGTCTAGAGTTAACCCGATTAGGAAGGTATCGTATTGATAATTCTTGGTTGCTTGAATAATCTTGTTACATGATTGATCTATATGGTTCCACAATCCATTACAAATCTGACAGTCCTTACCAATTTTTTTAAAATCGGAAATTCTAATATGTTGTCTTTCTGAACACCATTTGCATAAAGTGTAATCTGATTTAGTTTTCAACTAGTTGCATCATACTATCCTATACCTAATCTTCTTAGCATACCTTGCATCTGTCTTCCTTTGCTTTGTTTAATCATACTCTTTGAATTATTGAAATTCTTTATCAAATCTTTGACGTCATGCTCAGCTACACCTGAACCTCTTGCGATTCTTTTTCTTCGTGAATCATTTATCACCTCAGGATTTTTTTTCTCCTGTTTTGTCATTGACTGTATGATGTATCTCCATTTTTCCAATTTACCCTGAATCACATCAAGTTGATCCTCTTTAACTAATCCGGACAGACCGGGCATGTTGTCTATAATGTTTCTAAAACCCATTTTCCCTACACTTTCCATTTGTGAGTAAAAATCTTCAATGGTCATTTTGCCACTTAATACTCGTTTAGATTGATTCTCGTCAGCCTGCAATTCTAAATCTTTGGCTAAATCCAAAATAGCTTTTATGTCTCCCATTCCTAGCATCCTGCCAACAAATCTCGTGGGACTGAACTCTTCAAGGTCATCAATTCTTTCACCGTTTCCTATAAAGAAGATCTTTGCACCTGTTACAGCAGATGCAGCTAAAGCTCCACCACCTTTTGCAGTCCCATCAAGTTTTGTTATAATAATCCCACCTACAGGAACTGTGTCATGGAACGACTTTGCCTGACTATATGCCTGCTGTCCAATCGTCCCATCAATTACTAATAGAATAAGATCCGGTTTAGAAATATTGTACATGTTTTTCATTTCTTCTAAAAGCTCTGCTTCATCTTTATGTCTTCCAGCAGTATCAATTATTACTACATCCGATCCTACATCTTTAAAGTGATCAATTCCATTCTTAACTATTGCAGGTGCGTCTTTATTTGATTCATCTCCGTATACATCTACATTTATTTTGACACAATTCATTTTGAGTTGTGTGAGAGCACCTGGCCTCCACGTATCTGCGCCAATTACTCCAACGTGATATCCATGTTTTGTCAACCATCTTGCTAGCTTTGCAGTAACTGTTGTTTTACCGCTTCCCTGAATACCAAACATTAGTACGACATTGAGTTTTCCAGGAGAAAAGGAAATGACCTCTTTTTCGGCCTGTTTGCTTTGAGCATTATTCTCTCCTGTGTAGCCCATCAATCTTGAAAGTTCATCATAAAGAATTGAGACAATATGGTCCTTCCTGGACAGTCCCTTAGGAGGAGATTCCTCCAAAGATCTTTTTTTCAAATTCTGAGTGATATTCAATACCAATCTTACGTTAACATCAGATTGCAGCAAAGCTCTTTGTACGTCCTTGCATAATGAATCGATCAATTCTTCATTTACATCAGATGCCCCTACGAGTTTTTTTAAAGCTGCCCCAAGACTTGAGCGAAGATTGTCTAACATTATTTATCTATTAATTCATAATCTGATATTTCAAATATTCCATTATCTCCAAACCATTTGACTACCCCTTCTCTAATCTTTAGTTTTTTCTTATAAATTGGACAATCAACAACTAATGTTTCTCCCTCCCCTCCTTCGAAATTAAGGTTAAATCCATATTTTGTAGATAAAAATTCCAGCCTATTCACATACTCGTGGTTTAATGTAATCCCAAGCCATTCTTTCCCCAAGCCTAATGCGGAAACACTAACAATAGTTATTTTGAATTTTTCATCAATTAGATTGTGAAGGTACTTGGCGGGGTCTAAATTCCACAACGGAGAATATACTGATAAATGCAGATTTCTACAGACTTTTTCAAAATTTCTTTTTTGAAACTTGCTTGAAATTCCACCGTGAACTATACCGTCTATACCGAATTCATCTTTTACTATTGAAATTGCATTTTCAAGTACAGATATCTCGGTTTCTAGTTTAGCATCCCCTGAATGAAATTCTCTAATAGGTAATCCAATTGCTTGGCCCAGTGCCCCCGTAAGATGTATGTTTGGATAGTGAAACAGTAAACTATCGCTAATTTCAGGTAATATAGAGATTAAACAAGCAACATCATGTCCAAGTTTTTTGATTTCGAAAATAGAGTATGTACTATCTTTTCCTCCAGAGTATAGCGAAGCTAATTTCAATTTTATATAATATCAAACAAGTTAGTCACATTCTCTTATAATTATTAATCTGGAATGAAAAATTCACAATTGTAAGATTTTTTTACCTCTCTGCAAACTCATTGTGTAGATGAAAATATCTGATGGTGCATACGTGCTGTTTTTTTATCAATCAAGTAAGAACTGGTTAACAAAAGTAGAAAAAAGTAAGAAACTGCATACGCATATAGGAATAATAGATTTTGATCAGATATTGGGACTTGAATACGGATCATCTATTGTCACGCCTAAGCAGAAAAAAGTATACCTCATGGAACCAACAATCTATGACTATGTCATGAAGTCGGACAGAAAAACACAGATAGTCTATCCGAAGGATTTGGGATACATTGCAATAAGGACTGGATTGAAGAGTGGATCTAATGTTCTTGAAATAGGGACAGGAAGCGCTTCACTTACCACATTCTTTGCGAGTCTCGTAGAACCAGGAGGTCATGTTTTTACATACGACGTAAATGAAGAATTTATGGAAATTGCTAGTAAGAATCTCAAAAAATCAGGGATGGAAAAAAATGTTACAATGTTTAAACACGACATTATGAAGGAACGGTTGATACATTCTAATATTGATGTTGCAATTATTGATTTAGGAGATCCTTGGAATGTTTTACATATTGTTCACCAGTGTTTAAAAAATAGCGGCTCTGTTGCAATAATTTGTCCAACCATGAATCAATTGGAAAAGACTGCTAAACGAATGTCCGACATAGGTTTTACAGATATAGAGAGTTCTGAAATAATGATTCGTAATATTGAGGCAAGAGAAGGGAAAACAAGACCATCAATGCGTATGATAGGCCATACAACATATCTTATATTCGGTAGAAAAATTATGCAAGATAATACCAAATTAGAAATCAGTGTAGATGATCCAACACTATCTAGTCTATAACGACCAATATGCGTCACATTGCATGATTTTGGGGAATATTAAACTTAAGAGTTAGATAGAATTAGTGCTGATAATTTTTAGAGTTTTAGCATAACCGACTAAGAGAACAATAGAATATAGTTCAACATAGATAACGAAAATCAATATGAGCAAGAGAGCTATTCTTATAAGGAACCACCATAAACTTGAATATGTTGGCAACTGAAGGTTATTGTGTAAAATGTAAGGCGAAGAGGCAAATGAAAGGCGAATCACAGGTCGTCATGAAAAATGGAAGACCTGCGACAAAAGGAATATGTTCAGTTTGTGGGACTAAGATGTTCAAGATTGGCGGTGGGCCCAGCAAAGCAGTCAAGAAGGGCAAGACGAAACCAAAATCAAAGGCAAAACCAAAATCAAAATCAAAGGCAAAACCAAAATCAAAATCAAAGGCAAAAGCAAGAAGACGATAAAATCCTAATTTCTTTTTTATCTTTTTATTCCACGGATAAAAATTATTTGAAGTTGATTTTAAATAGATTGTAATGAATATTGCTTTTCAATGTCGTCTAATTTTTGAATGTTCCCATAGGAAGATATCAATTCGCGTAACTTAGTTCTTGGAGCTTCAGATTTTACTAGTTCCCTTGTTATTTTTATTCCCTCGTTCATATCAGTAGCTCTCTCTCCTGCAATTAACGCAACGGCTGCATTTAGAACTACGATATCTTGTCTTGCGCTAGTAGATTTTCCATATATTGTTTGTAGAGTGGCCTTGACAGAGTCTTCTACAGATCTGATTTGAATTTTCTCTTTTTTAACTACTTTCATATCCAATAATTTTGGATCCACTTCTTGTCTTTCGACTTTTCCAGATTTAAGAACCACCATGACATTTCTCGAAGTATTTGATAGTTCGTCCATGCCATCTAAAGAATGAACTAGAAAAATTTTTTTCAAATTTGAGTTTAGCATAGCGCTTGATACGAGTTCGATAGATTTGGGATCAGAAATTCCAATCACCTGTGAGGTAATATTTGTACATGGATTACACAGGGGTCCAATAAGATTAAAAATTGTTCTAAACCTAAGTCGTTTTCGTATCCCCGAAATCCTTCTCAATTTGGGATGGAATTTAGGTGCAAACAAAAAGGCATAACCAAGTTTTTCAAGTGATTCAATAATTCTACTGTCTGGCAGGCTCAAATCCAGGCCAATATACTCGAAAAAGTCTGCACTGCCAAATAATCCACTCGCGGATCTGTTTCCATGCTTTGCAACATTAATTCCAGAAGCAGATGCAACTATTGATGCAGCAGTACTGATACTAAATGAATTGGACAGGTCACCACCAGTACCGCAATTATCAATTAATGCACCATGAATTCTTGGAGTTATTTGAAGAGAATTTTGAAGCATGATGTCCCTTACTATCTTTAACTGATTCCCGCTAACACCACTAAACGTTAACGCTGCAAGGAACGAAGCAATAGTAGAATCTGGAATTTCCTCCAAAAAAATAAGATTTATTGCTTTCGCAAAGTCATCTTCATCAATAGCTTCCTTTGACAAAAATTTTCTTGTTTGCTTTTGAAGATATTCTGTGGACATTATTTTTTCAGGATATTTAAGAAATTTTCCAAAATATGATAACCATTTTTTGTAAGTACGGACTCTGGATGAAATTGAACACCGTATATTGGATACTTCTTGTGTTTCAATCCCATTATTTCCGAATCATCAAGTGAAAACGCCGTTACTTCCAGACAATCTGGAAAATTTTGTCTTGATGCTACCAGCGAGTGATATCTTGTCGCAACAAACGGATTTGCAAGTTTTTCGAATAGTTCGTTATCTACATACTTTATCTTGCTTGTTTTTCCATGTCGCACAACGTGTGCATTGATAACATTGCCACCATAGACATGAACTATACCTTGATGACCTAGACATACACCTAAAACTGGAATTTTAGGTCCAATACTTTCAATGATATCGCCACATATTCCAAATGACTTTTTATCTGCCGGATGACCAGGACCAGGTGAAAGCACTATCCCATCAGGTTCCATTTTCTTTATATCATTTATTGTTATCTTGTTATTACGAAAGACAACTGGTTGTGTGGAAAGCTTTCCAAATAATTGAGCAATATTGTAGACGAAAGAGTCATAATTATCAATTATCAAAATCTTTTTCATATCAAAGCACCATAGTTTCTTGTTGTTTTCTTACAATGTTAATTTTTACAACCATAGATATTTAATGTTTGTAAATTGTTCACATTCAAACCATATTTGACTTCTAATACTATAGTATCTTGCTCTAGACAAATAATAGCAAGTTTTGATTTATAATAAATTAAATAATCCTTCAATTTCACTAAAATCACTGGGAAATGGTACGAGTATTCATTAATGGTTATGGAAATATTGGTAGGAGACTGGCATCTGCATTCTCTCATGACAAGGAGATTCAATTTGTTGGAATTGGAAAATATTCAATTGACGAAAAATTGGACGAAGCATTTGCAAAGAAATTTCCTGTCTATGTTCCCGAAGAAAAAATATCGGAATTTAAACAAAAAGATTATGATATTTCTGGTACTATCAGCGATGCAATAAAATCAGCTGATCTTGTAATTGACGCTGCCAAAGATGGATTGGGTTATAGCAATAAAGTAAATTACTATGTTCCCATGAATAAACCTGCCATCTTTCAAGGAGGCGAAGATAGATCGGGCGAAAAGAAAGTTGCTGACATCATTCATAATTCCAGAGTGAATTATGATAAAGTTGCAAATCAAAAATATGTGATTCAGGGCAGCTGCAATGTTTCTGGAATGGGTAGAATTATGCAACCCATGATTGAAAAGTTCGGAGACAAGATACAGCGCTATGATGTTACCCTAATCAGGAGATGGGCCGACCTCGAGGATACAAAGGAAGTTAAAGATTCTATTGAGTGGGATAAAAATCCACATCATCAGGATGACGTCAAATCGTTCCTACCTTCAGTAAAACTTTTTGTTGAGGCATATAAAGTACCATCAAGGATGATGCATCTTCATCAAATGACAATTAGATTCAGTGATAAGGTGCCTTATTTTGATTCACTGTCGGATATCTACAATGATGAATTTGGAGTAGCTGTTCTTGGTAAAGCAAGAGGTACTGCAGATATTCGTCTTAAAGCACGTGAATTTGGTTTTGAACATGATGATACCAATATGGTACACCTTCATGAGGAAACAATGAGGAAGAATGAAGACACACTAAAAATACTTTATTCGGATGATCAAACGGGTATTGTGATTCCTGAAAATCACCTTCTCTTCCAATCAATGGTGTTTGGGAGACCGAAGAAGGAGGCATATGAAAGAACTGACTCACTTTTCCAAATAAGTAAGAAAAGAGACTTGTTGGTAAAGCAGTTCGGAGCATGATTTTCAAAACTTTATTGCCAATAGTAAAACGATTTAAAAACGACCAATAGATCTATCCTGTTTCAATGTTGCTAATTTACAAAGAGACTAGGCAACTCATAACATGTCCCTAAGTTTGCGTTAACAAAGATTTTTGTAGTCTTGACCCTAACTATTATTGTGTTAGCTAGCGTGTGGGTTACTCGGAAGAGAGGAAACTCCTCCCTCACAACAGGCACTCAAATTAGCGATAATTAGGTGGAGACACCTGGCTACGGAACAGAAAGGAGATCCAGTTGATAAAAATGATAATGATGGCAAATAGCCTGAAGATGTCAATACTGGAATGAAACCGCCGACCTGAGTGGAGCAAGGACAAAAAGGGGCCAACATTCCTGTATGAACCCAGGTTGACCGCTCAGTGGAATCCCACTTAAAACAAAAGGAGGGTTACGGCTAGCAAACACGCTTGTTTTTACTTTCTTGCTTTCCACAAGACAAAAACTGATACAGCTGCCATCATACCTGCCAGGATTAAAAGTACCTGTAATGGAAATCCGCCGGTTGCAGTTGTAGTTCCTTCTGGAGCATTTTCGGTGACAAATGCAATTTCAGAGTTTCCGCTTTTAGTTACGGTTGCAAACCCAGCAATTTGTACTTGACCGCTCGGAGGCGGGGAAGTGGAATGGATATTGACATTTACACCGTCGGCAACTACAGTGGCATCAGATTCCTCTGCCTCCATAACACCTTCTCTAAAACTACTTTCGCCTAAAGAGAATATTGATACTACACGTGCACCTCCCAATTCCTGGAACCCAGAACCTGCTGTGGATGCCTGGCTACCAGTTGGATCAAACAAGAAATGCCAACGCTCCATGGGAATTGCAATTTTCTCAAAATTAAACAATGGCGCATTAAATATCTGGCCCGCCTCACTTGAATTCAATTGTTGCGCCAATTCAGGATACTTGACTTGAAGTAGACTTATTGGATAATTAATACTAACATTACCAATGCTAGGTACTTGTATTTCCAGAGGTCGATTTGTATAAAACCCTCTCCAATCTAAATCGACCAGAGCTCCTCCCGATTCTGAATTATTGCTTGGAAGTGTAAATCCACTAATACTTGGTGTAAAGACTACCTTGTATGACATGATTAATCTGTCATTGCTGCCCCTTAGTGTTCCGGTGTAATCGATTGTAGCGTTTTCAATTAGAATAGGGCTTTGTTTTTCTGTAAAGATATCCTTATTTACTCCGGAAATCAATTCTGCCATTCCAGGTGTGGAGGCATTTGCCTGAAATCTGACGTTGTCATTAACTGTTGCGAATTTCTTTGCAAGTTCACTTGTTGGGTTATATTCTATTGTTATAAAACGATTAGCCGTAAATACTGGTTCAGCTTGATTTTGCTGAGGAGACAAAACAACCGTCATTTGAACGGCATAAGAATGCGATATAAATGAACTAACTGTGAATGTTATTAAAAAAATAACTATAATGAACCTGAAACTATTCACAGGGTAGAGACTGATTCAACCTGTTTATAATCTTTATCCAATACTCCATTTTCTATAATGCTAGTTTAGAATTAACACAGGTTTCCTTGTCGCCCATCATTCAGGATCTGACATATCGATTTCGCAAAATTTAAAAAAGTTATGTACCAATTATTGTTCTTTTATTTTGATTACACTCATAGCGGGAGGAACAGGGTCAGTAAAATTGGCCCGAGGATTGTCTAAGACTACTGATAATTTGGTAATTGTCTCCAATATCGCAGACAACATTTGGCTACATGGACTCTACATATGCCCAGACATAGACACGGTAGTCTATGGTCTGTCCGGTCAATTAGACAAGTCTAGAGGATGGGGTGTAATGGACGATACTTTTGTTTTTTTGGAACAGATGAAGAGGCTTGGACAGGATTATTGGTTTAAAATAGGAGACAAGGATCTAGCTCTTCATATTCTAAGAACCCGTTTTCTAAACGAAGGAAAATCACTTTCTTGGTTTACCGAATGGATACGAAAAAAATTTTCAATTTCAACAGTTATACTACCTACTTCAGACTGTCATTACGAGACTAGGATAGAAACCTCGATTGGTGAAATGCATATTCAAGAATACTGGGTGAAAAATCACGCTGAATTAGACATATCAAATATTAGATACGTGGGGATTGAAAAAGCAGTGCCGAATCCCAAGATACTTGATGCAATCAGAAACTCAGATATGATTATAATTGCTCCTGGGAATCCAATTTCAAGCATTGATCCTATAACCTTAATTCCATCAGTAAGAAAGAAACTTGAATCAAGAAAGCAAAAAGTGATTGCAGTCAGTCCACTTATTGGGCACCAAGCATTAAGCGGTCCAGCTTCAAAGTACTTGGACGCCATGGGTATTGAATCATCCCCGGCAGGAATTGCGTCTCACTATTCTGAAATAGCATCGAATCTGATAATCTCTGAATCAGATAAGGCCTATGAAAATCGTATACGAAGTTATGGAGTTGGAGTACACAAGACAAATATCATCATGGAAAATGAACAGGATGAAATTAGGTTATCAAAATATATTCTAAAAATATTCAATCATGTTTGAATTATGAAAACCGCGGCCTTTATTCCAGTAAAACAATTTGAGCAAAGTAAGTCCAGGTTAGATCTAACTAGAAATCAAAAAATTGTGTTAACTGAATTGATGCTCAAATCAACAATCCTTACCTTGAAGAAATGCAAGAGAATCTCTACAATAGTAACTATATCAGCCGATGAAAGGGTAGAAAAAATTTCCAAATTTTACGATGTCAAATTCATTTACTCGAAGGAAAAGGGAGTGAACTATGCAGTTATGGTCGGTGATGATTTCTGTAAAGACGCTTTGATAAATACAAATATCGTAGTGCCCATAGATCTGATCTTCTTAGATTCAAATGAAATTGAATTATTGTTATCAGTAGTTAGTAAACTTTACAAATGCTCAATAATTGTCCCTTCTATGAGAATGGATGGAACTAACCTGCTAATAAGACGACCGTTTGACTTGTACAAAACCTCCTACGACAATAATAGTTATAACAATCACGTTCAGTCTTCAAGAAAGACCGGCGCACGGACAGTTGTTGTCAAGTCTCCAAACCTGTCTAAAGACCTAGATACGATGGACGATTATAACAGCATTATTTCTCATCCCACAAATAGGCTATCTCACTTAATATCACGATTAGAAAACATAAAGTGAAGATATCTTTCTGCGCATAATAGTTCACACTTTCAATATTATTGGGTAAGAATATGTGACTAACCTGTTACGCTTGGTAGGTTCGTTCTTGTAAGCTTTGATATTATTCCATTAAAAGCAAAATTAACAATTAGAAACCATCCCCACAGGTACACCTGACCTTCAATCTTACACGGACCTTTTGGGTTTCCATCCTCTTTTAGTTGTGTGTCATTTTTTACGTTATCTTCGTTGCATGTTATCCATGGTATATCAGGGTCAATTGGCGAAAGAGCTACTACTTGTCCAAAAATGGTAGGAAAAACTAGAATCCACAGTAAAAAAGACGGTATCATATAGATAAACATAGGTTTCATTTGCTGTTGTTGAATTTCCATATTCATTTTATTTACGTAAGCCTGCTTCTTCTTTAGTTCAGCAATCAGCGCTTTGTCTTGTTTTTTGACAGCGGCCATCATCTGTTTTCTAAATTCAACTGACTCCTTCATAATTTTACTCATTTTTTCTATATCAGTTGTTTTCTTTCTGAGTAATGCGAATGCAAAATTCATGACAATTGCAATAAGAGCTGCAATAATCATAGAGTTGAATGAGAATGGCAATGGAGGATTCTCAACATAGTGTGGAGTGAAGAAGAATTGCATGATTAAATATGTAAAATCCATTTAGAGTTCTCCATAAACCTCTATGATTCAGAAAGAAATCACCTAAAGGCGGCTTATAAGGATTTCAGTTTCATAAGAAAAAAAATGAACTCTATAAATAAATTCACTTAAGGACTATCAAGCACTTAAGCTTGTATACATAAAAATAGAGTGAAGGTTTGGCCCTGTTACTTGTTTATCCTACTGAGCCTTCCATCTCTAACTTTAGCAGTCGGTTGAGTTCAACTGCGTATTCCATAGGTAGCTCCTTTGTAAATGGTTCCATGAAACCACCAACGATCAACGACAATGCATCTGATTCTGAAAATCCTCTACTCATTAGATAGAAAATTTGATCCTCACCTATTTTACCTACTGTTGCTTCATGAGATATAGTGGCATCATCTTCATTGACTTCCACATACGGATAAGTGTCAGTTCGAGAGTTCTTGTCAAGGAGTAAGGCATCACATCGGACATTAGATTTAACGCCTGTTGCGCCTTTAGCAACATGCAACAGTCCTCGATAAGTTGTACGTCCTGCATCTTTACTTACAGATTTACTTGTAATTCTAGATGTTGTTTCGGGAGCAAGATGTACTGCTTTAGCTCCGGCATCTTGATGCTGTCCACTGCCAGCAAAAGCAATTGAAATTACTTCGGCATGTGCTCTTTTACCAAGCATGTAAACACCTGGATATTTCATCGTTAATTTACTTCCGAGGTTTCCATCTATCCACTCTACTGTCGCATTCTCATAGGCATATGCTCTTTTTGTCACTAGATTATAGACGTCTTTACTCCAGTTTTGAATTGTGGTGTATCTGATTTTTGCGCCCTTCTTTGCTATTAGCTCTACTACTGCAGAATGAAGCGATTCAGTCGTATACACAGGTGCCGTACATCCCTCAATGTAATGTACTTCTGCACCCTCATCGGCTATGATAAGAGTTCTTTCAAACTGACCAATATTTTCCGCATTAATTCTGAAATATGCCTGAAGTGGAAGATCAACCTTCACATTTCGTGGAACATAAATAAACGATCCTCCAGACCATACAGCGCTGTTTAAGGCTGCAAATTTGTTATCTTCAGGAGGAATTACCTTACCAAAGTGTTTTTTCAAAATATCCGGATATTTCTTTACCGCAGTATCAGTGTCAGCAAATATCACTCCTTGTTTTTCT
>DATFBL010000078.1:0-26148 GCA_035253865.1 Nitrososphaeraceae archaeon | reverse complement strand
TGTATTATTTTAACCTAAGCTTTCATAATTTCATACAACATTTAGATATCTTAATATACAATATTTCAACTTTTTAATGTTAGTTAAGAATGAGGCCAGATGACAAATATTGAATATTCCGATCAGCTTGAATCAATTACTAATAAGAATCTGACCTGGATTGATATTAAAAAACCCACTAGAAAAAAATTAAAAATGCTCGAGGGGAAATATCCTTTTCACGAATTAAATATTGAGGACTGTCTTTCAAAAATACAAATTCCCAAAATTGACAAGTATCAGGATCATATTTTCGTAATTTTGCATTTTCCAACCGTGGATAAAGATAAGAGCATTCCACGAGCAACTCAACTCGCTATATTTGCTGGACCTAATTATCTGATTACTGTACAGCAAGGAGAATTAAAACCCATAATGGAAATGTTCAACCTTTGTAAGGAGAATGAGAAACAAAAGGAGACATTTATGGGCTCATCTTCGGGTTACTTGCTACATAGCATAATGGATCTAATGGTTGATGAGTTACTTCATGTTTTAATGAAGCTTGAGGGAAATCTAGATGACATAGAAGATTTAGTTTTTGATGAGAAGGTCGCAGTAGCACGAGATATTTCACTTTTACGAAGAGAGATAACAACCCTTAGAAGGGTCGTTGTTCCACTTAGGAGAGTAATTTTCGAGTTAAGTAAAGAGATGCAAAGATTTTCTGAAGAAGATTTGACTGATTATTATGATGATGTAAGGGACCATACCGAAAAAGTCCTTGAAGTTCTTGAGGAATCAAAAGAAACCATTGAAATTTTCAAGGATACTGATTTCATGTTGAGTACTGAAAAATCAAACAAGATCCTAGCAACTCTTACCATTCTCTTTACCCTGTCTATTCCTGCTACGGTAATCGGAGCTTATTATGGAATGAATGTTAATTTACCTGGAGGCATTATAACAGGTACATCTGAATTTCTTGGACCGTTTACTTCATTCATAATCTTACTAATGATCGCAATAGTTCCTTCGTTAGTAATGGTTTGGTACTTTAAGCGATTGGGATGGTTTGGATGGTAATGTGCTATGGTATGATTGTGAACTTACAACTTCAGATTTACTCAATCCACACGTTCAATTAATGACTTCAAGTCTATACTGAAGAACGTTCGCAAAATGCCCATGTATGATTCAACTGGCGGCGGAATCTCATCCTCACATGATACTTTCATATTCCAAGCATTAATCCATATTATCATTGCATACAGGATATTGAGAAATCGCTTATACTGAGCAGGCACAACCCCAAGGCTTCCCACATACTTGTCAGCCAAAACCCAGGATGCCGTAAAGTCTAGACATTTTTGACCATAGATAGCCTTAATCTGATCTTCTATACTCTTGGCAAATTTAAATGGGGTTCGAGAAACAAAAAAGGGAAAATCTGTTCTATTAGGTATAACTAGATCTGGAGGAGACCAGATTGTAATAATTCTGCTGCCGTCTTTTAATTCCGTAGAAAATTTCTGCATCATTTGTTTTATCATCTTTTCATCATGAAACCAAAAAAGGAACACGCTCCCCTCAGAGATATCCAGCTTTCTCATATCATCAATTATTACTTTGGCATTTCTTAATGAACGAGTTTTTTTCAAAAGACTAGCAACTGATTTTTTCCGTTTTTCCACACCTATCGCTTTTTTGACTTTATTCTCAGTTGATGCAATGTAAACCGCATTACTATTCCCGCAACCGAGATCATAAAAAATATCTTTTTTGGAAAGTCTGGCAAGGTTGAACATTCTTCTTATCACATCATCAGGCAGACTAATACTGTCACCTTTAACAACGGAATTTGGCAAGGTGGAAATGAGTTCATTGATGTTCATTGTATATCGTGTATCGGGTACAAGGAGTGCCTACTTATTATATAAAAATGGAACTATGATTATAGTCTAATGAGTATATCAGGAATAAGCAATAATGTTTGATAAAGTTAATAATGGACATTCAAATATTATTCTTCGTGAACTGTGATTGTTGTGGTCATATATTCATAGCCCATAAACTCAAGGAGAATAATAATAGACAATATTCTTTGTTTAGTGTAGGAAGATGTCTGATAATGGGATGCAGTTGTGCAAGTTATGTTGATAGAATTGATAAGATTGACGAAGAATTATTATGAACGAAATATTCTCAAATTTGTATATGATGGAAATAGTTTCTGACGGCTCACTGTACTGTGGTTTAGTAAATAGAACATGATTCACTAATAGATGTATCAAAATGAAAAATACCAAATTCTTGAATATTCTATTGCCACTCATATCTTTGGGACTAATTTATGCGACTATGCTCATTGGTGTATATATTTCCTCTTTGAACAGAGGTGTGACTTGCACTGATTGGCCTTTATGCCCAAACGGATTTGCGTTTCCTCCAGAGAAATTTTTCTACGAGCACTTTCATAGACTTGTGGCAATAATAGCTGCTATTTTTACTGGTATATCTTTGATATTTATCAGAAAAAGCCTTTGGCAATTAAATAAACTAATTGTCATTTTAGTTACCTCCCTCATTATCATTCAAATTATCATGGGCATATTTGTAGTTTCAAGCAAATTGAATCCTATAATTGTTGCAGTCCATCTCTCTACAGCAGTAACAATTTTTTCGCTAATTTTTGTACTACTCAGGGAATCATACCTGGAAATTAAAAAAGGGAGGGTATAGAATTAATGGATAAATGTGATTTCCGCAATTCAAAATAATGTTGGTATTCATGGATAGTAAGGATATTTCATGTTAAAATTTATTTTTCTTGTTGGAAGAATATTAGTAAACGAGAAAAATTTTTACTCATTTATTGATTCTAGACTACTCTACCTATTAAATCAATTTGGTGCCAAAATTGATATTAGGAATTATTTCGCAATCAAGAATGATATCATAAAGAATAGAAAACTATCAAATGACAGAGTTGAAGATTTAGTGATTCAAATCTCCATGGTTCTACTGCCTACAGGATATGAAAAAATGATTCTGAAGTATATCCTACCATCGATAGAATTTGCAAAGAAGCACTTCCTATATCCTTGCCATGATGCAATGGCTACGATAGAGACACTAGCAAATAATTTTAGAATAGGGATTATCTGCAATCATGAGAGGGAATTTTCAAAAATTTTCAAGCGCCATGGAATGGACAAGTACATTAATTGTTGTGTCTTATCTTACGAGAGAAATAATAAATCTGATACAGAAATATATGGAATGATTCTAAATATGTTGAGTATTAAACCAAGCGAAACATTACTTGTGGGAGATAGACTTGACAAACATGTACATCCTGCAAATACATTGGGAATGATTTCGATTAGGATTTGTAATACGACGTTCAAATTGCAAGAACCTCTAAACCAAAATGAGGTTCCAAAACTAACCATTAATGGTCTGAAGGAACTAGCTGTAGCGGACTATATTAATAGAACATTCTAAATGACTAGTTTGGGCCTAATGTTCTCTTTTCGGAATGTTCTTTTATATTTTTGAATACCCTCATCATTTCACTTTTTTCCAGTCTATGGATTGAGTCAAACATAGAATGAATTGCAGCTCCTCCATCACTAGGTTTCCTTGGAACTATGTGCAGATGTACATGTGGTATTTCTTGTCCGGCATCTTTACCGTTATGTATGGCTAGTAACGTGCCTCGTGCATTGGTTCCTTCTTCTATAGACGGTAATATCTTGTACGCCAACTTAAAGACATTGATTATTTCATCAAATCCAACATCTTGTAATTTTGCATAATGATTTTTTGTTGTAACCAGAGTGTGTCCTGCAGTCAGTGGATATGCATCGAGAAAGGCAACTGCATCTTCATTTTCATCTACGATATTGGCATCAATTTTCTTTTGACCAATATTGCAAAATATACAATTGTTGTCAATTTTTGTATTCATACTAATAGACAGTCTAGTCGACTAAAAAAATTTTATCACATCTGCATCAATCTTTTGATAAACGCATTCAAACTGAAATATTGAAAAGAGATGTAATGTGCTTTGCTGCAACGTATCTATTTATATTATTTTTAATGGTAACCATAGGGCGTTCTTTGTCATTCACAAATCCGATAATCTGAGGATTAAAGTTATGCTTTTTCATGTCTTCCAAAATTAGTGGCGCCAAATCCTCACTTGTTACTATCAAATGACACCCGTTCATTGCAGCTGTTGAATTTGAAACAAGAAATTCATCTGTCGCAAATTTGGCCAACTCCTCATGTTTTATTGGCACTTCATTTACAACCAAGTGGGCGTTTGATACTTTAGCTAAATTAATTAATGCCAAAATCCCATCCGAACTAACAGGATAAACGGTAATAATGTCACCATTTGTATCAACTTCCTTTCCAAAATCAGTGCAGTATTTTGAAATTATCTTTCCCATGGAAAATCTGGGTTGAGTTAGCGATTTTATTATTTCATTCTTAATGGAGATATCGATTGGTTCATGCTTGCTTAAAATTGAGTTCATCTCACCAATTCGATTTATTGTGTAAATGCTCAGTGGAGTTAATGAACCAAATTTATCAGTCAATATTAACACCATCCCTGGTTGAACAAGATCATATCTTGTGGGTAATTCCTTTGTGGAATGAGCATATGCAGTTGAACCATAAAACAGCTTTCCTAATTTAAGAGAACTATAGTCGTCGAGTAACAAATTATACTTTGCAGCAAACTTGTCATTGTTTGTTCTTATATTATCCAGCAGACCATCATCTGGGGCATCATAGATTGGTAATATTCTAAATCCTGATGTGCAACCTAATAACAGTAGATTTTCGATGGCTGAGGTAATGGCAATTGACGTGTTTACCATCGAATCTGGATCCTCATCGGGATCGATTAATTTACCCGATGAAATATTAACTGCAGTATATCCCAACTTGTTTCCTCTATGCGTGTCTATGTAATCAACAAGTCCAAATTGTGATTCAGATTGCGATGTAGTTGAGAGCACTACTTTCTTTATCTGATGTTTAGGAGGTTTCTTACCATAAAAATTGTCCAGTAAGTGAGAGAGACTTTGTTCATCTTCTGCTACTTCATTGTGAATTCTCATTAGCGAAACAATTTTCTTGTTTTTCAAATCCTCAGAAATTGATTCGTTTACATTGTATATCCTACGGGTTATATCGGGACTTTTTCCACTATAGTGAAATGAATCAAACCATGACAGATCACCCCAAGAATTGTGCTTTATCCTTTCAAAAGATTTCTCTAGGGAAAAAAAATCAACTTCGTTGGAGCAGTTTGATATCCAACCGATCGGATCAAGGCCTAAATTCTGATATTTGAATATATTTTGCCAAAAATCCTGAGTCAAAAACTAAAGCCCCCCACACCACTCATATACAACACTAATAATGAATCTTCCTAATGGATAAAAAGCCCCTCATCTATATTTAAGTTAATTAGCTTTATTATGCTAAAATGACAAAAAGAATAATAATTATAAGTCTAAAATTCTCAAATTACAAATAATGCAGGTAAATCATGATGAAAAAAAGGCTCATGGTCCGTTGACAAATGAAACAGAGAATGCTGACAAGATGGAATCTAAATCTGCACCTGAGATACTAAAATGGGGATTTGAGAAATTTGGCGATAAAATCGTGCTCGCTTCAAGCTTTGGTGCCGAAGACGTTGTATTGATCGATATGATGTGCAAAATAGATAGGAATCTTACAAGAGTCTTTACATTGGATACTGGCAGACTCAACCAGGAAACTTATGATCTTATTGATAAGATTAGAAAAAGGTATAATATTATTGTAGACGTATATTTTCCGAACGCAAGTGATGTCGAAAAGATGGTCGCAAACAAGGGAATGAATCTAATGTATGAAAGCATGGATAATAGGAAACTATGTTGCAATATTAGAAAGATTGAACCGTTGAAAAGAGCTCTGAAACAATTCGATTGCTGGATTACTGGATTACGTCGGGAACAAACAATAACTAGAAATAAGATATTAAAGATTGAAATTGATTCTTTGAACAACAATATTGTCAAATTAAATCCATTGGCTGACTGGACTAATGATGAAATATGGGAGTACATCCACGATAATAAAGTGCCATATAATGAATTACACGATAAAGGTTATCCAAGCATTGGGTGTGAACCTTGTACCCGGGCCATCAAGAAAGGTGAGGATCCTAGAGCTGGAAGGTGGTGGTGGGAAAATGATGCCCATAAGGAATGCGGTTTGCACTGGAAAGAAGGTAAATAATTATTATTGTCACCTAATCTGATTTTACCACATGGTGGTAAATTAATTAACAAACGAATTGAAAGAAATTTTGATGATTTGAAAACATTCGACATATCTCCTGACATAAGAACAGATGCTGAAAATATAGCTACGGGAGTTTTCAGTCCTCTTGAGGGCTTCTTGACTCAAGAAGATTTCTTAAATGTACTTAAAGAAGGGCGATTGAGCAACGGTATTCCTTGGACTATTCCTATCATTCTTGACATGAAAAAAGAAGACGCAGGACAAATGAAGGATTTAGGAGATGTTATTCTTTGTTCAGATGGCCAAGAATTTGCCAAGCTTCACGTTGATGAAATCTACGATTACGACAAGGACGATATTGCAACTGCAGTATATGGTACCAACGATGTTAAACACCCTGGTGTAGCCAGAGTCATTAAGATGAAGGAATTCCTGGTGGGCGGAAAAATGGAAATTTTTCAAATGAAGGAACATGATGATATCCAAAAGTTTAGAATGCATCCAACAGAAACTCGCAAAGAGATCATGAAGAGAGGCTGGAAAACTGTCGTAGGTTTTCAAACAAGGAATGTTCCGCATGTTGCCCATGAAATGTTACAAAAGGCTGCTTTGAACATGTACGACGGTTTGTTTGTCAATCCGTTAATTGGAAAAAAAAAGATAGGTGATTTTAATGATAATCTGATAATAGATGCATACGAGTCATTAATTATGAATTATTTTCCTAAAAATAGGGTACTGTTCTCAACAATCCATACATTGATGAGGTATGCGGGTCCACGCGAAGCTATTCATCATGCTATCATGCGAAAGAATTTTGGATGTACACATTTCATAGTTGGAAGGGATCATGCAGGTGTGGGCGACTATTATTCACCATTTGCAGCACAAGAAATATTCAACGAATATCCTGATCTGGAAATCAAGCCGGTTGTCTTTCCATCATTTTATTTTTGCAAAACGTGTATGTCTTATGCTAATGAAAAAACTTGTCCGCATGGGGCAGAATCAAAAGAGGAGCTGAGTGGAACCATGATTCGAAAAATGGTAAATTCAGGTAAAATGCCAGAAAAACATTTAATGCGCCGAGAAATTTCTGAATTGATTCTTAGATCAAAAAACCCATTTGTAGTTGATTAGCCTTGATTGGAATACTAAAATTTGGACTAATGGTTGCGACATTCTTGATAGTTTACCCCACGTTTACAATTAATGCGCAAAATATCGTTCACGATGTAATCAAAACAAAAAATTCAGAAAGATTTGTTGTTGATTATGATGCATCTAATACTTTTCGTAGACAACCAACGGTCTATCAATTTTCAGAATCTATACCAACAAATTGGCAATTTACTATTCAAAATAACCTGTCCTATTTAGACAATGCAGATGCAAAAACAGTAATAAAGATTCAAGAACCCGCGCCAAGTGAGAAGTTCATAGAGCTTGCTATGTTTAGCGAAAAAACTGGAAAGTTCTGGGTAGCTATCAATACAAATGAATCCGGATATATTAGAGTATACGAACGTGATCAGGATGGGTGGTCTAGGGATCAACCAATTTTTGTTGCTCATGCAAACAATCAGGGTCTAACCATAACAAATGGCAAGAGAATTATTATTGACAAGCTCTCAGTAGATGATTTCATTATTGGATCAGTATCCATATATGGTAAAGATGAATTAACTAGTCCAGACAATTCTAACAGTGGTACTATTTCATTCGATATCATATTTGGTAACCCTGCGGAATCTCCATTATATTTCGTACCTTTAATAACCGTCATTGTTATAGGAGCGTTAATACTTGTTTTGCTTATTAGAAAAAAACGTGATTAGTTATTGGATTCGTAGTATTTACACAGGTTTGTTAAGCGACATACATTACATTTTGGTTTAATTGGCAAACAAATATTTTGACCAAAAACAACAAAAGTTTCGTTTACAGCAGTCCAATACTTCTTATCTATTGATTTTTGAAGGACTGTCTCTGTCTCTTCAGGTTTTTTGGTGTTCACTATCCCGATTCTATTTGAAATTCTATGGACATGAATGTCCACTGGTATAGCTGGTTTTCTATACCCGTATACTAGTACACAATTTGCAGTTTTTCTTCCCACTCCTGGGAATGAAAGGAGATCTTCTAGATTGGACGGAACCTTACCATGATATTTCTCAACTAGTATTTTTGATACTTCCTTGATTCTGGCTGCCTTTACATTGTAGAAGCCTATTTTCTGAATTAATTCTTTTATTTCCTTCAAATTTGCTCTAGATAGCTCATCGGCATTCTTGAATTTAGAAAAGAGAATCTTAATTACATTTGTCGTAGTTTCATCTCTAGTACGAGCAGACAATATAGTCCCTATCAATATTTTGAACGGATCTCCATTTTCCTGAATTTGCAAGTTTTTCAAGGCAGTAGCTCTAACGAGATTGTTATCGCGTAGTGTACTTTGCATTAACGAAATTATTTTTCCGAATTTTAAAGTCATATTCCTAGCTAATTAGTATTCAAAATATGAACAACGTTACAAAAAAGTTTTTGGAATGAAATGATTATTCCTTCTTTTCTTTTATTCTGGCTCTTCCAGTTTTTCGTGGTGAGATATTACCTACTTTCCTACCGGGGGGAGTTGTTCTACCTACAGATGATTGACGACCTACATGCTGATGCCTTCCACCACCATGTGGATGGTAAACGGCAGCTTGTGCTATACCTCTAACTTTTGGATACAACTTGCCATGAGCAATCATGTATTTAGCTTTGTTTCCAGCTTTAAGAAATGGCTTTTCTTTTCTTCCGGCACCAGAAACGACTCCAATCATAGCCTTACATTTCGGATTTAACGTTGTAAATTTCCCCGAGGGTAATTTTATCGATACTCCCTGGGCAGTATGAGAAAAAACAATAGCCGATGATCCTGCTGACTTGACGAGTTTTCCTCCATCTCCAATGTTCCTTTCTAGATTACAAATAAGTGTACCGTCAGGAATAGATTCTAGTGCCAAAATATTGTTTGGTTTGAAATCTACGTTGTTTCCAATTTGAATTTTTTCTCCTACTTCCAAACCGTCAGGGGCTGGCATGTAGCTAATTTCTTTATCAAATTCTATTTTGGCTAGTGGTGCATCTCTACCTCGTTCATGAACAATGTCAATTATGGAACCTATTTTTTGTTCAGATGATTGTAAATAAGGATACTTAGCAGGCACAATTTTTCCTCTCTTAATGGCCCGAAACTGTTTGCCTCCTCTTCCCCTTCTACGTACTAATGTTCTTTTACCCAAAACAGTCCAATCGAATTAAGGAATATCATCAAGATTTGAATCTTTTGGTATGAGTTAGATATGGACGAACTTGTTTTCAATTCATTATTTGTACTCTTAGGATCCTATATGGAAATAATTTTTGGATAAAAGCATTACCCGGAAGTATGTTCTTTCTGGAGTTTTACTAAGTAGATTTTTGAAGAGTATTCCTCGACAAAGGTATAAAGATAGGTATGATAGTACTTGATATCGTGAGTCAAAACACTCTCTCGCTGAAGGTTCTCGAAGCATATACTCGAGACGTAGGTCGTGGAGTGGCTAGAATCGATTATGATTCAATGGACTCTTTGACCGCATCTACGGGCGACGTAATAGAAATCCGAGGAAAAAGAAGAACTGTTGCAAAATGTCTTCCACTCTATCCATCTGATGAAGGTAAAGGAATCGTAAGAGTAGATGGGCTTGTACGAAATAACGCAGGCGTTGCCATTGGGGATACGGTCATTGTGAAAAAAATTAAAGCTGTTCCTGCAGAAAAGGTAATCGTTGCACCGCTAGAAGCAATTCCACCAATTGACGAACGTTACCTTGCCGATGCATTGGAAAGTGTACCATTGATCAAGGGAGATAATGTGATGGTACCTTATTTTGGCGGTCGACTTACTTTTCAAGTAATAGGAGTAACACCTGCATCAGATGCAGTTTTAGTAACTCAGAAAACTATATTCCATATCGCAGAGAAAGGTGAAACGCTTCGAGGCGTTCCTCAAGTTACTTACGAAGATATTGGTGGTCTAAAGGAAGAGATTCAAAAAGTTAGAGAAATGATAGAGCTGCCATTGAGGCACCCTGAAATATTTGAAAAATTAGGAATTGAGGCACCGAAAGGTGTATTATTATACGGACCTCCAGGAACTGGTAAAACTCTTCTTGCTAAAGCAGTTGCTAACGAGAGTAATGCTCATTTTATTAGTATCTCTGGCCCTGAGATTATGAGTAAATTTTATGGAGAGTCTGAGGCACGGTTAAGAGAAATTTTCAAGGAAGCCAAAGAAAAGGCACCTTCAATAATATTTATTGATGAAATAGATTCAATCGCTCCAAAAAGGGAGGAAGTTACCGGTGAAGTTGAAAGAAGAGTTGTGTCTCAATTATTATCTCTCATGGATGGACTTGAGGCGAGAGGTAAGGTTATAGTCATTGCAGCGACAAACCGTCCAAATGCAATAGATCCAGCCCTGAGAAGACCTGGAAGATTTGATAGAGAGATTGAGATAAAAGTACCTGATAAACGCGGAAGATTGGAAATACTGCAAATCCATACGAGAAATATGCCGTTAGACACTGATGTAGAACAAGATAGAGTTGCTGCAGTAACGCATGGTTTTGTTGGTGCTGATTTGGAATATTTGTGTAAGGAAGCAGCCATGAAATGCCTTAGAAGATTGCTTCCTGAATTAAATCTGGAAGATGAGAAATTATCACCTGAAGTTTTGAATAAACTTATAGTTACTAGAGCAGATTTTGAGAATGCTGTAAAAGAAGTCACTCCTTCCGCAATGAGAGAGGTTTACTTGGAATCGCCGGATGTACCTTGGTCTTCTATAGGTGGATTAGAAGATATTAAGCGTGAATTACAGGAAGCTGTAGAGTGGCCATTAAGATTCCCAGATCTTTATACAAAGCTTGGTCATGCTATGCCAAAGGGATTGTTGTTGCATGGTCTATCAGGAACCGGAAAAACCCTCCTTGCAAAAGCTGTCGCAACCGAATCCGAAGCCAACTTTATCAGCGTAAGAGGTCCAGAATTACTTAGCAAGTGGGTAGGAGAATCTGAGAGAGGCATTAGAGAGATCTTTAGAAGAGCAAGACAGGCAGCTCCCTGTGTTGTATTTTTTGATGAAATAGACTCAATAGCTCCAGTCAGAGGAATGGGTGGAGACAGTATGGTTACAGAAAGAGTAGTATCACAATTGCTTACGGAATTGGATGGTATCCAGTCCCTTTCTGGTGTTGTAGTACTAGCTGCAACTAATCGTGCAGATATTATTGATACAGCCTTGTTAAGACCAGGAAGATTTGACAAAATCTTGCTAGTTCCATTACCTGATAAATCTGCAAGACAAAAGATATTGGAAATACACAGTAAGGACAAACCACTTGGTACAGATGTTAACTTGGCGAGGATAGCTGAAATGACAGACGGATTTAGTGGTGCTGATACTAGTTCTGTGATTAATACTGCCGTTTCCCTAGTATTACATGAATACCTTGCAAAGTATCCTACTCCAGAGGAAGCAGCAAGACACGCATCAGAAGCTCACGTAATGATGAGACATATTGAAGAGGGTGTAAAAAAGATTAAAGCCCAAAGAGAAGGAAAACCAGGAGAAAAAGTCTCCGTTCAATACTACAGATAGTGCCAGTTACTATTTTCTCATTTTTCTAGAATTAGTGTAGTCGAAAAAAGTCAAAACTAATCATGACTATATAGTTTTTCTCTGACAACTTCATACGCCTTGGCAGCATCATCCATACCAAGAATTAGGACTATTTCATTTTGGGTGAAAAATGCATTATACAATGGAATACCGTTGTTGTGCAATATGGAGAGAACAATTGATAGAACTTCATATGTATTTTCCTTGTCTGACTGAACAGTAATTGTAATCTTTGAAAGTCCATCTTTTATTTCGCCTGTTACACCTTTTGGAGATTGTTTAAACATGCTCCGAATCTCCTCTATGTCTTCAGCAAAGAGACGAATCTGCTTGTTCGTCCTGAACATATTGTATCCCCCACCTAACTCAAATATTTCATCTATAACTTGATACGTATCATCACTTTCATGAAAATCAATGTCTATAATGCTTCCAGTTAGAGTCATTCTCACTCCATCAAGAATTGGATGAGCTTCGTAACTATTCTCTTCTAGAGAATCCGCAAATCTTTTTATCGCTACAACAAGCGTGTTTATGTTTACTTCAGATTTAGTGAGCTTTTCTACCTCAGGTTTAATTTTTTGGGCTAATGCAGTGTAGTTTGCTATGCCGGTACTTAGAGCCTGAAAAAATAGGGTATTAGAACCAATAACTTGTCTCACTGCATGTGGAACGGAAAAAGCCTGAGAATACATGTCTTTATATACGCTATAAAAGTAATAAACCTTTCTTATATCTCTAAAAAGCTACTAGATGTACCAAAATTTACAAACTGTTAGAATTTATACTATAGAATGAATGTGTTGCCAATTTAACCCATGTTGATATAATAGAATTGACAACGACTTTTTTTAACTAAATTGGATGAATGCTCGTATTGACAAAGCGCGAATTCATAATAGATAATGGAACTGAAAAATTACAGGAACTAGGTTATCTCCACAAGAATGTTGCAGTTAAATATCTAATGAAAAGGCGAAGATCACTCTTGATGACGAAAAATCTAGAAAAAGTAGAGAGACTTTTTTCTGATCTTCCGAAAAAGATTAGGATAATAGGAAAACAAGTTACTCATACTTATGAAGTGAATTGGGAGAGACAGGGCGTAACAGAATTTGAAGGATCAAGATTTGTGTTTACCCTGAAGTCGATAGACAATTAAATCAAACGCGAATGTTTTGTCCCAATGATTATTTTTTCAATATTGTTCCTCATTTCTCTACTTAGACACATGGAAATTAGAATTCGCCAACAAATTGCATCCTACTTTCGATGACGGGAACACTATCCTACAATTTTTTGACGTTTGCTGAATCTGTTTGCTACAATTAGTTTAATACTACTATGAATTTTTGAATAGTATGTAATCCCACTTGTCAGTATCATGATGACTTTTCACCCATAATTCGAAGAGAAAGAGGTTAGAAGGGTATTTATAATATGGAATTAAAACAAATAATTAATTCATACATTCTGGATTTGGTAAAGACATTTGAAATATCCGATAAGAAATATTGTATTAGAAAAAATAAAGGAAGTTGGCAATTTGTCGGACAATGAACTCTTAAACAATTTAGAAAAGGATGGAGTACAAATAACGGTAGCTGATTTGAACAAAACGTTACTTGATTTAGAAATTTTTGGATTGGTGAAAGTAAGTTGGTTAACAAAAGACAAGAGAAGAATAGAGCTGGTTACATCGTAGATTTTTTCTTCACAAATAATGAGAATACTTACCGAAATTGAATCCTATCTTATATGATGCTCATATTCACCTTACGGATATTGAATATGACAGTTTTTTGCCATCAATTATTGCAACTTTAAAGGGCATGCGAATAAAAGCATGTTCAGTAACAGTCGACTTTTCCACATCATTAAAGGCATTAAGACTCTTTGGGGGCAACGATGTCAGCAAAATTGTGTACAATTTTGTGGGTATTCATCCTCAATATGCAAATGAAGACACGTCGAAGTTTGAAGAGACGGTAACTTCTAATATCGAAAGTATTGATGGAATAGGTGAAATTGGACTTGATCCCACCTATAACGATGGGGATAAAAATACTGAAACGTTACAAAACCAAGTTTTTAACAAGATGTTAACTATTGCAGAAACATATGATAAACCCGTTTCAATACATTCTAGGCAATCACTTGATAATATTCTAAATGTGTTATCAACATATAATCTGAAAAATGTATGCCTTCATTGGTTTGATGGTTCTCCCCAACAACTAGAGAGATCGCTAAGTATGGGGTTGCATGTTTCCTACGGGCCTTCGCTAGTTTATTCGAAGAAAAAACAGGTATTGCTGAAGTTAACAGATCAAGGGAAAATATTAATTGAAACTGATGGACCAGTTAGATATCCTTCATGTTTTAAGAATATTGTTACACTTCCAACTTCGGCATTAATGAGTGTAGTAAGAAGCATGGCAAATGTTCTTTGCATATCTCCCAGAGATATGGCAGATAAACTTGAGGAGAATTCAATTTTATTCTTTGATTGAAATGTAATTTTAATTTCTTTAATAAGCAAGGTATAAAATAGCCTACATGAATAGAGTCAGATATTGAATAGAGTTAAAAGACTTTCAACTGAGCTTTTAAACCGGTATCCAGATAAATTCAATGTTGATTTTCAACAAAATAAAAAAACAATAGACGAGATTGCAAAGGTAAGGTCAAAAGAATTACGAAATCAGATAGCCGGTTATATTGCCTCATACATCAATAAACAAAATAAAGAACAAAATAAGAAAATTGAACAAGACGTCTATGAAGAATAGAGATAATTTCTCGACAGGAAATTGATAACTTTAAAGCTACTGGGCTCCATAAAGAAATATTGTGGCAAAGAAAGTATAGCTGTTCACGAAAAGGAGACTACGTTATCGAATATCTTTTCAATACTTTATAAAAACATGCCCAACCCCAGACGTTTTGATACAGAAAATCTCCTAATTTTGATTAATGGTGTAGATTTATCAATTTCCGGCGATGGTCAAAAAATTAAATCTGGCGATATTGTAACTATTGCTAATTTAGTTCACGGTGGTTAGGGACGTCATTAAATAATGCCCGAAATACGATATGAAAAAAAAATTATCACAGTTAATAACGTGCCAATATATGAGATGGATTCGGTTTATGCAGCAATAATCAGTACTGATACTTTATATGTTATCGACAT
The DNA here is from genome assembly GCA_035253865.1 of Nitrososphaeraceae archaeon. Lineage (GTDB taxonomy): Archaea > Thermoproteota > Nitrososphaeria > Nitrososphaerales > Nitrososphaeraceae > TA-21. Next base: position 10,939 of record DATFBL010000078.1, on the reverse strand, counting down.
AGGAACTACCATCGAATCATTTAGAAAGAAGTTTCCAGATGTACTAATCCAGGGAATTAACCCGAAATACATATTTGGTATTGATCATATATTTGAGGTAATTCAGATAGTTTTAGAGTCAAATTATAGAAAAATCAAGATCACCAAGAGGTTAGAAATGGAAATTTTGTTGCGACTAATTTGCAGTAGTCAGGTTAATAAAGCAATTGACATCGCAGGGATAAAAAATGACGGTTCAGGTTGCTTCATTTTACTTTCTGAAGATAAGCGTTCTTTGATAAATTCAATAGAGTTCTTGAGAACCCTATATTTCAAACAAAATCTCTCTTTACTGAGCGCAACAAGAGATAAGATGATTTACATATGTAAAAGATTGGAGTTCAGATGCAACAACTATGGTAAAAAGGAATTTTTAAAAATTCTAATTGAAAGAGCAGCACTTGTTCCATTATAGGGTAAACCGTAGGATCAACTTATATACTTATTTTTAGTAATTTGATCGATGAGTGAGTACGTTACCCTAGAAATATCAAAGTTAGCTCTGCGTCGTTTGTCAGGTGTCAAAAGCACGGAAAATAAATCCAAAATTTTAGAATTTGTCACGGTATTGAAAACTGAAAGGAGTCTATAGTACTTTTTATTGCATGATTTAAACCACCCGAAATCAGTACTTGTGTGAATATATCTTATTCTAACACGTATTATTTCGGAAATGTAATAATCTGTAAATTCATAATATGGGCGTCATGAAAATATAACAAGATGCACTATATTACTTTCACATACATTATTTCACAACAAGGATTCTATTATTCAACACAAGCAACTGATGGAATGAGTTTTTCAAGAATCTTTTCCACCAGTTGTTTGTTGAAACGATAATGTACACTAAGGTACAAACTATATAAAGGATCCATTTTATGCCTAAGTTTTGAGCTTTTAGACCGTTTAGCCGCTATTATTAATCGAAGTGATAACATTTTGTAGTTAGAAAGTTACAAAATGAACAGATCTTGAATTGGTTTCATCCATAACACAATTAAATAATCCCGATAATCCAGATTCATGTTAATGGTTCCGTTATAACGCTATGAACCGACAAATCTGTGAATTTAAGAAGAAAAACTCAGAAAGTAATATTCAATGACAATAAAGACCAATATTTTAGATTTAATGTTTTTAAGGATTAATAGAATCTAAACATTTAATGTCTTATTTTCACATACATTATTTCATTATAGTTTCTGAATATAATTTAATGGAAATAATTTCAAAAGAACAGGATTGTGATTTTTACCTCATTGCCATTTAGCTCATGAGGCTATTTTTTCCTTTACAGAACTGAATATTTGGTTTGGTTTGAGAATCGATATACCAGCAACCATTTTTACTATTTGGATGAGGATTATCCAATTGGGATCATCCAAATTGACTTTCATTTTTAGTTTGCTTGTAACGATGGAAATGATTTCATTAGAATGCAATCTAGAATGTCTTTTTTCTATTAGTACCCTATATGTCTCCTGTCCATCGATTTTTTTACAAAGTTGATTGACAATTTCGTGAATCTCGGATAGTTCTGCCTTACAGTTCATTTCAAGGGGTATGATTCTTAGGACATATCTAAATTTCCATGGTTCATTTCTGACCATTTTCTTGCAATCTTCCACAAATTGAAAGGGATCTAGATAAGTGTCGACTAGTATGATTCCCGAAACAGATGAAATCTCTATCGAAGGATCATTATCACCTAGAACTTCTAATAGTTGCAATATCTCATCAAAGGCATCATCTTCTCTATTTCTAAATGTAGTTACTAACAAATTAAAATTCATGATACATTCACTGATGGATCAGTTTTCACTCTTATGGTACTTATTTGTTCGATAATAACTATTTCGAATCCTATCTTTTAATGCTGAGTGATACAGGACAACATTGACTTTTCGTAATAAAATCCAATGAATTTAATATGTTATATCATATTATAAAATTATGAGTCAAATCAATATAGTTGAAAACAAGCCAGCTTTATTGATTGATGTCATAATCGATAATAAATCTAACAAGGTATTAGTAGTAAGCGACTTGCATATGGGCAATACATACTGGTCACAAAATAATGTCATCTCACTTGACTGGTATCATATTACTACAGAAATTGAGGCCGAGTTGCGGGACATTGTTATTTCAAACAAAGTAGATTCCATAGTTCTACTTGGTGATATCAAAAATAATATCTACAAGATAGTAAAGGACGATTGGAATTTGATTCCAAAATTTTTACATTCATTGTCTGCGTTCTGTCAAGTATATTTGATCCCTGGAAATCATGATTCGAAGTTAGAATTAGTTACTCCGGAGAATATCCATCTGATAGGAGTCAAAGGGATGGTATTAGGTGACATTCTCTTGACACACGGGCATACATTTCCTTCTGAGGTCAGGTCAAATATTAATAAAATTATAATGGGGCATCTACATCCCACGTTTTTCAGAGAAAACAGTGTTTTGAATGGACAAAAGATTTGGGTATTTCTAAAGGTAAAAAAGGAAGCCATTTTTCCAAGTACAAAAGGCTCCTTAGAACTTGTAATGTTACCGTCATATAATAAATATGCCTATGGTAATTACAGAGTGAGAAATAAAAGATCAAGTTCACCTATTCTAAAAAAGATACTTAAAAAGGAAATTATTCAAAAATGCTTAATAGTATCAATAGATGGTACCATTCTTGGTAATGAGAATTTACTAGGAGAAGTCTTTAATTCTTCGTTCTAGTTGATATGATATTTTGATAGTGGGCTTATTGATGGTTTATTCTTATTGCGCCACTCTAAACAGTGTACGAATGAAATAGCCGATTCCACTGTAGTTAGAACAGGTATTCCCATTTCCACGGCTTTTCTTCTGATTTGATATTCATCATCTAGCATTCCTACGTACTTTTCAATTGTAGAGGTAGATGGAATATTTATTATAAAATCTATTTTCTTGTCATAGAGCATATCCGCAATATTTGGTTTTCTTATCGGTTCACTAATTTTGTGAACTTCCTGCACACTTGTGGTAATATTGTTCTTAATAAATTCTGCTGTATGTTCTGTTGCAAGTATCTTAAATTTCATAGAGTTTATGAGTGAAATTATGGAACGCATTTTTTGTTTATTTTTTTGTCCTCCTATGGTTATTAAGGCCGATCCGGAAAGTGGTAAATTGTATCCAGCTGCTTCATAAGCTTTTGACAAGGCATCATAAAAACTATTACCATGACAAGCAACTTCACCAGTTGATTGCATCTCAACTCCCAATACGATATCTGAACCTTCCAATTGCATAAATGAAAACTGTGGTACTTTTATACCAAACCCACTTACTTTTAGCCAGGGTTCGTTAAGACCTTCCGGCAATTTACCATCAATTATCGCCTTAGATGCTAACGAAATTAAATTGATTCCGACTATTTTAGATACAAATGGGGTGGTCCTAGAAGCTCTGACATTTGCCTCAATAACATATACCTCATCGTCCTTTACCAAGTACTGAATATTAAGTGGACCCTTCACTTCTAATTTTCTTGCAATCATGGTTGAGTAATCCACTATAGTATTCATTGTCTGTCTGTTCAACCTCCATGGAGGTATGCACATCATAGCATCTCCTGAATGAATTCCTGCGTTATCAATATGTTCAATTAATGCCCCTATTATCACATCTTTTCCATTAGACACTGCATCTACTTCAACCTCAGCTGAATCCTGGAAGAATTTACTAATTACAATAGGATACTCTGGACTCACCTGTGCAGCTTCATTGATATATCTTTCTAATTGTTCGTCATTCCATATTACTTTCATGGCCGCTCCGCTTAAGACATATGAGGGCCTTACTAATACAGGGAATCCAACTTTCTGAGAAAACGTCTTTGCTCCATCCAAGTCCGTGAATTTATTCCAAGGTGGTTGTTTTATATTCAGTGAGTCAAGCAATCTGCTAAACTTTTCTCTGTCTTCAGCCATATCAGTATGGGTACTATCGGTACCAATGATACGTACATTTAATCGTCCTAATTTAGGTACTAGATTATTTGCAGTCTGTCCTCCTACACAAGTAACTATTCCCTTTGGATCTTCCTTTTCATATATGTCTAGAATGCGCTCTAACGATAGTTCCTCAAAATAAAGTCTGTCTGATACATCATAGTCAGTTGAAACCGTTTCGGGATTGCAATTAATAACTGATACTGATTTGATACCGTTATTTTTCAGTCCCCATACCATGTTAACAGTACCCCAATCAAATTCTACACTACTTCCTATTCTATATGGCCCTGCTCCAAGTACCATTACTGAATTTGTACCTTTCCTATAAACAACATCATCTTTGTCTCCTCCATACGTTAGATAAAGATAATTTGTCTTTGCAGGCCATTCTGCTGCTAAAGTATCAACTTGCTTTACTACGGGATTAATTCCAAGTTTTTGCCTCAACTTTCTGGCACTTAATTCCTTTACTCCCAAACACTGACCTATTTGTGAATCTGAAAATCCATATTTTTTTGCATCTCGTAATACGCCCTCAGAAATATCAGATACATCCACCTCACGTAGTTTATCATACATGTCCACAATATTTTTGATTTTTATCAGGAACCATGAGTCTATCATAGAAAGTTTGTCTATTCTTGATATGGGAATTCCTAATCGAATAGCCTTTACCACATCAAATAAGATTTCATCACTTGGGTACAATAATTTTTGTTCAACTACTTCCAATTCTTCCTTTAAATCTTGTTCATTTCCAACAAGACCCATCCTTCCAGCATCATTCATTCGGATCGCTTTTTGAAGTACTTCTTCAAAAGTTCTCCCAATTGCCATAACTTCACCCACTGATTTCATACTAGTACCAATCCTCCTGTTAGCCAATTCAAATTTCCTAAAGTCCCATCTTGGCATTTTTAGAACTACATAATCTAATGAGGGCTCAAAGCAAGCTGTTGTTGCCTTAGTTATGCTATTCGCCAGTTCTGTTAGTGAGTAACCAAGTCCCATTTTTGCAGCCATATATGCCAATGGATATCCAGTAGCTTTACTGGCCAGCGCCGACGATCTTGAAAGTCTTGCGTTTATTTCTATGGCGCAATATGATTCACTAAGCGGATCTAAGCCAAATTGAATATTACATTCCCCAACAATACCACAATATTCTACCGCCCTAATTGCGGCAGATCTTAGTCTGTGATATTCTTCATTATTAATAGTCTGCGATGGGGCGATAACTATGTTATCTCCTGTATGAACTCTCATCCCCAGAACATTTTCCATGTTGCAAATCGCAATAGCGTTACCAGTAGAATCCCTCATCATTTCATATTCAATTTGCTTCCAACTTCCAATGTATTTTTCAATTAGAACCTGATTTACTATACTTAATGAGAGTCCTCGTTGAACTATCTCTTGAAGTTCATACTCGTTATGTGCTACTCCTCCTCCCTTTCCGCCAAGAGTGTATGCCACCCTGATTATCACCGGATAACCAATTCTTTGTGCAACATCTAATGCTTCATTTATGCTATATGCAGGTGAACTTTCGAGAACAGGAACGTTACTATTCAACATTGCCGTCTTGAATTGTTGCCGATCTTCTGTAGTCTTGATGCTTTTTATAGGAGTGCCCAATACTTGAATTTTATACTTTTCTAAGATGCCTTCATCATGTAGCGATACTCCACAATTTAATGCAGTTTGTCCACCAAAACCTAACATAATTGAGTCCGGGAGCTCTTTCTCTATTATTTGGCTTATGTAATACCTGTTTACTGGTAACAAATATACTTTATTTGCGAACCTAGTGTCTGTTTGGATTGTCGCAATATTGGGATTTACCAATACTGTTTTGATTCCTTCTTCAGATAAAGCTTTGAGACATTGTGAACCGGAATAGTCGAATTGACGGTCAGAATTTCTGACTCTCGCCCGCTTCTCCGATTTTTATTGCTCCGCTTCCTAATACTATTGTTTTCTTTATTGTTTCATTTTTTGGAAAATTTTCCCACCTCCATCTACCCTATCGATTTGAATTGACTTTTCATCCGATCTATCTCGTTCAACAAGTTCTTTGAATTCTTCGAAAACATACATGCAATCATAAGGACCAGGGGATGCTTCTGGATGAAATTGCACAGCAATTATCGGTTTTGTCTCGTGTTTGATACCTTCAATAGTATCGTCATCAGAGTTAATATACCAGGCTTTAAATCCAGTTTTATTAAGTGTATTTGATTTTACACCATATCCGTGATTCTGACTGGTAATAAAGGTTTGATTGGTATTGAGGTCTGTACATCCTTTATTCTGACCTCTATGCCCAAATTTCAATTTGTATGTATCTCCTCCGGCAGCAAGTGCTATAATTTGGTTACCTAAACATATTCCTAATATTGGTAAAGTTGATTCAAACAATTTAACGACAGTTTCTATTGTACTATTGCACATTTTTGGATCTCCCGGACCATTACTTATAATAATCCCCTTTGGTTTGTATGAAAGAATCTTACTGAACGACGTATCCCATGGAACTCTAATAACTTTATAACCCATACTCAAGATATTGCGAATAATGCTATATTTCGTTCCAGTATCAATAAGAACAATAGGCTCTAATGTTGGATCGCCATATTCTACTGTTGTGTCAATGGACACTTGAGACATAAAGTTATATCCGTCATACTTGGTCTTTTTAATAGTATTCAACAACTCTTTTGAATTTATTTCATTTTCAGAAACTGATAGGGCACCTTTCATTACTCCCTTTATTCGAATTTTCTTTGTCACGTCACGTGTATCGATTCCACTAATACCTGGTATTTTTTCGTCATATAACCACTGATCTAATGTCTTGTCACATTCTCTATGATTTGCGACGTTAGATATTTCATGAACTATCAATCCAGAAACTTGGATGCTATCGGATTCAAAATACTTTGGCAACCCATAACCATCTTTAATCAAGTTACTTGGAACTCCATAGTTTCCAATGAGTGGATAAGTCAAACAAAGAATTTGTCCTCTATACGATGGATCAGTCAAAGTTTCAGTATACCCAACCATGCCAGTGTTAAAAACGAATTCGCCGCCTACAGTCTTTGGATAGCCAAAACCTGTACCTCTATACGTTGACCCGTCTTCTAACACTATCATCGCTTTAAGGCCTATGTGATTAGCATGAATTGTAGGAATTTTGACCCTCATAGAGTTGTAAAATATCGAGATTTAAATTTACCTAAGTTGATTATTGTCTATGCATGCAATCCGCATGTATAATTAATTACGATTCTTATCGTATCCAGATTTACTAAAATTATCGATACCTTATTTGTACTGGCTTTGCTTACTTTAGCCAATCGATTGGAATATCTTGATACAATCCATTTGGCAGAATTCTTCTTATAGAAATAGGCAGAACTTTTAAATTCAACTCTGCTACTGCAATAGAAATTGTATCATTAAATTTTTTTGATGAATCAACTAATGTTGGTGCACCAAGTGACAGCTGTAATGATCTTGAACCAATTATTCTGGCGCGTTCAAATCTAGTCAATGTTGGTGGACCTATTAAGACCTGACTATCCTGAGGAGTTATCTCTCTAGCTTCAAAATCCATTTCCGGATAAACCACTACTTCGTCCTTTGGTCTACCACTCTTTGATTCTTCGACAGTTTCTAATTTCTCAATTTTGGTTTTTTTAGATTTCTTTTCTTTTTCTTGAGAATTCTTACCTTTTATTTCTGCTTCTTTCTTTACTTTGGACTGTTTTTTCACTTTGACAGGTTTTTTTTCCTTATTTTTTTCAGATCTAGAACGTCTTAAAATCAAGAATAAAACCAAAAAAAGTGAATATATAATTAAATGTTGCTAATAAATCAACAAATTAATAGTTATAAAGAATTTACTTTACAACTAGATATGACTTGGAGCAACCCAAACTCCGTCTCAAGGATTCATGTTATGCTAGAAGCTAGAGAAAAGGGCAAAATAACACTGGAGCTTGTCCGCCACTTATCACCCATCACTTTTTCAAAGATCATTAAAGGATTGCCATTTTCAGGAAGAGTGCATTTTTTGGACCATAAGTTAGGTTATGTTGAAACAGGATTAACTATGGGAGCTGAAAAACAGAAATCAACATTTCAGAGAGGTGATCTGGGATTTATGATTTCAAATGGTTCTATTTGTATTGTATTACAAGATACTAAGGGATTAAGTATGAACCATATAGGTCACTGTATCGACGATCCATTAATGTTAGAATCAATAGAATCGGGCGAAATCATATTTATAAAGCTGGTTTCTAGATGAGTAGTATTCTGGTAAGAGGTAAGAGGTGCCTAACATCAATATTGCCATCGCTAAAATGTCACTTGTTTGAACCGAGCAAAAAAAAGATTTGGACCATCGTTGGGAAACATCATGAATATTGGATTGATTTGGACTTGGATTATTGTTCGTGCAATGATTATTATTTTAGAACACTTTCGGGCCAAGGTTTATGTTATCATCTAGATTTTGCTAAAGAAAAAATGCGTTCAAATGTAGATACTGTTCACTTTTCTGATTCAGAATATGGTGATTTCGTAAAATCAATGATCAATGATAATTATCAAATGATTAGAAATGAAACAGGCGTAATAGTTTGATTTGTATGCTAATTCTTGACTCATATTTCTCGATTTTGAAATGAAACAGTATGATACGATTTTGATTATAGGTTCTGGCGGGAGAGAACATTCCATTGCGTGGAAACTGCAACAAGATACAACAAAAAAAATATTTCTTGCTCCAGGGAATGGGGGGACAGAAAATAACATAGAAATAGATTCTAGTGATTTGCTGAAACTTTGTGAATTTGCAAAACTGAACAATTCCTTTACTATAGTGGGACCTGAGAAGCCTCTATCTTTGGGCATTGTGGATTTATTTGAAAAGAATCAATTACCCATTCTTGGTCCAAATAAAAGCGCATCACGATTAGAATCAAGCAAAGTGTTTGCAAAGCTTTTCATGCGCGAGATGGGAATTCAAACTGCTTGTTTTTCAATATTTTCAGACGCCAGTTCCGCAATAAACCACGTCAAATCATCCTCAAAGAATGTAGTTGTCAAAATGGATGGACTTGCCGCTGGCAAGGGTGTATTTGTGTGTGATAACACTAAATCAGCTATTGAAGCAATTGAGAAAATTTTTAACGACAGCGAGTTTACTAATTCCAGTAATAAGATAATAATCGAAGATAGAATTTACGGCGATGAAGCTTCGTTTATTGCTCTATGTGATGGCAATTGCATAATTCCGATGGCTACAAGTCAGGATCACAAGAATATCTTTGACGGTGATAAAGGTCCAAATACCGGGGGAATGGGAAGCTACTCACCCACTCCTCTTATCACTGAGAAAATAAGTGACAGGATAGAAGAGAAGATAATGAATCCTACAATAAGGGGATTAAATGATCTGGGAATTAAATTCAAAGGTTTTCTATACGCAGGAATCATGATAGAACGTGGTTCAAATGAACCATACGTCCTCGAGTTTAATGTAAGAATGGGTGATCCAGAATGTCAATCCATTTTATCAAGAATGGACACCAATTTGTTAAAATATTTCGAGGCAGCTATTGATGAAAGGCTCGACTCAATGCCGCCCATCAAATGGAAAGACAAACATTCAGTTTGCATAGTCATGGCTTCAAAAGGATATCCTGGAAAGTATCAAACAGGTAAAATTATTCATGGATTGGACTCTCGATTTGACAATGATACACACGTGTTTCATGCAGGAACTAAGAAAAATTCTGCGGGAGAAATTCTTACAAATGGTGGAAGGGTATTATCAGTTACCTCCTTGGCTGATACACTTGAGGCGGCCAAGAAAAAGTCCTATTCAGTGGCGTCTGAAATACACTGGGGGGATAATGAGGAGTACTTTAGAACCGACATAGGTTCAAAAGGTATCAAATACTTGAACTCCACTTTCAGTGATTAAGAGATCTATTTTTTTATCGAATTCAGATTTTGGAATAGGGTTTTTCACGACTTGAAAATCATACGCTAGGCCTATCGATTTTGAAAATTTTTTCTCGGCCATGAATCTATCATAGTAACCATGTCCATAGCCAATTCTATACCCATGGGAATCAAATACAATACCTGGAACAATTAACAAATCAATAAAATCTGACTTCATCTTTGTTTTCTTTGGTTCTTTAATTCCGAATTTATTTATGTCAAATGAATCTTGATCTAAATCATGCTCTTCTACAATAAAGTAATGAAGATCCTTTATTATTATGCGAGGTAACAGTACAGTCTTCTCTGATTCTAGTGCACTTCTGATTATATCATTTGTTCTTACTTCTGAACCAATGGGAACATAAATCCCAATAGATCTGGATTCAATGAACTCCATTCTTCCAATGATCTTTTCTTGAATTAATTTACTCTTACTGGCTATTTGGGAATCGCTCAAAGAGTTTCTCTTTTGTAGAATCTCTTTTCTCAATTTTGATTTTTGTTCTTGGTTGCCTAAATTCATTGTATTAAATGCTGCTATTTTTACTTATAATACTGGCTGCATGAACTGTATTTTTTAATAGCATTGTAACAGTCATTGGTCCAACTCCACCAGGTACAGGAGTGATATAAGCTGCTTTTTCTGAAACCGATTTAAAATCAACATCTCCATGAATCTTTCCATTAATTCTTGTGATACCCACGTCGAAAATTATTGTTTCATCCTTTACCATATTTCCTGTTAGTACAAATTTTTGACGATCTCCAACTGCGGTAATTATACAATCATAGTTTCTTAATTTGTCTTCCACGCCTTTTGATTTTGAATGGAAAAATGTTACTGTAGCATCACGATTCATCAATAAGAT
>DATFBL010000077.1:0-7723 GCA_035253865.1 Nitrososphaeraceae archaeon | reverse complement strand
ACAACAATAATTCGCATGATTAGATTGGAAGGGAGTTACAGAAAAATTGTCAATCATCTTGAGGCAAGCAGGAATACCCACATTACTGATTATGCAGTGCATGCCTCAATTCTAGAATCTCAGCAGACTAACGATATGAGTTACCTCAAAAGTATCGGTATTAATTCATTTAAAATTTATATGAATCTAGGATCCCATCTTAATAAAATTCTCGCAGATCTAGATCCAGGTTCAACTTCACTAAAAGAGATGGAAGTAAATACTACAGACAATCTACTTACTGAGATTATCAAAAATGCCGCATCGTTGAATTCAATTGTTTTGGTTCATGCAGAAGATCCTGAAGTGTGTTCCAAAAATATACAAGAAATGCGCAAAAAGAATGAGCATGTCAGTTCGAAAATTCTTGAATTATGGTCATCATTAAGACCAGAGCAATCTGAAGTAAATTCAATAAGAAAAATAATGAATATTGCCTTAAATTACAAACCAAACTTGTATTTTGTTCATATCGGCTCGTCAGAAGCGCTGAATGAAATTCTCAAATACAAAAGATTGCATCAGGATATCAATATTTGGGTTGAAACCTGTCCTCATTATTTAACACATAGCACAGATTTTGACAATATTAAAGGTAAGGTAGTTCCTCCTTTAAGACCAAAAGTTAATTTAGAAAAGTTATGGTATGCATTAAAAGCTGGATTTATTGATACTATTGGAACGGACCATGTTGCAAATGATTTTAAATTGAAAAAAGCCGAAGGTAATTTCTGGAACGCACCATCAGGATTTTCAGGTTTGGCGACAATGCTTCCAGTAATGCTGAGTGAAGGAGTAAATAAGAAGAGAATCGATCTTCTCAAGTTATCCGAAGTATGTAGTGCCAATACTTCGAGGATCTTTGGATTATATCCCAAGAAAGGGACTATTATGGAAGGGGCAGACGCAGATTTAACGATAATTGATTTGGTAAAAGAACAAACAGTAACTCCAGATATATTAAATTCTCACTCAAATTATACTATTTATGATGGATGGAGACTCAAAGGATGGCCGGTAATGACTATTGTAAGAGGCAAGGTAGTTATGGAAGATGGAGAAGTAGACCACACGAATATTGGTCATGGTAACTTTGTTCAAATTACTCCAGAATATCAATAAAAATCAAAATAGATTTGAATTCTTGGATACAAATCGTTTAAATTACATTTTGTTTCCATAACCAATAGTTCTTGAAGAACATTTTAGAAGTACAAGACGTCAAGAAGTATTTCCCAGTTAGTAAGAGTATTCTCTCACTTGTAAGTACGAGAAAAAACTATTACAAAAAGGCATTAGATGGTGTCAGCCTAAATGTTCAAGAAGGACGAGTATCAGTTCTGGTGGGTGAATCAGGTTCTGGCAAATCTACATTGGCCAGAATAATTCTAAGGGCGATTGATCCGGATTCAGGTTCAATTATTTTTGATGGCAATAATATTACAAATAAGAACGGTAAAGAACTTTGGAATTATCGTAAGCAGGCTCAAATGATTCATCAAGATCCGTATAGTTCATTAAATCCATTAATGAAAGTCTTTGATATCATAAAGGAACCAATTGATATTTTTTTAAGAGATTACTCAAATGAAGAACGCACAAATAAAATACTTAAGGTATTAGATGATGTAAACCTTAAACCATCGGAAGTATTAGCCGAAAAATATCCCCATATGCTGTCCGGAGGTGAAAGACAAAGAGTTGCAATCGCTAGATCACTTGTTATTGAACCGAGATTAATCATTGCAGATGAACCTGTTTCTATGCTTGATGTTTCAATTAGAGCACAGATACTCCAAATAGTAAAGCAATTAAGCGTTAGTCGTAACATAACGGTATTTTACATTACCCATGATTTGGCAACATCACGATACATTGGAGATGATATCTCAGTCATGTATGCAGGCAAAATAGTTGAGAGTGGTCCTATAGACACAGTATTATCTAATCCTTTACATCCCTATACACAGGCATTATTAGATGCCATTTCGGAGCCGAAGTTTGAAGACATAGACAAGCAGAAAGTTATTAGAATTAAAAATTTTGATTCGACTCCTGCACAAACTGGTTGCAAATTTTTCAACAGATGTCCTTATAGTATGGAGATCTGCAAGCAGGAGCCTGAATTAGAAATAAAGGAAAATAACCATAAAGTCTCATGCTTTCTGTACGAGAAAAAATAAATAGTCTAACATATACTATCAGATAAGTTTTCTATAATAGTAACAGAGAAAATAAAAAGCTAGCGGATGTTTAATTTTTTTAGGAACGAAAACAATCCTAATTTATTAAGGACATCCTTCCATCTTTTGTATAAAATATCCGGATTTTTGTATGCTGTCTTCGACTATCTTCGGAGCTTCTTGGACGTGACAAAATTGACATTCTTCTTGAGTCATAGATTGACCATCTTGACCAGCATCTTTGAGATACTCCTTTCCGTATTCTATTGCCTTTTCATGTGGAGTTGAAGATTCCACGATAACGTCAAAGTGCATAATCTTTCCATCTTTTTTTGTTACATATGTATCATATACTGCACATTCCATGCCAGTATGGTATTAACTGTCGCTATTTATTCTATTCAATACCTGCAAAAAATGATCGTCTTCATATGCAGTCATAATTATTATAGGTAGGCAATTTCATAATCTATGTGGATTTAAGTAGGGAAGAACAGGACGCCCTAGATGGAAAGAATGGCAACACTATCTCAACTGCATACAAGATATTGCTGTCAATAGGGAAGGCGACAAATGCAGAAAAACTAATTCCGATAGAATGGGTTCATCTTTCGGGTGTGAATTACAACACAATTGGTGATGCGGGAGCAGAGTTTCTGTCAAAGTATAGTGAGGAAGCGCGATTTGTAGTTCCTACCACAATAAATCCAATGGGATATGATAGTCAACAACCTAATAATCTGTCTAGCCATTTTCAGAACCAACAAGTCAAGATAGCCAAAGCATATGAGAAGATGGGCTCTATTCCTTCGTTTTCATGTATACCTTATGAACTATTTCAATTACCAGAAAGTGGACATAGTGTCAGCTTCGCAGAAAGTAACGCCGCAGTAATGGCTAATTCGGTGTTTAGTCTGCGTACGAATAAAGAAAGCTCCCTTAGTGCTTTGGCTAGTGCGATAACTGGTAAGGCACCATATTCAGATCTCAGAATGAACAGTACAAGAGAACCTAAAATAAAAATTAATATCGATAAAGAACTGGAAACGGAATTGGATTATGGGATATTAGGATATTTTTCTGGTAAATCTGTAAATAAAAGTTGTGTTTCTTTTGGTTCTGAAATTAGTAACATAGATATGTATAAAACCAAATCATTGGCCGCTGCTTTGGGTACGTCAGGTGCATGTGGAATGTTCTCAAGCAAGGACATACATGATGAAACTATATCATTTGGAAAAGAAGAAGAAAGATCAATAATAGATGAACTCAATACTACAGATTCCGGAGATGTAATTGCATTAGGGAGTCCTCAATTAGGAATGTACGAAATGGAGCAATTGTCCAAATTCATTGTGGACAAGAAATTTTCCAAAAAATGCATGATCTTTTGTGCCAGACCAGTCTACGAAAAATCCTGCAAATCAGGGATAGCCAAGATCCTTGAGAATGCAGGTGCAAACATAATTTGTGATGCATGTACTTGTTTATCTCCACTGCTATCTCGTGAAGAGTATGATGGTGTAATTACAAATAGTGTAAAGGCAGCACACTATCTCAACAAATCTAATGGCGTCTCAGTATGCTTAAAAGATTTAAAATCAATCATAAGGGATTATACAAGCAAGTGAAATATTTGAAGAGTTCCCTGAAAGGTAAAATAATTGTAGAAGGCACGGCAAGAGGAATGATTCTATCTACCACACAACCTATCAATTTTTTGTCTTCAGTAGATCATATGACAGGCAGAATAACTGATAAGAACCATGAATTGTGTGGAAGATTTCTGAAGGACAGTATTTTGATTTTTCCATACTCTGTAGGTAGTAGTGTGGGGGCATACTCAATCTTTGAGCTGAAATCCAATGGCGTATCACCATCAGGAATAATATGTACTTTAAAGACGGACATCACAACTGCTTCAGGTTGTGCAATTGCGAATATTCCATTGTTAGAACTCTGCAAAGATCAAGTCATTCCAGAAATTGAAAATTCAAGCGAGGGATTACTGGACGCTATTTCTGGATTTCTGCAAATCAAAAAGGTTTAATTCAATTTGATTAATTAATTTAAAGGTGCATGGCATTTGACGGGCGACCGGATCCAAATAAAGGATATGAAGAGAAAAGTCCATGCACCATCTACTTTATGCAATTCAAAATGTGGCTGACTTTGTCTTAGCTCAGATTTTGTGAAAATAGATAATGAATTGTTACTTGAGCTGCACCTTTCAAGTAAAAGCTCAAGTTTTAATAATTCAAAGATTGCATGATTGTTTCATGTCATTACGCGGAATTACAGTGGCTGTTACATCCAGTAGAAGAGCTTCTGAACTTGCGAGTATAGTTCGAAAATTCGGAGGTATCCCATACATTGCCCCGACCATAGGAATTAAGGATAACAGTCCACTAAATTCTGAGTGTAACCGCTTTATAGAAACTATTAGCAAGAAGAGAGTGCATTTTTTTATTTTTATGACGGGTGTAGGAGTATTCAATTTGTTCCAAAATCTTCGAAAATTACACAAGTCGAATACAGCTATTGAAAAGTTGCAGGGTACGATAGTTATAGCAAGAAGTAACAAACCAAGGATGGAACTAAGAAAATTTGGCATCAAGACTCACTTTGTTCCCAACATTAACACGATTGATGGAATATGGAATCTATTGAAACGTTTTGACATTAAAAATAAGAACATTGGTATATTATGGCATGGAGATTCTTCAGGTTCATTTAAGAAAAGGCTTAAATCATTAGGCGCAAATGTCTTTGATTTTTCGTCGTATTCTTATTCTGCAAATCTTGAACGAAAAAATGCTACAATATTAAAGGAAATGGGTTATAACTACATGGCACCTGATGAAGAAAAAATCGAACGACTTATTGAGGATATTGTGAATGGCATGGTGGATGTTATCACATTCACCAGTCCTCCTGCAGTTAAAGAATTCTTTGAATTTGCGAAAAGAAAAAACAAGATTAAGGCGTTAAAAGACAGCTTGAACAGCAATGTACTCGTGGTGTCTGTGGGACCATCTACCTCAAAGATGCTTTCAAACTTTCACGTTCTAGTAGATGTTGTGCCAACAACCTATCGTATGGGACCTATGATAAAGGAATTGGCAGATTACATTTCATCATATTGACATCCAATTTCTCGCTAGTGCCAAACAGATATTAACTCCACGTAACATTTTTTATGAAGTCTGATCAATAATAAATAAATTGTCTAATTTTTGCCCTGAATGTGGTGGGGAATTAAAGTTGGATACTGCTACCAAAAATTTCATTTGCAAAAGCTGCGGTCTTTTTGCATCCAGGGAAAAAATGGATGAGTTAAGAGACAAGACCTTTAGAGATGAAGGCAATGATAGGAAAAAATATCATGACGATTACCTTGATTGGTGGACTTCGTCAAAAAAAGACAAGCAAAGAATGTAGTCAATATAGGGCCGTCGTATTACACAGCAGAATCCATTACTGGTACCATGTAATCTTCTTTCCTAGTCTTTAGTGCGGTCATTAATTCGGTTTCAATAATTCTCGGAAGTTTTCTTATTTTGTTAACTACTATATCGCGCATTTCTTCCAAGTTTTTTGCCCTTATTTTTAAGAGAAGGTCAAATCTTCCGTGCATTTCATGTATTTCCAGGACTTCTTCAATGGACGAGAGGCTATTTGTTACTTCATCTGCAGTTCCCGGCTCTATGTTAATCCCCATGAATGCCAAATGATCATAACCAAGTTTATTATTGTCCAAGGCTATAGTGAACTTCTTTATTATACCTGCAGCAATTAGCCTCCTTACTCGTATATGTACTGTAGCGTCAGATATTCCGATTTGTTTTGCAATTTCAACAAAGGGCAGGGAAGAGTCTTTATTCAATATATTTATGATTTTAAGATTAATTTCATCAATAACGTCATGACTAGCAGTCAATTCAAAAATTAGTTTGTAATTATATACTTAAATGCTTTTAGAAATTACCTCTGGAGATAAGATAATTTGCGAATATCTAATCAACAATAAAGGTATTAATGATCAATGTCGTCAAAACAATCGTATCCTTATGCCTAAAGAGTGTGATAAGTGCAAAAAGAACCCTTCTATCTATTTAAGGCAATATTCTGGAGAATTCTTGTGCAGAAAATGCTTTATCAAATCGGTAGAGTACAAGGCAAAAAGGACAATATCAAAATATTCAATGATAAAACATGGAGATAAGGTAGCAGTTGCAGTCTCAGGAGGTAAAGATAGCCTTGTTCTCCTAAATGTTTTAAAAAACACACTCAGTAGTCAGAAGCCTGAACTGGTGGCAATAACTGTTGATGAAGGAATCAAGGGATATCGTGATGAATCATTAGACATTGTAAAGAATTTCTGTTCTAGTGTAGGCATAAAAAATAAAGTAGTGAGTTTTAGCGAACTTTTCGGGTTATCAATGGACAAAGCCATGGAGATTAGGCCTTCAGAAAAAATTACATCGTGTTCTATGTGCGGAACTTTTCGGAGGAGGGCCATAGATTTACTTGCAGAATCTTGCGGAGCAAATGTAATAGCTACTGGACATAATTTAGATGATTATGTTCAGACATTTCTCATTAACCTGTTTGCCGGTGACGTGGAAAGAATCGGTTGGACGTATCCAGAACCTGTTGAATATGGAGCGACTAATTTAAGAAAAATCAAACCATTAATGGAAATATACGAAAGGGAAATTGTACTGTACGCCATTCATATGAATATTCCATTTCAATCGGAAGAATGTCCGTATAAAGACGAAAGCATAAGAAGTGCGTTTAGGAGTCATCTGAATAATCTTGAGAAACTACATCCAGGCATAAAATACAACGCTTATAGCTCCATCTTGAAAATTGCAAAGAAGGTGAAGTCTGCAAATGCTCCGAGTACTTCAATTCTGAATGATATCGTTCAACAGGAACATCGACGATGTACAATCTGCAATAGAGATTCATCCAATAACATATGCTCAGTTTGTCGCACGTTGGGTGTGTTAGTAAAGAAACAAGCCGGAGAATATAGTTAAATAGTTGTATTTTGACCCGAATGAATTATTTCAAAAGTACCGAGATTTGGAGTAAAGAATCGAGGGATATAATTTAGTTATTTGTATTAGAAGTCTTAAATAAAATTCTGGTTACTTGTCGTATTGTCTATCTTGAATTCATTGTTAGGATAGTCAATTGATTGGTGCTTCCCTCACCGGATAGGGCACCAATCAATCACTTACTATTGTTATTGCAAAAATCGGTAAAATTCAAGCTTCAACTTGGTGCAAATACCTAGTCTCATTTTTGTTATTGTTTGCAGGATACACAAATATATCTACGATGTATATTATTTTTCGCGGTAGTAGGTAGGATTGGGGTGTTAGCCGTACCCCATACCGGAAATCGGCTTTATGCCGGGATCAGTAACTACTGGGTAAATCTTTAGAAGTGAAGTTCCTGCTTGCTAGGCTGATATGAAACCACGCCGT
>DATFBL010000076.1:0-3763 GCA_035253865.1 Nitrososphaeraceae archaeon | reverse complement strand
AAATTGTTAGGGATTACTTGATAAATAAATCAAGGCAATTCATCTTCAGTTCTGCTATTCCGACTCATTTATGCAAATCAGCATTAAGCGGAATTAATATAGCAAAAAAAGGCGTTCTCCAACGAAAGCTCTTCGGAAATGTAAAGATATTACATGATGGTTTGAAGGGCATGGGTTTTGACATTGGAAATTCGTCTAGTCAAATAATTCCAGTTCATGTTGGTTCTGAGAAGTTAGCAATCAAATTTGCTGATTTCTTATTGCAAAAAGGCATATTGGTGCACCCTATGCGATTTCCTACAGTTAAAAAAGGATCGGCGGTTCTAAGACTTTCTCTAAGTTCTTCCCACACAAAAGCACAACTGGACTATTCTCTAGATCACATAGAAGCGATAGGAAAAAAACACAATATCATTTGACACCAAAAGCAAATAACTTATTTTTACTTGATACCATATTAATTATCATTATCTCCAGATATTATCTCCAGATCTACCTTGACTGTAATTTCACCGTTATATTCATATTTCATAATTCGAATTTAGCAATATTTATCTAATATGAGTTCCCATTATTCGTCGATGATAGAAAGGGAGTTGAAGTTGAAATTGACCGCATCAGAACGTCAATTTAGAGATATCAAATATTACTTCTCACTATTGCATTCGGAATCAATAGTCTCTGGACTAAAATTTGCATATAGTAGACAAAAAGCTCAAGAGGGGGGCTACTTGAATGTTGGAAGAAAAAGTTTTGTTAAAAAAGAAACAAACATGTTAACCAAAGAGCAAGCTAGATGGCGACTCGCAAACTGGAAAGCAATGATTAAGGGCTACAGGAATAAAGGGTATAGCTACCCTACTATAAGTAGAATTAAAAAAGATATTAGAATAATAGCAAAATCAGGTAATAAAAAATAGGGGATTAGTAGGTAGATGCTTCCGAACTTTTTTCATCAATCCTGATTGATGACAAATCAGGGAATTTCTCTTTCATACTTTGTTCCACCAAAGTAGTAGCTTCTTCTATAATGCTTGTTGATTCTTCATTCAATGGTCTTCCGCTATCTACTTCGTGTTTTGGTATTTGTGCTGAATCTGACAATATTCCACCCATAAGATCAGATATTTGTGAAAGTGATTGGTCTGCTTCTGGAACCATTGATGACAAGCCTCCTTGTATGTTCTTTATAACAGACATTGCTGGAGTTAGCGTAACTACAACATCTCCTAACTCAGTAATAGTGTTTAGTCTTAATTGAATTTGTTCCAATGCAAGTTTCGCGGAATCCACCATTTTACTCATCTTGCGAATTTGTGAGAGTTCATTTGAAAGCAATTTAGCATATTGGACATCGTGATTTTGTATCGAGTGAACAATTCTCTTGAAAATAACTTGATCCTTTTCTACAATCTTAGCAGAAATCCCATCTAGTTTTGATATTTGCATCTCTAATTTCTTTTGAGCTTCCTCAATTCTTGGCTTAAGAGGTGGTTGCGATTTTATACTTTCCAATATTTTTACGGCCACGTTATCTGGTTGGGTTTTGTTCCACTTATCTTTAAAGGACATTGTTTTCTCTAAAGCCTATCACTTTTTCTGTTTATAACATCAAATGTAACCCAGACCTATAGCTCTGTGGTTACAAATCAAAACCTCAAATTAAGAAAAATTCATTTATTTTTTGGATTTCTCAAACATGTGTAACAATTGCTTCACTGCTCCGTCCATGTCTTCTTCTCGCACTTCAGGAGATAGGCCATGCTTTAAGAGATTATTTATCGTATTGGATATCTCAGAACTTATTTCGTCAAAACTATCAACGTCGTTAAAACCTTGTTGATACAGCCTATTTAGTTTCATTGCATACATCCTGGTTTGATCATTAATTGTAACTTTATACACCTTTTCATTTACTTTGATTTCCTCATTAGCCATTAGTCTTAATCAATGAAAATGACCATGATCCTCTAAGAAAAATGTTTTGGTGTTATCCTCTAACCAAAATCATTAACAACTCCGACAAATGTAACGTTGATATATGTTCGCAACAAGATGTGGTTTTTATACCTTTGATGTTTGAAGCTTAGTCTGACAAAATTGCTTTAAGTTTTTTTACCATTTTTTCGCCTTCAGTCGTTAGTGAATAGTATCTGACAGCCATGGGTCTTGTCTTTGAAGTTGTCATTAACCCATATTCGCTAGCAACTAGTCCGGCCTTTTCCAGTTTAGACAAGTGAAATGAAATTATCTTCCTATCAACGTTTATTTTATCTTCTAACTTGCTTGCGTACATCTTTTCGGATTCAAGCTGAGTAAGGATGCTTGATCTAGTTGGATGTGTTGCCACATAGACCATCTCATAGATCTCGTTAGTTTTTTCTTTTCTCTTTTTTTTGTCCAATATATAAGGTCATTATATATCCTTATATATATTATTTTTTTCTTATCATTATCATTTTTTCCTATTTGATTATACTTTCTTTGCTGCAACATACTTCTCTATTGGATAGTCACTATCCGCCTACAAATTAGTAAAAAAATAAAAAATTTCAACGTTGTTACCACTATTGAATACATATATTGCTCGAATATTCAAATTTACAGATTATTGATAGCATAATTTCTTGGAAAAAGGTCATGGTGGGATTTGGACCCACGACCTAAGGTTTACAAAACCTTCGCTCTAACCAGGCTGAGCTACATGACCACTGGCAAAGTTAAATTTTTTTTGTCGCATAATTAAAAGTTTGTTAAATGCAATAATATCACAATAAGAAATTTATTCCAATGTGTCGACCAATATTCTAGAAAATTAACATGACAAAATATCTTGTTGTTGTGACTATAGAAAACAAAGAACAAGTAGGAGATCCTGAAGGCGAGACAATAAAAAAGGATCTCATTCTAAGAAGTGGCTACTCAAATGTTGAATCAGTGAGGTCCGCCAAATGTTACAATATTGTTGTCAATACAAACTCGGAAGTAGAAGCGAAAAAGGACGTAACTAAATTGTGTGAAGAACTTAGAATATACAATCCTATAGTAAGCAACTGTACAATTGGGCCAATCACCAAAATCGGCAAGTAAATTAGATCTCCTGCTATTGTCTGTCCTTGTTACCGAGTAAATTAGTTACATTCGCTCAAGAGGAGTAATACCGACAAAGGAAATAAAGATCTTCAAAATCTTTCGTATTGCTTCTACCAGTGAAATCCTAGCCATGGATATTTCAGCATCACTCTCTTTCAATATAGGGACTTTTTCGTAAAATAAGTTGAATATCGTGGCTAGCTCGTACGAATATAGTGCGATCAGCTTAGGTTCCACATTCTTGATAGTACCTTCTACCACCATTGCATATTTTGAGAGATGTTTTACCAGACGTAATTCAACTGGATCTGAAAGGTGGGAAGTATCACCTGAAAATGTCCTGATATCTGATTTCTCAATGAGCCGGCAGCATCTAGCA
The DNA here is from genome assembly GCA_035253865.1 of Nitrososphaeraceae archaeon. Lineage (GTDB taxonomy): Archaea > Thermoproteota > Nitrososphaeria > Nitrososphaerales > Nitrososphaeraceae > TA-21. Next base: position 291 of record DATFBL010000076.1, on the reverse strand, counting down.
TATGCATATTGTAGGTATGGACCAGAATTTCCATCCAGACTCAAAGAATCTGTCATGTCAAATTTCAATTCTTTTTCTAAATCATTCTTGATAAGACTGTATCTCATTGCAGATATTGCTATTTCTTCAGAAGTCCTTTCGAGTTCCTTTCCAGTAATTTCTGGATTTCGCTTGATTGTTTCTTCTTTTGCCTTTTCGTATAGAGTATCAAGTACAAAGTCAGCGTCAACATAAATGCCCTTCCTGCCAGACATTTGTACCGATTTTTGACCGTCGCGTTTTATTCCTAAA
>DATFBL010000075.1:0-4034 GCA_035253865.1 Nitrososphaeraceae archaeon | reverse complement strand
GATCCATAGTTTTAATATAGGTTAAATTGCCAATTATTATTAATAATATTGAATATTTCTTATATAGACGCTTTGGAGAAACATTATGACAAGAACTCTTGACAAGACTCACACTGTCCTTTCCTATCTTGAGGGAAGCCTCAAAAATGCAATTGTTATGAATGAAAATGTCAAGGAAAATGGTTTCATATTTTCTCTAATTAATCCACCTGTTCCATTAGGTGGTAATATTGTGTCTCTTGATATTTATGTCGATGAACTACCAATATCAAAAAAATCTATTCAAATAGCTACTTCCGACACAATTGTAAATGCATCAGCATTATCTGAAACAAGACCAATTCAATTCAAACCATTTCAAAGTGCTAGATTTCTAGTGATAGGAATGGAACTCGAAAGTCAAAAGAAACACAAGATTACGATTATGAGTAAACTTGAGGGATTTGAACAAATAATTATTCCGTTTACCTTTGTCGATATTACAAGTAATAAAAAAGAAAAAGTAATCATTTCTTCGAATTTACCAGAAGAATCTGATACACAAGCCTATGGTGAGACAATGTTTATGAATTTTGCATCGCCATTGGTACTATCGGGAAGAAAAGCCTACATAGTTTGTTCATCTAATGGGGCGCTTTCAGCAAATTGGACATGGATGGGCGCAAGATACGATAATGGGGGATTATATGTTCCTCCAGCAAGAGCATTTGGACGAATTATTGTAGAGATTTCAGTAGATGAAGGAGTTAGAAAAAGACTTCCAAATTTCGTCATTTCTTCGAGACATGAAAATGGTACTTTATGTACCCATCATGAGGTCGCAGGAATTCACGTTAAAAGAACTTTGTTTGTTCCAATCGAAAATAAGGGTTTTATACAAATACTAAACTTTGATATCGAGAAAATTAGTGAAATATTTGGTAGCAACACTAGAAAGCAATCAACTAAAAAAATAAGAGTTCATTTCCTAATTGACGGTAACATCACGAGTTATGGATTGGCGGCTATTTCTCAAAGCAATTTTTCAAGGTATTATAAATCAGAGAACTGTTTACAGATTAGAACAATAGCAAAAAAAGGAGTGGCACACTATTTTGGAAGTATTGGGATTTCGCCAAAGAGTCTGAAACCATCAAAGATACTAACGGATTCTTTTGATAATGATTTGGAATTATCTTATGATGTAGAACTTGAAGAGGGCTTAACTAAGGAAATTGCATTAATAGGAGCTGGTGATTTCACTAGTGCCCAGGAGTGTCTTGATGAATACAAGACCATTCGAGATAATTATCAAAAATTGTATGAGGAAACGAAGAATTATCATAATGATATTTCCACATCGACTTTTACTATCCGTCACACTACCTCAAGTTCAATTTCAAATTCGACAATCTCCAAATTAGCAAAGGCACTAAAAAAGGCAAAGACTGCTCTTGAATATGTGAAAGCAAATTATGACAATCTTGGTGAGGGAATCAGTGCAGGACTTCCGAGGTTTCCCAATTATTGGGCTCGTGATACTGGTTGGTCGCTAAGAGGTTACCTATCTATGGGACAATATGATTTCTCCTTAAGAGTAATTGAAAATTTTCTGAAACGACAGGCAAAGCATAGCCAAAATGGGGCAGTAAAAGGAGAGTTGCCCATGGTAATTAGCGGGAGAACATTCCTTCATAATACCACATACGGATCCGCCGATTCAACTTTCTTGTTTCCTTGGGCTATACGCGAATATGTACATGGTACCGGAAATACTCAGTATCTAGCAAGAAGATGGGATTCCATAGTTGATCTTGTTAATTCAGGTTTCCTTAAAGACATTGACGGTGATGAGTTTATAGAACATGGTTTTTCAGGAACGGCAGAAAAATTACCTATTCAAGATTCAACTTGGATGGATCATATAGACAGAAGGAAGAGTGCAAATGACGTACAAGCTTTGTTCTATGAGAGTCTTCTAATTGGAAGCGAGTTAGCAAAGATAGTAGATGATAAAGAACATGAAATATCGTGGCTCTCGTCGGCTCAAAAACTAAGAGATAAAATAGACATCGAATATTGGGATCCAAAACTTGGATTTTATTACGATACAATTCGGAAGGATTTAACAAAAGATAGCAGCCTTCGTCCAAATGCATTGGTCATGCTGCTTACCGATTCAGCAAAAGATCAAAACAAGGCAAGATTAGTACTTGATAGATTGGAAAAGGACGATATGACCACTCCATGGGGGATGCGATCATTGAGTAGTTTGGATTCTAAATATCACCCTTCACTATATCATGACGGAGCTGTTTGGCCACTTGTCACAGGCTGGGCAGCAATAAGTGAGATAAAAAACCAAAGAACTCAACAGGCACTTGAGTATCTCTCCGTGATGGCTGACCGAATAATTTCAGAAAATGGCATGTACGCAGAGACATATCGTGGAGATAGACCAGAGCCGTTTAATTCCTGCATCCTACAGGCATGGTCTGTTGCATTGTATGTATATGCATTACGTGAACTGATGCTGGGTATTAAACCAAATATGATTAAAAATAATATTTGTTTAGAACCTAAGCTACCTGACTCTATAAGATCGGATCTTGGCAACCTTAATTTTGATCATTTTATTAGTACCAACGATGGTTTGAATAAGATCAGCATATCGGTTAGACCTGACAGGGACAGAATTACTATCATACCCGAAAGAAATGATGTGAAATTACCTGAATTCTCCAGTTCTACTTATTCTATCGACATCCAGAGAAACAAATAATCTTTTTAAAAATACGCAAAAAAAGGGATTATATCTTAAAATTAGACGAATTGAATTCTTTGATGAGAACATAGTTGATCCAAATCGATGAAGTAAAGATACATTCCATAATTAATGAAAAAAAACCACACTCAGTAGCATTAGATGGTCCAGATGGACTTTTAAAGAAAATACAAAGCTGTGCTCACAATTTATCAGAAAAATATAAAATCCCAGTGTACGTAATTGGAGATACATCATGGGGTTCCTGTGACTTGAACCTTCATGCTGTTGAGACCTTAGGCGTTGATATACTATTCAACATTGGACATACCATAGCCATGGAAAAATTTGGCGACAAGGTTGTAATGATTGATGCTTTTGATGATGTAGATTTTAGTAAAATTGCAACTAGATGTGCGATTGAATTGATGAAGAATTTTAAAAAGATTTCACTTGTGACCAACAGTCAATATCTACCATCTGTTCAAAAAGTAAAAAAGATTTTTGAGAGTCATGGTTACGAAGTAATTATCGGAAGGGGCAAGGGACATCTTAATGATGCTCAGGTATTTGGCTGTGAGTTCTATCCTGCCTACGACTCTAAAAATGACGTTGATGCATACATCTTCCTGGGCCAGAGCATGTTCCATTCTGCTAGTATTGCCATTGTTACACAGAAGCCTACGTTTATGATGGATCCATACTTTAACGAATATTCACAAATTAATGATTTTGCACAGAAACTCGAAAAAAAAGCGATATTGTCAGTGCTTAAGGCTCAGGATGCTAAAACAATAGGGATAATTATTGGATTGAAGGAAGGGCAGTTCGCTAAAATAAAGGCACTTGAGATAAAGAATATGCTAGAAAATCAGGGTAAAAGAATCCTGCTGATAGCTATGACCGAAATTACAGATGAACGTCTTTTGTCTTACCAAGATGTAGACGCTTTTGTTCAAGTTGCTTGTCCTCGAATTGGAACGGATAATCATTTCCACAAACCAGTATTGTCGGCGCCTCAGGCAATGTCTCTGATTAAGATATTAAAAGGTGAACCCCAAAATGGGTTCCTTCAGATTAAGCACTGGTTGTAAAAATTCCTATTATGTAACATTCAAATGCGGTAGTAGCCTACCGGTACCACTATAGTAGTAAAGCCCAATCTCAAGCTCTGCAAGATCAATCACGTAGACGTGCTAGCATGGATACGCTGCCTTAGGATTGCACCCTCCCGGACCTCATCCATTTCGACAATTCACAATCAAGCACATGCCTTCGCATATATTGTTGC
>DATFBL010000074.1:0-2399 GCA_035253865.1 Nitrososphaeraceae archaeon | reverse complement strand
GGGTATTGTGGTCCATGAACTTGCTAGTGGAATCTTTATTTGACGCAAAAGTCTGTTTCTGTTTTTAAGGAAATATTCATGACATTTAATATCCATCATTTTCTATTATGCAACCCTATTCGGATCATCAACTAGTTCTGGATCCATACCATCTTCTATCATTTGTTGTCTTTTTTTCTCTCGTTCAAATTCAAATTCTCTTTGCTGCAACTCTTCTTCTTTTCTTTCAAATTCTTTAGTTATATCGTCTGCTACATATCTGTTGCCAATCAAATCCTCTATCTTATCGTATGTCGTCAATATTACAGAAAGTGCCTGCAACTTCTCTGATATCTTTGCATTAGGTAAGTTAGTTATTTCAAACGCTTTGCGTAATACTAGGTTAAGTGCCATATGACATCTTTCAATTTCTAATGGTATCCTTTTTGCAAGGTTAGTTTTTCTTATTACGCAGATCCAAATTACTTAATGTTTTGTGTAATTGATATGGGATAACAGACAAAAATGGCCAAAAGAGGGGAGACATTTCAATTTTCCGTTAGAATTTTTATAAGTATTGTAACTTAAATAGTAAGAAAGATAACCAGAAATGAGTCAGCCGCAACCAGGGCGAAAGAAGATTTTGGTAGTGGATGATGAAGCGGACCTTACAATGCTCAGTAGACTTACATTGGAAGATGATGGATTTGAAGTAGATACGTTCAACGATGCACAAGAAGCATTGTTAAACTATAGACCGGACTATTATGACTTGGCGATTCTGGATATAAAGATGCTGAAAATGATGGATTTGAACTATATGATGAAATAAAAAAGAAAGATCACAAAGCCAGAATTTGCTTTTTTACTGCAAGTGAATTGTATTATGAGAAATTTAGAAAAAGAGAATATGATGCGATAGACAAAACCCTGTTTATCCAAAAACCAATCCATACTGAAGAGTTGCTTGAGGAAGTAAATAGAATAATCCATTCATCCTGATATTGCGTTAAACTAGACATTGTCCACAGTTATAGGGAATATATTTGACCGCTCATTTTAGCATCATTGGGCTGAGTCTCCTGCGGTTTTTACTTTGCTTTGCTTGCAAATACAATGTTTATTATTTCCCTCTATTTCTTTTCGTCTGCTGGTTTTTTTCTTTTTCACATTCTCCTCTCTATCCTGACAAATCAATCGCCACATTCTTTCTACTTCTTCGCTGTCATAATGTGAAAGTAAGTCTTGTATAATATGCTGAATTATTTCTAACTGTGGTTTTGTGGCTGTTCTTGCATCATTAGACACTCGGTGAGGTTTGGTTCTGAATTATAAAAATAACTCGAGCGAATCTGTCGGTGAATATTTGGTATTAGGAAATAACAATAACTTTTACAAAATAAGGATAGGTCTAGGCTAAATGGAATTCCAGGAGGAGTGTTTGGTAATTAGTTAGTTGGTTGGCTACCGCAGAAGTCCTTGTTACCCAGTGTGTAACCTAATTTTGTATTTTGGTCTTTGTTGACCAGTAGACCTGTGATAAATGGATAGAAAAAATGATTAATTTTACGTGGGTAAACATAGGTAGGCGGTTTTCTTACTTACTACCTTATGCCTCTTCGGGTGATGGTTTTAACTTGTTTAGATCTCTTTCTTAATAGGTTATTAGGTTTTATTTGTCATTAACTATCATATACCTTTATTAAATCCCATATTTTTGAAACATCGTCTACTCCATGCGTTAGTATCATGTTATGAATAATCATATATGATATTTCGATAAATCCAAGTCTCTTTTGTGACATAATCGCTTTTCCCTTTGTTATTTATCTTCTATTTCCAACTCCTTTTTTATCGCTTGTATTCCTGGAACAATAGCTTTCCTTAGTCAGTTTATATTATTAGTCTTGGTCTCTTAGCCATGCTTCTATAACTTGGTCCATAGGCTCTTCTTTTAGCCGTAGACTAAATTCCCTTGCTCTTGTTACTATTTTTTTAGATTGATTTTCCAACTCTTTGTTTTGGTCATTACAGGTATAGTCTATTGAAAATTCTGCCAATTCCTTAATTGTCTGTACAAAGCCACACTCTTTGTTACGTTTTGCTCTTTCTTTCCCTCCAACAGATATCCAAGGATCAAATATAAGGCTATCAAATGTATGGATGCGTTTGATAATGCTATTCTCTAATTCAATGATTGCTTTTGCCACCGTTTCAGGATCATTTTCTATGAGGTCTTTGTGTAACAAATATTCATTCAACTCCCTATTCTTCCTATAGAGTGGTCAACTCCAGCAAGGTTAACGAAATGCTCGCTCTTTTCTTGTTCTGTTATATTTGTGGTTTTTTCTTTGGAATCAAAAACCTTGTCAAGGCTTCGAGCATGTATTTCTTCAACTCTTGCTATGAACACCCAGACT
>DATFBL010000073.1:0-5525 GCA_035253865.1 Nitrososphaeraceae archaeon | reverse complement strand
CTACTTTACAAATTCTCTAATTTTTTTAATTTATTGTTGAATCTTTCTCTAAATTCTGGAACGTTAATAATTGCGCGCTCATGTAATCCATTACCTATTTTTTCAAGGCTGTCTGTTGCTTCTACTTCAAAAGTGATTCTTCTATCTTCCACTTTGACTACCTTTGCTTTTAGCTTGACCTGTGTTCCAACTGGAGTTGGCTTCAAGTGCCTAACATTAACCAGAGTTCCTACCGAATCCCATTCTTTGTCCTTTAAAAATTCTTCCTTTAACAATAATCTACACGTCTCTTCCATCTCGGATATCATGGATGGAGTAGAAAAGACGTTTTCCCCTTCCCATAGGAAGCTTGTAGTTTGCCCTGCATTTACCTTAATTTCTCTTACCTTTGTAGCATCGATCTGAACCTTCTTAATCATCCTGAAAGATCACTTTTTGTATATTGCAATAAAAAGAAAAGAGGTCGGCGAGGTACTACTTTGCCTTTCGTACTGCGGATGCTATTGCATAAGCCAGACCTACAGCCAAACCAAATGCAAGTGGTATCCATACTCCGAAGCTTTCAGTAGTCGCCGGTACTATTTGTTGAATTATGCTTTCGAACATTATTAATTGTGGTATAAATTAATCAGTATATTAGATTTTCTCAAGCCAAAAGTTTTAGCTTAGAATCTCTAAAATACAATATCGAGATTTCTATCTCCTATATTGTTGCACGGAGGATATACAGAATTGACAGTTCGCTGCCCTTAAATTACCCGCATGTGACTTTCAAAATATGAAAATGCAGAAGGAGCTGAAAAAATTCTGCCCAAAATGTAAGAAACATACAACTCAATCAGTTGCCATCTATAAGAAAGGCAAAGACAGAAAAACTGCTCTAGGAGCCAGAAGACATGCGGAGGATAAAAAAGGTTATGGCGGACAAAAGTTTCCAGAACTAAAGAGAACTGCCAAGACTACAAAAAAGATAACTTTAAGATATACTTGTAAAAATTGTCAACGTAAAACTATGAAAGAAGGGATGCGTATGCGAAAGCTGGAGATCCAGCCTTAATTTGTGATCTGCCATGAAAAAAGAAAATATTTTGATTCCAAAACCAAAAAGCAACTTCTTGTCTGTACAATGCACCAGTTGTCAGGAAAAACAAGTTATATTTTCCCATGCAACTATTGATATTAATTGTAAATCGTGTGGAAATCCAATTGCAAAAAAAACCGGTGGAAGAGCAAGTGTTATGGGGGAAATCCTCACAACGCTTGATTAAGTTTAGACTTTAACAAAAAATAATCTTTTTTTGTGTTTATATTAAAGGCGAGATTTTTGTCGTTTAAGGTTATGTAATGTTCCTTTATTATTTTTCCTGCTTGTATTTTGGATGAATCAAAAATGCTTACTCCAGAATGATAACATTCTTTGTCGCGAAGCTTTAGTAGTATAGTTGGTAACAAACCCAACTTCGTTACAAATGCCTTATCCATTACGATCGAAATAGAAGGTTTGTCTCCTTGCCAGTTAGTCAATATTTTGCTAATTGAATAAGGAGTGATTAGTGGTATATCTGCGGGAATTACGAATATTATGGCAGGTTTTAATTTCTCTAAAGCAAAGACAAGATCGGTTGAATAATCAATACCTGTAGTCTCAATTACCTCAAGATATCCACTACCAAAATAATCATGTTTTTTTAAAAAATTTATGGTTGCTATACTATTACGACTTACAGCTGCAAATATTTTATCAAACCGTTCGGATTTTTTCAATGAAATGATAATATGTTCGATTAATGGTTTATCATTAAATTCTAACATAGTTTTATCTGAACAAAAGTCTTTTATTCTTTCCCCTTTACCACCACACATAATTAAGGCATGCATTTCTCTTGTCATATTATATTGTAAATGTCGATAGTATTAGTAACGCTGATAAGCGAGAAATTTCATTAGAAGCTCCAAAAACATCACCGCTTACTCCTCCAAAATTCTTGTAAGATATTATGTAAATAATCAGACCTATTATTACTACAATACCTAAAGTTAGTAAACCCATAATACCTTCTATGATGAAAATTAATACCATAGTTATTATGATGGATATAGCTACTTTTGTCCGTTTTTTCATCTCAACAGTGAATGGTGAACTTAGACCAGACCAGGCCGAGGTTCCAATAGACGCCTGCATCACCATTATATATTTGGATATTATCTCTGCAGCAATTATCGCGTAGAATAACTTGATGGGGGATTCAAAGTTGAAAAGTGCAATGTACATAGCTATAAAATTAATTATAAGCGCAGTTGTCCCAGCAGATCCCACATATGGATCAGTCATCGCTTTTCGTTTGGATTCTCTGTCACCCTTTTTCATAATTCCATCAGCAAAATCGGCTAATGCGTCAATATGATGGACACCAGTAACAATAACGAACGTTACCAATACTATAAAACTAGAGAAATATTGTGGCAAAAATGTGTAGGAGGATAACGAAATTAGGCCTACTATAAGACCGATTATTCCACCACAGAGAGGAAAATAATGCATGTTCTTTGCAATGATATTTAGATCAAAAAGAGAGGTCTTTGAAGTTGGAATGATTGTCAAAAAAGAAAATAAGGAAATAATAGGACTAAACATATAGGAAATTCCACCAAACCAGAATAGATAAAAACAATACTATTGGTACAGATATTAAGACAAAGAACAAAAGAATGGATAGTTTTACCATTGTAAGAGCATTTTTGCATTTTTCTATAGAGAGAGGCTCGATATTTCTACCTAATTCATAATATCCTATTTTTTCGAGCTTCACTTTGAGGGCTCCTGCCAATGCTGACATAGGATAGCCACCATTGAGACTAGGGGTATTGTTGTGGTCCTTACGCATAACCAACATAGAGTTTTTCCAGTCTCCACCGACCAACTTTGAAGAAAGTACTAACATTATTGCACATAATCGAGCTGGGATAAAGTTTGAAAAGGTATCTAATTTTGCTGCCATCCAACCAATGTGATAATGATAGCTATCAGTATAGCCAATCATCGAATCAAGTGTATTAATAATCCTATAGGCAATCGCACCTGATGGACCTAGTAGTGAAAAGTAAAACAATATCGAACCAATCCCATCTACCATGCTTTCCCCTATTGATTCTATGGTCGCCGATAAAATATGATTTTTATCAAGGTTATTGGTGTTCCTTCCAACGATAAGAGAAAGGTTCTTCCTTGCTTTAATCAAGTTATTCTCTTCCAATGCACGAATTACTGCATATACATGTGTTTCTAACGTAAGAATCGCCATTGTAAATTTAAGCACTAGTATTGAGTAAATCAGTAGCCCAATTATTCCGAATATTTTATAGAGTATAATTGAAAAGTAGTATGATCCCACTGTGATTCCTATAGTTAGAAACAATGTAAAAACAATTCCCATTAACCTTTCTTGATTAGGGTTTCTCCGTTTTAACTTCGGCAAAAAGTAAGAAACCAATTTCCCAAACCACGAAACAGGATGTAACCTATTTGGAGGATCGATAAGAATAAAACATGATGCAATGCCCCCAATAAGAGATAACAAAATAAATTCAGAATTCATAGTTCATTTCATTTTTAGAATATTTAACAGAAATTTCATATCGATGTTCTCTCTAAAAGTAGACGCTACTAAATTGATTTGCTCATCAAGATATTGTTTGCCATAAGACGATTTTGATCTTTTTTGATCCAAGGAATCTTCACTTGGAATATCAAATTGTACTTTCGGAATTACCCCTATCACTTTTTTTTTCATCATTCCCTCAACTGAAACTATTGCATTATTGAGAATGGATTTTTGTCCTAAAAACTTGTTAATTATTATAGCTTTGATAAACTTTCGTTGCCGGATCGGCAATAAGCTTATCGTTCCGACTATCGCCGCAAAACAACCTCCTCGCTCAATATCTGCTACCAACAATACTTTTGAACTCGTTCTTTCTGCGAGAATCGTATTTGCAATATCATACTTTGACAAATTAATTTCTGCGGGTGATCCTGCTCCTTCTATCAAGATTAAATCGTTTTCATTTCTAAGACTATCCAGATCTTGAAGAACCTTTGGAAATCCTTTTTGGAGAGCAAAGCTCTTGTAGTAGTCTTCAGCAGTCATCTTCAGATTTCCTATTCCCCCTAGAATGATTTCGCTAATGTTGTTACCCAAGGGTTTCAAAAGAAGGGGATTCATTCTGATATCAGGTTCTATTCTGGCCGCCGTAGCTTGAACAGCCTGTATTCCAGCCATTCTCTTTACTGATTCTTTTTGTTTGACAAAATGAAAATTTGACGTCATATTTTGCGCTTTAAAAGGAGACACCTTATATCCCATATCAGAGAATATCCTACAGAGAGCTACCACTAAAGTACTCTTTCCTGACCCAGATGAAGTACCTTGAATCATTAGGAGCTTTGCTTTCATTTGTCAAGCGACTCCAATGAGTTGAATAGTTCTAAATTTTCGTTATGAGTCCTTACTGCAACACGGATATACTTGTCATTCATACCTTTGAAATCACTACATTCTCTGACAAGAATCCCATTCTTTTTTAATATTAAATCTCTAATTTTCCTACAATTACCATCCCTCAATCTGATTAGATAGAAATTAACATCTGATTTGATTGCTGAAAATGAGTTCAAATCATGATTTATTTTATTATACATAAGCTCTCGTTCAGTAGTTATTATTTTTCTTGCCTTGCTGAGATGCGACAAGTTATCCAAAGCAGTAATACCCGCCATATGAGCTAATCCATTTATGTTCCACGTTATTTTGTTGTGAGATAATTTTTTTGCCACGCTCGGATGTGATACACAATAACCAAGTCTTAATCCCGCTAGGCCAAATGATTTTGTCATCGAACGTAAGACTACCACATTTCGAAATTCATTTATCTTTTCAATAAATGATCTTGGATGTTTTGCCTCACTGACAAATTCAATGAAACTCTCGTCTATGAGTATTTTTATTGAATGATCAATTTTTTCTACAAGTTTCTTAACTAAATCGTATGAAAAAAGTCCTGTGGGATTGTTTGGATTGCACAAGAAAATTGCGTCGGAATTCCCAGTTTTTTCCAAAATACTATCTACATCTAGTTTCCAGTCGTTGAGTCGAACGTGTTTAATTTTCGCTCCCAATTTTCTTGATGCCAATTCATACTCGCAGAATGTTGGATATGGTATGATTACTTGTTTTTGAACAAATGTTCTGGCAAAGTTATAGATTATTTCCGTTGCTCCATTTCCTATGTTTATTGAATCATATGATATTCCACTATCCAAATAGTTGATAATTTTTTTTTTAGATTTTTATGCTCATTATCGGGATAAATTGAGGATAATTTTGGTAAATTTTTTCGAAGTATTTCCAAAACATTCCCTGAAATTCCTAATGGATTTACGTTAGAGCTAAAATCAACTCTTACTAACCTTGGATTTACACTATAAACCCCGCCATGAGAACAAGAATATTGAATCATCTAAATTC
>DATFBL010000072.1:0-6929 GCA_035253865.1 Nitrososphaeraceae archaeon | reverse complement strand
ATAGAAGAAATATTGTAATTATATTCTTTGAATTTTAATATTGATGAAGCGTCGTATAGAGTGTTGTCTACAAAGCCTACTTTGGAATATGGTGAGATAATAAATGCAGGAACCCTAAACCCGTAAGTTTGACCATCCACTTTGGGAGGAGGAACATGGTCATACCATCCACCTGATTCTCGATATGTGATTATAAATGCCGAATCGTCCCAATGCTTACTGTTCATGAGAGCAAGAACTAACGAGGCAACAAACTCCTCTCCAACAGTAACGTCTCTAGGAGCATTGTCTTCGAAATTAGGCGCCATGATATACGCAATTGCAGGAAAATCATCACTTGCCAAATCTTGGAAATATTCGACCAAGTCGACAAAATTAGAACTTAGGGTCTCATTGTCATGAAATCTTGGTGTCTCTGTGAGTAAACTAAGGAATCTATTTTTCTTAAGGGCACCTTCTGTTTGATTAAGTGCAGGATTATAGTCATCTACATATACCTTCCACGGAATACTATTTTTTTGAAGTTCATCAAAGATGGTTCTGTTAAGATTACTAAGATGGCGATAAGAAATACCATCTTGCTTATCTACCGGTAGTCCGGTATAAAGATAATTCTCATTCTGAAATCCGGTATCTAAAGTTGAGGCAAAAAAGTTGTCAGCTATTACATATTCAGTTGCAAATTTCCAATAAAATCGAAGATTTGATCCGTTATAGTGGCCCAGAACGAGACGAGGATCTTTTCCATCCAAGTACTGTGATATTACGAATCCATTCATTTGTCCATTATTATATGATAAATCATATGCATTTTCCCCGTAATTAGGAGCAGCAGTTTTGGTCTTCATAAGATGATAAGGTCTTAAATAACTGGTGTATTTTGACACGTCAATTTCAATATCTTGATAGGTTGAACCATTCAAATAAATGCCGTTTAAATTGAGTTTCCGATCCGAGTTGGTAGAATTTTGAGAATTTTCATTTCCGTCAAACGATGAGTACACAATTTGCATTTTTTGATCATAGGTATTATTGAAATATCCCTTGAGTATTTCTGCTTGTTCTAGTGTTCTATTCCAAATTCTTATCTCGTCTATTAAGCCTGAATAATAATATTCTGGTTTAAATGAATTGGATCCTACTCTAATTGGTTTTGTTCCAGTCATATCAGGTGTTACTCCATTGGTCTTGTTTATCCCAATTTGATTACCGTCAACATATAGTCTGAGATTTTCTTTTCCATCATAGGTAACAACTGCTTGATGCCAACTACCATCATTGTATCTTTTATCTGAACGAACTGTGAAATCTACACCGTCAATTGTTTCAAATCCGCTTACTATATTTCCGTTACTGTTCATCCAGATACCATAATTCATGTTATATCCATTAGTATCACTACCTACACCACCCTTATTCACCAAAAATGCGTTATCCAAGAACGTATTGTTTGTATTGAACCAAGTTTCTACAGTGAATTTCTGGAGAGGGGGAGGAAACGGATTAAATGGAACTGTAAGATTTTGTGGTAAACCATTGGCTCCTGGAAAAGTTCCAAAGTAGTTATCAAAACTTCTTCTGCCTTGCGAGATTACAATTACATGTTTAATTGGAGTATTAGATTTTTCATTAGAATCAGATATAATGGCCAAAGTTTCATTAATAGAAAATTCGATTACCAAACAAGAAATTAGAATAGATGCAGATACACAAATAATTGACATGCAGAATAGATTTTGAATTATATGATTTATGGGGGTATTCATATCGTGTCTACTCGTCATTAATGCCGTCTAAAGAGTAAATGATTATTGTAGGCCTAATTAAAATTTCTCCATCCTTGTCTGTATAAGTTTGATTCTCGATGTGAATTGGTACTCCGCCGTATTTGTTTGCAAGATCACGTAGCTGATCTACCTCTTCTTTCAAATGAGGATAATTTTCAACAATATTGGGTTGAAGCACCAAATATCGTATTTGATCGTTTAAGATGTGTAAGTCGGGATTACCTATTTCAGTATAGGCAGGATTCTTGTTTGAATGTAATGAAAAGACCTCTTTATTTGCATAGAACTTGATGATATTGGCAGAAGTTGCGTCTAGTGTCAATATTATGTTATCTCCAGGAATATTATCCCTAATCCATATAGCAGCTTCTCTTACGTACGGTATTCCCCCTGATCCTGCAAGCGGAGGAGTAAATATTTGGAATAAATGATTGAATATTGGGCCTGATGCAAGTACTATTAGCGGGACAAGTACTATCACAAGAATTCTGTAACTTCTTTTCTTTCGTATCCAGTGTCCATCTAGTATCGACATTGCTAGCAACACTAATGGAGGAACTAATGATTGTGCAAAATGAAACCCCTTTATTGGAAGGAGTTGGAATAGGACTAAAGTAGCAACTACCCACGTCAATAACACTATTACCGGCGGATTTTTTAGCTTTCCAACCTTCCACAAGTAGAACAAAGAAACTACGAACATTCCCGTTAGAACAAACCCCAAAGCATCCCTAAATAATATTGTCAAGTAGAAGATATCCGGTTGATTTTGATCTCTGCTGGTTTGCCATTGCCAATAAGATAAGGCCGTCTGTTGAGCTTCCGGTATTGTTAAAATTGGTATCCAAAATGGAGAGGTTGCTAATAGAAAAGAGCCCCCAATTACGGCTAATTTTTTAAAATCGAATTTTTTTGTCAATATAAGAGAAACGATTGATGCAATTAGTACGAAAATTCCTACCTCTTTTGACAAAAAACTTAGACCAGATGATGCTCCAATAAAATACAACCAGTGAATTCCTTTGTCTTGTTTTAGATAACGGATTACAAAAAAAAGAGTCAGTGTTGAGAAGAATGATAAAGGAACGTCCAATAGTACTTGTCTTGAAACAATTATGTGATAAGGAATTATTGTCATGACTATCGCTGCCACCATGGCAACCCTTTTGTCATATAGATCTTTACCAATAAAGTAAACAAAAATAACAGTAAGTATCCCGAATATGGCAGGTACCATTCTGGCAATAACATCAGACACACCAAAATTAGCAAAAAATATCGATACTATGAATTGTAAAAAAAGAGGATGCGCTCTATATATTGAAAAATATTTTGCGGATTCTTCACTTCCAGAAAGTGTAGCAGCTTGTCCACTATACACTGCCTCATCACCATTAAAACCAACATTCCCAAGATCCCAGAGCCGTATCACTGATGCAGAAACGATTATTAAAATAAGAAACAAATATTCTTGTCTCGATAGTTTAAATCGTTTTTTAAGCATTTCCGGCAATGACAATGCTGTTGCTAGATATTAAACACCATAATAAAAATTATCTTGATAGAATCTGAACGTGAAAAATTAGTGTAAATCGTCATATTTTCATTTAATCTCATATTAGTAAATATAACGATCCATTAGTTTCTCGTAAGCAATATTTACGAATTAGAACTGACGATAATTAATTCATGTAAAGGGAATTAATCTAACTAGGAATAGCTCCATATTATCTTTATCATGAGGAAAAATTCTAATTTATTCTCCATAGTCGTTAGGAATTTGATTGAATACGTACATGCAAGGACGACATCAAGGTTTTGCAGAACTTGAGATATCCTTATTCAGAATATATATGTCTAGGGGTGAATTATGTCCGTCATTGAAGCCGAATCTGCTCCTTTCAACCAAGAATAGAGTGGTTAGGAGAGAAAATATCTATCTCATTATCATTATTGCGTTGGGATTTTTTTTAAGATCCTGGGATTTAGGCTGGAATGGTTTTAATGGAGATGAATCCATTTACAGTGGACAGGCAGCAAGTCTTCTAGGAGAACAGGATTTTCTAAAGGATTTTGCCGTTTTCCGTGCTCACCCCTTGCTTCTCCAATCCCTATTGTCTGTTGCTTTTGCTTTTTTTGGTGTTCATGACACTGTTGCAAGGGCGATTCCTGTTATTTTTGGCACGCTCAGTATCTTTATAACATATCTTCTTGCCAAGGAACTTTTTGACAGAAAAGTGGGCTTGGTTTCAAGTCTGGTTCTGGCATTATTGCCATTCCATATAGTTTTTAGCAGACAAGTTCTCCTTGATGTTCCGCTTTCTTTCTTTGTAATATTATTCCTGTATTTTATTACAAAATTCAAGATTACTGAACGCAACATCTATTCTTATTGGACTGGAGTAAGCTGCGGACTTTGTTTAATTTCAAAGGAAGTAGGAATAATTATGCTTCCCATTTTTGTTGCTTACTCTTTCATAACCCATACTTTAAAACCTCGAAAATTTGTTGTTTTTCTGATCGGTTTTGCATTTGCCATCAGTCCCTACGTCTTGCTAATATTGATCAGACGTGATGCAGTAAACGCGTTTTTTACTTACGCAAGTTTCCAAGCAAATAGGGAGGCGACTATTTTATCTTCTCGGTACGCAAGCACACTAATAAATGAGGCATTTGGTTATGTTCTATCGATACTCATTATTGTATCAGTTTTGTTAATACTAATAGAGTGTAGAAGTACGGGATCTAGAAAATACAGGGATCAGATTATTCTTCTCGTAATCGCATTAGGTACCTTATTCTTATTCTATCAATTATTACCATCCCAGGGAGACAGATTTCTAATAACATTGATGCCAATTGGTGTAATCTTGGGTTGTTCATTTCTAGTTACTAATTATGTGAACCGATTGAATAAACGTAAGGTCATATACATATGCCTGATTCCATTGATAATTCTATCTAATAATTTTTTCATTAGTAAACTTCTACCTGTTGATGAGCTCAGATTGTCAGATAATATAGGAACTCCTTGGAAGCGAGAAGTTGCTCTTTGGATTAAGAACAATACACCTCCAGATGCCAATGTTCTAACAGCCCAAATGACCATGGCAAATGTAATACGCTTTTACTCAAATCATGAAGTATATACTTTTGAACTTAGTAGCAATCCATCGTATATACGGTTGGATAATCCGGCACTGCTAATATTAAACAAGAATGTCAGCATAATTGTTGAAGACAGAGATCCAGCATTAGAACAAAACCCCGTAGTTGCAGATCTAAAAAAATATCGCGCATATTTTAATCCACATCTAGTATATACAGCGTACAAATACAATACAGAAAACGGTACAGATGAGAGAATACCGATGATTGCGGTGTATCAACTAAAATGAGTGAATTCGTTATCATATCGTTCTTATTACTGTTACTAATTGGTATTACATTGGCCTGTTCACTTCTTTATGCCCTTTTCGGGATGGATGGATTTACTGCATATTCGCTTACACCAGAGGAGGCAAGCGTAGTAAACTCGCGTATAAAGAACTTTGTTGTCATAGTACAAGGGAGACACACTTTCGATAACTATTTTGGGACATTTCCAGGAGCAAATGGTTTTCCTAACGATACTAAATTACCGATGAATCCTTTCAGGGCAAACGAATCTGCATTCGTTGAGCCTTTTCACTTGGAAGATAAAGAACATTACAAACCAAGGGACGATCCACCGACATATCGTCTGTCCTATAATAATGGAAGTATGAATGGTTTTATCTATGCTCAGAAGGATAATCCAGGAAACTCAACATACGTGATGGGATATTTCGATAATAGAGATATACCGTATTATTGGAAATTTGCGACAGAATATGTTTTGGCTCAGAGATTTTTCAGTCCTTCAATTAGATCTGACTTGGTCAACAGCCTATATTCTATCGGTGCACAACCATCGATGAGACTTCAAGATGTTCCAATACAGGGACTGGATACAAATAGGACAATTTTTGATGAATTGGTATCGAAGGATATTCCTTGGAAGATATATGTCGAAAATCTTGGAGGGATTTATAATAAAAGTAATGAGGACACTCTGATTCTGAAAAGAAACATACCAATTCTAGCTATCCCACGCTTTATTGAAAATCAATCATTAAATTCTAATATTCATGATCTATCAAATTACTTTAGCGATATTCTTGGAAACAGGTTGGCAAATGTAACTTTTGTTTATTTTACTGATTCTAATGATAGTCCTACCCCAAATGTAATACCATCTCAAGAATTGGTAGCCAATTTGATCTATGCATTGATGACTAGTCAATATTGGAACAGTTCAGCAATATTGTTGACTCATAATGAGGCTGGGGGATGGTATGATCATGTAACTCCACCAGTCAACAATAATACAGGCGAGTTGAGCGGATTCAGAGTTCCGGCCGTTATCATATCGCCTTATGCTAAGAAAGGTTATATTGATAATAACACGTATGACATACAATCGTTCCTAGATCTTATACAATCATCCTTTGGTATTGACGGGAACACTAACCTTTCGAACCATACTAACAATATGTTCCAAGCATTCGACTTTGAACAACAGCCAAGACAACCTCTTCGTCTTCAAGAAGTACCTAGAGAAAGAATTGTAGTGCAGTCAGATGAAATAAAAGGTATTAACAGTATATATATAATAAGCCTGTTTGGTCCAATAGCAGTTACTATATATTGGTATTATAGAAGAAAGCAACAGTCGAAGTAAGCTAGTATATCAATATCTTCTATGAGAGCATTTCATGCATTGATGCATTTTATGCATTGATGTCAGATTTAAACCTAACAAATTCCACTAACCTATATCAAAAGTGACTTATCTTCATATTTGCTACAGAAGTTCGTTGATACGAAAAAGAGTTTCAAGTTAAGGAAAAATTCACTATGGAGGGCCTGAAAGTGACAGATTTGGCTCGTAGACATATGTACCTGTCAAAGACTGGCTGTCAAATGGAAGATGAAGGACATGCCCTGAAGCGAAAGTGCCGCCAAATGCAGCAGAGACCTGAGATGCACTTAGAGCAGAATTCCATAGTCTGACTTCATCTACTTCACCAGTAAAGAAGTTTGTTGGTGGAGTAACTCTCG
>DATFBL010000071.1:0-14457 GCA_035253865.1 Nitrososphaeraceae archaeon | reverse complement strand
CAGTTAGGACCACCGCGGTATAATAGTAGTAAAAATCAACACCATAAATAGAATCATCAATATATGTGGAGCTGAAGCAAGTATTATTTTTTTGGTATTATTGCGAATTGTATTTAGTGCAATTCTATATGTAACATATCCTCCGACCAGTGCTGCAAGTATTGCTTCAACAATCCATTTCATTGAATAAAACTCAAGTGAGCCGAGGTCTATCAAGTTTGGTGACATGTAGAGATAAATGCCTAGATGATGTAATGCCGCAGTCAAATAAAGTCCCCCACTGTTTGCAATCTGGCCAAAGGTAGAATCGACGATACCAAAAATAAAAAATGCTGCAAGATATGAATAACCGTAGTTAGCGAAATTAGATTTTAACTTTTGGGCTGAGAATACACTGGATATAAATGACGCGAATGTGTATAGAACTAATACAAAGCCAATAGACATTACGTATCTTATAACACCGCGTTCAGCCTGTTCTTCGGAAAGGAATGGAAATAAAAATTGTACCGACTCAGAGAGACTATCCTTAAATCCAGGTAATAGAAGATCTATTGTCTCATGCCACAGAAATGTATTGAATATCCCTATAAGTACCAAAATTGTAAGAGTCTCATAAACGTCTGGTCGAAATACTTGCCATAATTCTGAAAACGGGATTCTAAGCCTTAAACGCATAGGTTCGGTAGGCGGACATGAATGCGTACATTTCATACACATACTACAAGCTGAGTTATTTGTCATCGTAGCTGGATGCTCTCCCCATGGACAACCCTCTGTTTCATCGTTACCTTTGAAGCAGTCATGTGTCCTGCATGATTTACAAGTAGGATCAATTTTTCCTACACTTGTCATATTCGCTGCATTTTTGCTAATTGACATATCCTCTGTCAATGACAGTTTCCTAATAATGGAGGAGGGTGCTTCTCGTTGTTTGTTAGACATATCTGAATGCGTAGCCATTGTTTTTGTCCTTACCTCTAGTGGTGCGACCCTTGACATTACTGCTAATGGGCTCGTGATAGGACATATGTATCGGCAGAATACCCGGTCTTTGAATACAATGCTTACCAATATGGCTATAGCAATAACGCCAGTTATCCATATGGCGGTAATCAACGGTTCTCGTAAGACATTAATTCCAAATTCCCTAAACCCCCACAGAGGTCCCGCGAATGCTAATAGAGGAAGGCCCCAGTTACTCAATTGCCGTGGAAATTTATGTCCAAGATTAAATCGGTTAACTGCTCCAGCAATTGCACCGACCGGGCACACGGCACACCATGATCTGCCCAAAAAGAACAGACCTGCAAAAATCATTGGATACCAAAAAATACCCGATAGTGCTAAAGTTATTAGGTTAGCATCGGAAGATTCTGGTCCAGTAAAGCCATCATATATGAACGCAACAAGTAATATTACAAAAAATATCTGTAAAAATAATGGGTAATGTTTACTTCTGTAAAATCCTCTTACCAAGCCGTAGTTGAACAAGTCGCATTTTTCCCCTAATCCTCGTGTCATTCTGTTGTCATTATGCCCCAAGACTTTTTCTCGGTTATTCATTGAAACTATAGAACAAAGGAATACAACAGGGCTATGAAACTTGGGATATTTTGAAAATATTATACCACTTCATTTTGTTGTTACTGCTGCAATGAATGAGTTCTTGTCACTCGCATGAGGACCAGAAATTAAATCAAAATTGAAAAGGTGTGCTACTGCTTAACAACCTTCCAAGTAGGGTGTATTTCATGCCATCCTTTTGGTTTATCGGTTACCCATGCTCCCCATACGTGTACACGGTCACCGTCTTTAGGTAGATACATACCGTCTTGATGTGGAGGCACAATTTCAACAACTAAAAATCCTTCTGTTTTTTCGTTGTTCTTTTCGTTCACTAGGAACTTGAATGGTTGCTCTACGTCCAAGAAGAATTTGTAGTCTCCGTCATCCATTTTTTTTGTATGCATTACAGTACCAATTGCATCCTGACATTCAGCCAAGACTCTAAGATCTCCTGCATTTGAGGCACCGTCAAGAACGTTACCTGCCTTGCATTCCGGGCCAGTTATTCCTGTATGTTCTGTTACTATAATTTTATCGTCAGACTCTATTCTAGTTTGTTCCTCTATAGTGATTGGTGCTTCGCCCTCTTCCTCGGAAATTTTCAAATCCAGTCTTTGTTTCATTTCGATATTAACATTTACATTTTGATTATTCGTTTGATTTACGTTTACGTTCTGATTGGTAGTTTGATTTACATTCTGGTTGACTTGACTTTCTGTTTGTACTGTTTGATTAGTACTTTCATCTAGCCCTTGATCAGCCGTCATATCACTTTCTGTTTGATTGGTACCGCCTGAAAGTGATTCGCTACCGGTCAAGCCAGTTGATAGACCTCCAGTTTCGTTACTACCACCTTCATTAATATTGCCGGGTACATTATCTGAACTCTGGGAATCTCCGGAGTCTTCACCATTTTCGGAATCCTCTTGAATTGGGATTAGTTTGGGTTGTTTATTTATAAAAAATTCAGATCCCTCGGCAGAAGAAATGAGGTAATTGGTAGAAATTCCTTGTGCAAATACAAACAATATTGATAGCATCAAGATCAAGAAAGACGCGAACTTTTGATTTAGATCCATTAATCGAAATAAGCCAACATAGTATAAATACAACAGAATTATTACAAGGACGGGCCTGGAAGAATTCTATTAAGCCTATGGCCGTCCATGTACAAGTTCTCAATATTCCCTATTCTAAATAATTTAATAACCTTTCAAGCGAGGGTCCTGCAGTTTTTTTACTGCTTTACTACCTGCCAGGTCGGATGTATTTCATGCCATCCCTTCGGCTCGTCAGTCACCCATGCGCCCCAAACGTGAACCTTATCCCCCTCTTCTGGCAGGTACATGTTTTGTAGTTCTTGGTCCTTGGGAACGACTTCAACTACTAGCAATCCATCAGTTTTTTCGTCATTATGATCGTTTATCAGAAATTGGTATTGATCGTCTAATTTCAATAGGAATTTGTAGTCTCCGTCATCCATTTTTTTTGTATGCATAACATCGCCAATGGCATCCTGGCATTCCGCTAACACCTTAAGATCTTTTGCATTTGAAGCACCATCCAATACGTCCCCACCTCTACATTCTTCACCTTCTTTTGTTTTATGCTCCTCCATTGCTTTAATGTCGTCTACATCAATTTTCTTACGTACATCCTCAGGTAATATTATACCCTCTTCCTCTTCTTCAGAAATGGCCCTTTCCATTCTCTCTCTTAGTTTTTCCAATTTATCCGCAAATACTTCTTTATCCTTGCCTATATCTTCGCTTAATTTACCTATTACATCTTCATCCAATTTGGCTTTATCTTGTAAGTTTTCAAGACCTGGATTACAAATAATATCATCACCTTGAAGTGCACCGACTCCCAATCCCTGCTGACATTCAGAATCCGACCCTTTTTTCGCCACTTCCTTAATGTATAGTAGGTAATTATCCTTGACCTCCTCATTACTTATTTGAAGCGGGTTATTAACTTGAGCGAGAATGTTTGTTAATAACAAGTTGCTTGCAGCACCGTAAGAAATTACAAGTGAAAAAGAAAGGATCGAGATTAGTAGGTATTTAGGAAAATTCCTGAATCGATTGCAAAAATCCATTGTATTGTTTAAAAATTTCATGTTAATAAATTCGTCTGTTTGGAATTCTAAAAAATACTGTTACACATTAAGGGAATAGATCAATTTAATAGCATTTTCATACAATACTCTAATTATGTACGATCTGCCGGTTTGTAACATTTACTTGCTAATAGGTCATCCTTCTATTCTTTTAAGCATGCATGAGGAATTAACTTTTATAAGGAATGTGTCATCAGAGTTTTTATGCAGAACAAGAAGACAATTCAATTCATTTTAATTTCTGCAGCACTATCGATGCTAATCGTCTCAATTGTGACTTCTAATTTTGTCTACGCACAAAGTAAATTTAGAGCCAAATTGGAAGCAGATAATGAAGTTCCGCCGGTTGATTCGACAGCAAAAGGGGTTGCCACGTTCAAACTAAAAGATGAATCTGTAATATCAAAAATTAATATAACCGGAATAACGGATATTTCAGGCGCCCAACTATTCTTTGGAAAAATAGGACAAAACGCCGATCCTATAGTCGATTTATTGAAAACTGGTGAGAAGATTGAAAATCCCGGTGGTGTTGGCATTGAGGGAAACTTTACTGGTTCTGACTTCGGAGGTTCCATGGAAGGAAAAGCCTTATCTGACCTTCAGTCCGCAATGGCCACGAATCAAACCTATGTCAACATAATGACAGGTCAACATCCAAACGGTGAGATAGCAGGACATGTCTATTCTAAAGGCGGTACAACTGAAGCGGATGATATTACAGCAAATTCTAACGAAAATGAAGGCGTTTCTGAGGAAGGAAACGGTCTTGATAATGAAGGAATTTCTGAGGAAGAGATAGAGGAATCAGGAAATGATGACTTCGGAGAGGACGAGGACGAATAAGCCAATAGCAAATCTCTAACCTTTTAATAATTTGTTGGCAATAGCTTATCCAACCCTAGCCACAAAATAAGGATAGAAAATATTCATTTATTTTCGGAAACTTGTTTGAGGCAAGGGCCACTAATTGTACACCTGACCGGACGTGGCATAGGTTAGTTCTCCCTATGCTCGTCCAAATAACTTTTTTATAATTTACTGGCTAGGGTATGTTACTGCAAATACGAAGATATCTCTGGTGGGCAAGCGTATGAACTTCCGACAGGGCACATCAGATTATAGTTCTCCTTCAGAGACTAAAGTAAATTTTTTATTATGTTCTTGTGAATATATTTTACGTCTCACATACAGATGGGAGGACAACTTGCGCTCGCAAGGTTGTATCCATTTCATACCTCTCATCAGATTTTAATTATTTTTATAATTTGTTGGTCATAGATAATTAATAATGGATAATCAGAAACGAAATAGAAGCAGATATAGTAACACCAATACTGATACAAATAGAAACGATTCGAATGCGAACCTGACCGAAGAAGAAAGAAAAGCAAAGGCTGCTAGAGAGGCTGCAAGTAGGGATACCGATAACGAATCTCCTAATCATAGAGAAGTAGCATTGAACAGGAAGCGAAATACCTTAAATGACCAGAATGCTAATTCGAATCTACAAGAAACATATAGACCGTCTGTCTAACCTATATTTTTTAACCCTTACTCTAGGTTTATTTCTTCGATCTTGGGTTCCATTTTCTAGTTCTAATTACACGTCTTGTTTTCTCCGTCAATTGTTAGTAAATTAACTGCCTTCAAATATTCTTGATACATTTCATCCTGGGTGGACCTGTAATAACATGATGCTAATCCTATCTTGCCCTAATAACATCTCTCTAATCTCTGGATTTACTTTTGAGTTGATTAGTTGCGTAGTGAAAAACTTGCGGAATCCATGAGCCCTTGCAACCTCTTTTCTATCTCGATTATGGTTTATAGACCTAACACCGAATTTTAGCAGTAAAACACTCAGTAAGGATTCTATTCCACCTATCGACGGGCCTTTTACTTTTATCCCTAATTTGCTCTAAATCCATAATATCAAACTGATCTCTGATAATGTAAGAATCCTTGTTCAGGATTTCCGCAGAATTCCATGAATAAGTGTATATTATATTCGTAGATTTTCTTCGTTACGTCAGCTAGAGTTTACAAAATTTGAATACATATCTTCTTTTTGAACTAGCATGTACTATTCTATCAAATACGGGTAAAAGGTAACTAATCTAAATGTAAGTTGGTTAAACAGAAGATACCGATAAATATCCGTTTGAAAGTTTTTACTTGTAGCTCGTGAATTAGCCCGGTCGAATCCACACTATTGTGTTGATGCCGAATCTAGCGGTCAAACTCCACAGGAGGGCTATGGATTTCAGGCTCTGGATCTACAATGAAAAGATACCTGGGGACAGCAGTTCGAATCTGCTCCGGGCTACTTTACTTAAACTAAGCTTGAGGTCCGAATTTGGTGAGGTATTCAGTTTCTTTACCAAATCGCTTGAAATTTTCTATGAATAAATGTGCCAATCTTTTGGCTGCGATAACATATTGGTCCCTATTAGACCAGGAATAACTGGGATTTAGAATTTTTGATGGAATATCAGGACATGACAGAGGAATTTGTAGATTGAAAATATCATCGTGTCTATACTGTACATTTTTAAGGTCACCGTTTATAGATGCGGATACCATTACTCTCGTGAATTTTAAATCCATTCTCTTACCTATCCCATATGGGCCACCGGTCCAACCAGTATTTATCAAATAGACACTAGTGTCGTATTTTGAGATCCGCTCTGCAAGCATTTTTGCATATTGGATTGGATGTAGGGGCATAAAAGGAGCTCCAAAACATTGGGAAAATGTCTCTTTAGGTTCAGTAATCCCCCTTTCCGTACCAGCGAGCTTACTAGTATAACCAGAAATAAAATGATACATTGCCCCCTCCTTTGTTAATTTCGCAATTGGCGGCATCACACCAAAAGCATCAGCAGTCAGAAAAATTATGACTTTGGGGTGAGTGGCTATGGATGGGATTACTGCGCCAGGAATAAATTCTAGGGGATAAGCCACTCGTGTGTTTTCAGTCAGGTAACTGTCCTCAAAATTAGGTTCCCGCGTTTGTTCATCAACAATTACGTTCTCCATTACAGAACCAAATTTTATTGCGTTCCAAATTTGTGGTTCATCTTCTTTCTTTAGATTAATACATTTTGCGTAGCATCCCCCTTCAAAATTAAAAATCCCTCTATCAGACCAGCCATGTTCGTCATCACCTATCAGTCGTCTGTCGGGATCGGCTGACAAAGTTGTTTTACCGGTACCTGACAATCCGAAAAATAAGGCAGTCTCCCCATTCCTGCCCATATTGGCAGAACAGTGCATGGGAAATATGCCCCTATTAGGAAGAAGGAAGTTCATGACAGAAAACATTGCCTTCTTGATTTCTCCAGCATAAGAGGTGTAACCTATCAGGACCATTTTCTTGGAGAAATTCATGATTATGAATGTGCCACTTTTGGTTCCATCAATTTCAGGAAGAGATGCAAAATCATTAACAAAGAAAAGGGTAAATTCAGGTTTATGGTTGTTAAGTTCTTCAGGTGTTGGACGGATAAATATCTGGGATGCAAAAATGTTATGCCATGCATTATCCGTGAAAACCCTGATTGGAAGGCGACTATTAGGATCTGCTCCTACAAACCCATCAAAAATAAAAAAATCCTTCCCAGATACATGTTGCTTCATCCTTTCAAATATTTGATCAAACTTTTCCGTAGGGATAGGATGGTTCACTTTTCCCCAATCCACAAGATCATGTGTAACGTCATCATCTACAATAAATTTATCATCAGGAGAACGACCAGTAAATTTACCAGTCTTTACTGATAATGCACCAGAGTTTGATAATAAACCTTCATTTCTTTGAATTGCAATTTCAATTAGAGTTGCTATTGGCAGATTTCTCTCAATTTTTCCAAAATCAATATTCATCTTCTCAAGTTGCAGAAGATAGCTCTTTGGATGACCATTATCTTCGTCATTCATTGATACGATGTTAGGTCCACAAAGGGTATTTAATTTATTTCATGTTACATATTGCAAAGATGAACTGAAGAGTCTAAAATAAGACAGAACAAATGATTGGTGCAAGCCGCATGATAATGCACCAATCAATTGCGTTGTTACGTCTATCTCCTAAATAGACGATATCTGTTATCGTTCTGGCATGCTGTTTAAACTTTATGAAAATTATCCTGTAATAAATTTGCAAATATAAGAGAAACACCATATTTTGAACTATAGAGCAAAATGACCCTAGTAAATGGATTCCAGGCTCGGCTAAACTAGTCTCACAAGCCCGCCAAAAGCCTTTAATCCAAAAAGTAGCGTCCAAACTCGGAACAAATTGAATGGTCTTATTTTGGCAGTGAAAATTGATTTGTTCGCATACTCTCCTAGCAAGACTCCTGAGCAAATTAACAAAATGGGCGTATTGTAAATTCGGAGAGGTATTATTTCCAAACTCTCAAAATTTGTAATTGTTTTACAACGCTACTACTAGGATAGCAGTAATTTAGATCTTTTTACGAGTATGTAATTGAACATACAACGTTAATTTTACAACATCGTTACTATTTATTGATAAATTTAGTTCAATGTATAGTTCATTTATTGAATTATAATTCCTATTAAATGTGAGAACAAAAAAAATTTCAAGTTACATGCTAATTCCCTTCAAATATATGCCAAGACAATTAAGATGTTAATTTAGTTGATAACAGTTATTACGTAATACCCAAGTTTTGTATTTTCTAGAATAATAGGATGATCCATTGTCACCTTCGCTGAGCTGATGATAATTATGATTTTCTTGCCTCTCTAATATTCGCAGAAGTTTGAGCACCGCCCTATCTTCTACCAAATATTTCATAATCCTCTCTACTTCTCTATCCATCTATTTTCTATACCTATTGCAATTGATAGTTCAGCTATTACTTATATATGGTAACCAACATTCTTAATATAAAATTCCACGTACTTATTTAAAGGAAAATTAAGTAAAAGAAAAGATGAATAAGAAAACTCTTCTCAATTTGTCGGGTATTTAAGTCTGAAGATGTAATAACGAGATACATAAGTGATATACTTTAAATTTTCATAATTCGTAAAACAATAGATATAAATTAACTTTTCAGAGTAGAATTCATGTGAACTCTTTTGTAGAGCCTTCCACAATTGGCCGTCTATCTCATAATTATTTTCAATTATCTCTGGTAATTCCACTATTATTTTTGGTTGTTTTTGGCTTTATTTCTGTAAGTTCTCATGCACAGACAACTGCGATTGACGATACATTATTGCCTAAATTGTTTGACAGAGTGAAGAATTCAGTAGTGCAGATAACAGTGTCTAATCAGGATCCGCGTTCTTCGGCACTTGGTTCGGGTTTTGTTTTTGATACAGCCGGTCACATCATTACAAATGATCATGTGGTTCGCAGTAGATCTCTTAATGATACTAATGCCAATAATGTTACAGTAACATTTCTAGATGAAAGGTCATTTAAGGCCAAAATAGTCGGTAGCGACCCTTTCTCTGATTTAGCTGTCCTACAAATTGAGGATCCAAAAAATCAAACAATGATACCGCTGGTCCTTAGCAATTCTTCAGACGTTAAGATAGGAGAGCACGTGATTGCCATAGGTAACCCATTTGGACTTTCTGGTTCGATGACAGAGGGAATAGTTAGTGGGTTAGGAAGAGTAATTCCATCGCAAAATCCAGGAGGTCCACCAGGGCCTGAAATAATGCCTGATGAAGAGACAACACTTGTACCGCCAACTTCATTTTCTATACCTGAAATAATACAGACAGATGCGGCTATAAATCCCGGAAATTCCGGAGGACCATTACTCAATTTGAGGGGTCAAGTGATTGGGATTAATAGTGCCATATTCTCAATAACTGGTGAATATTCTGGCGTGGGATTTGCCATACCAGCAAGTACTTTACAAAGAGTGGTCCCAATTTTGATATCAGAGCATACTTACAAGCACCCATGGATTGGAATTTCAGGAGTTGACGTAAATGAACAGATTGCCTCGGTCATGAAGCTAAATTCGACTAAGGGATTTCTTGTGATTGATACCAGTCCTGGCGGACCAGCAGCTAAAGCTGGAATCCAAGGAGGAGACAGGTTGGTAGACATAAATGGAAGAAAGACAAATTTGTTTGGAGATGTAATTATCAAGATTGACAATCAAAATGTTTCCAAAATAGATGACATATTAGTATACTTGGAACAACAAAAGAAAGTAGGGCAAGGTGTCAATTTGACTATAATAAGGGATGGTAAACTCCAATCAATAAATGTCGTATTAGCCGAAAGACCGTTAAGACTCAATGAAGAACCTTTGTGGTTGGGTATTGACGGGATTGATATGGATGAGGATATTGCTTCCGAACTAAAAATTAATCAGAGTACAGGTATCTTGATAGTCGGAATTATATCCGATGGACCTGCAGACGTAGCAGGACTCGAGGGTGGCTACAGGATTACAGATATCAATGGAACACAAGTAGAATTGGGTGGAGATATCATTATTTCTGCAGACAAGCAACCGATAGAAAATCTGAGAGATATGTCAACTTATATAGCAAACAATAAGATCGAGGGAGACACGATAACTCTTGGTGTCCTCCGGGAAGGAAAGCCGCTCGAAATCAAAGTTACTTTAGAAACAAGACCTGCGGATGCAAAGTAGTACTTGGCAGCAGTATGGAATATCGTAATCAATCGGAACAAGCAAGCAATTGGCAACTAAGAATTTGTGAATTCCTTAAGACCGTTCTTAATGTCCGAATTTGTTTTACGCAAGAGTTCGATGAATTTGTTGTCTTTTACAAGAGTTTCTTTCATGTGGCTTTCTAACTCATAATATGCGACGTCTGAATCACCAGATTCTGATTTTGGAGTGTGCGAGAGAATATTTGAATCAGAGTACATTGTAAGAATCCTAAATGCCAGAAGTTTTGCATTCAATTCTAATTCGAAAAGTAGGTGGTTCATCAGTTTGTTCTTATGTTCCTCATTAGAGTTCTGTGTGTCTTCCAGCCAGTTTAAGGTAATCCTGCAACATTGTCTAAGATATTGAGTGATAAGAGAGAAAAATCTCCCAGTGCTGGAGGATATTGTATCTACCTCAAAATACTGATACAAGAGAGTTCCGAGAATAGGATCATCGCTATACTTTTTCAATAGACTCGGAGGATATGTTCTGGTCTCGGTAAGGACATAAAATAACCCAGTACTTGTTAATTGATACTTTCTCATTCCTCTTAATATGAGTCCTTTTTTTTCTGAAAGAAATTTGAGCCCCAGTAATCTTGACACAGCGGCGCTATCACCTATCTGATTCCTGTCTCTTAACTTCAAATACGATCCAATTTGCGCAGAAAGATCAACATTGTTTATGACCTTAAATAGAATTGACTTTTCCTCACTTCCTACATCTTTATTTTCATAATCGTATAGTATGGAAAAGTAATTAGTGTAATCCATTTTGTTTGTGCAGTATAAGGATAAGCAAATTAATTAGATTTAAGTTCTTCATATTGTGACGCAACGTTATGATTTCATATCCTCATATCTTCACTCTATATTAGATCGATTTTATTGTGAGAGTAGCATAATACTACATTTAAAAAGCTCTCCATTTGTCTAAGTCGTAGGGGCCATCGTCTAGCTTGGTCAAGGATACCAACTCGATCGATTTGATTTATTTCGTCGAGGTATTGGCCTGGGGCGCTGGCGGTCGTGGGTTCAAATCCCACTGGCCCCATTGTGATATTTACATTTTATGAAGTCCCACTGATACCATTTTAAAGACCGCCAAAGTGGCTTTCTGATCATGATATTTTGCCGATTCGACGTCTGTTTCCAAGGGGTTAAGGCGTATTGAAATTTTCGACTGACGAGAACCAACTTTTATAAATTCTACTGGTGCACTTTATAACAAAATTTGGCGGCCGAGCAGGGAGCTTTAATTCAAGTATTGATTTCACTCGCTATTCTCCTATTCGCCGCAAAAATATTCGCAGAACTATTCAACAAGTTAAGACTCCCTGCAGTTCTCGGTGAGTTATTGGCTGGAATAATTGTTGGCCCTTTTGCATTGGGTTCAATCTTGATTTATGAGGGTAAACCGCTTGTCATTTTAAATGAAACTGTTCGACAAGTCGGTGAGATTGCAGGAATTGTAATATTATTCATAGCAGGACTTCACATTACTCCAAGAGAATTCCTTAGAGGAGGAGTAGCATCCTTTACTATTGGCGCTTGCGGGGTTATAGTTCCATTCCTCTTAGGATATTATGTTTTTACCATATATGGATTAGGAGGACTGCAATCTATTCTAATAGCTACGGCGCTCACTGCAACCAGTATTGCGATTTCGGTTACTGTCCTAAAAGAATTAGGTAGGATGCAGACGAAAGAAGCGAAATTGATTTTAGGCGCAGCTATTGTTGATGATATCCTTGCAATTGCTGTTCTATCAGTTGTGGTTACCATGGTGCAGACCGGCAACCTGACACCAGATATTATAGACATTGTATTTTTGATTTTAAAAATACTAGGGATATTTGCCGTGTTACTGGTTGGAGCTATTGTAATAATACCAAAAATAGTAAATACAGAAAGGTTATGGAAGGCAAGAGGAAGTATTGAAGGTATCGTCACTGCTTCGTTTTTTGGCGCATCCGCTATAGCCGCCTCTGTAGGTTTGTCGCCTATAGTGGGAGCATTTTCTGTCGGTATGGCTGTAGCTAGCACAAAAATCATCAAGCGAATTGAGGAATATGTTGATAAATTAGAGATAATATTTGCACCTTTGTTTTTTGCAATCATTGGAGCTCAAGTGAACCTTACGGGAATTAATCTCGAAGTTCTGTTATTGTCAGCTATTGTAATAGCGGTAGCTATTTTCAGCAAATTAGTCGGCTGTGGACTACCAGCGACAATATTTTTGAGAAATAAATCAAAAGCTATGAAAGTAGGTATAGGTATGATTTCAAGAGGTGAAGTAGGACTCATAGTTGCTGGTATTGGTGTAACTTCTGGTGCTTTATCGTCAAATATCTACACAACAGTAATCCTTATGGTTGCCGTTACTACCTTAATTACTCCTGTGTGGCTAAAGAGGGCTTACCGCAAAGAGCCTCCAGTTACTAATGACAATGCGGAGAAAGTGAGGTGATATGAAATCTAAACGAATCAAATTAGGACTACGCCCAAATATTCAACAATTCATAATTCTAGTTTTAGTTAATGCTTTTGTAGGTGCAATGATTGGACTGGAACAGACTGTTGCTCCACTAATAGGTAAAAGCGAATTTGGGATTGAATCAAGTGCAATAATAGTATCATTCATAGCTAGTTTCGGAGCAGTAAAGGCAGTTTTAAATCTCTTAGCGGGAAAATTATCTGATAAATGGGGAAGAAAAAACGTATTAGTATTAGGTTGGCTTTTTGCAGTTCCTGTTCCAATCATACTATTATTTGCGCCCGATTGGAATTGGATTATCTTTGCTAATATTCTTCTGGGAGTGAACAAGGACTGGCTTGGTCAATGACTGTGAATATGAAAATTGATTTGGTTGGAAAATCGCAAAGGGGATTAGCATTAGGTCTTAATGAATTTGCGGGATATGTTGCCGTTGCTGTTGTTGGATTTTTGACCGGATATCTAGCATCAACATTAGGCCTAAAGCCATACCCATTCTATCTCGGGATTATTTTCGCAATTCTGGACTTGGCAATTTCTTGGATAATTGTAAAAGACACGAGAAGATTTACTAGCCTTGAGATAAAAGAACATGTTTCAGAGTCACTTAAAGAGGGAACTAGTGCCAAAGACCTGAGTTTCAAAGAAGTTTTTCTTCATACATCTTGGAAGAATCGCACCCTACTTGCTATTAGTCAAGCAGGTTTGATTAATAATTTGATTTTTGGTGTCACATGGGGTTTGTTTACTCTATACTTTGCTTCATTTGCAATTGGAATTAGCGAGATCGGATTTCTGAAAGCACTTCATCCTGGAATATGGGGAGTTCTTCAGTTATTAACTGGAACATTTAGTGACAAAGTTGGAAGGAAGGTTCTCATCTATCCTGGAATGATTATCCAGGGCATTGGTGTTTGGGTAGTGTTATTCACCAATTTCTATTGGGGTTGGATTATCGGAATGTGTTTACTTGGTATAGGAACAGCTATGGTTTATCCTACTCTGCTTGCTGCAATAAGTGATGTGGCAAATCCAAAATGGAGAGCAACATCCTTAGGTGTTTATAGATTTTGGAGGGATTTGGGGTTTGTATTTGGAGCAATCGGAATTGGATTTCTGGCAGATATATTCGGACTAACCACTGCATTTCATATAGTGGCATTGCTTGGAATAGTATCAGGAATTTTTGTGCTTGCGGTTATGAAGGAAACCAATAGACAAGGATGATGCTCTAATATAGCAAATTATTGACTGTTTAAATAGTCATTAATAAAATCTATTTTCAAACAATTTCATTCGAAAAATAGTGTCAAAAATCGTGTCAAATATGATTCACAACCCACTGGCCCCATTGTGATATTAGTTCTCAAATTGGATTCACCATAATAAAAAGTGAAATAAATGTAATCCGAGCAGTACATTCAATCACGTGGATATTCGCTCTTTGTATATGCAATAAGGTCGCAGGTTACGAGAGATTACTACTTAAGAAGATTAAAAATATTTTTCAATTGTATCGATTTACCATCTAAAGATACAATAGAGGAAAGATGCATCTTATTTGCTGCAAAAGCAATCGATGAT
>DATFBL010000070.1:0-8134 GCA_035253865.1 Nitrososphaeraceae archaeon | reverse complement strand
TCAGTACCAAAACTAGTAATAGTAAAATCCATGCCACTATCTATTTTTTTAAAGCATGACGCGGCAGAAAGCACAGCTTCTTGATTCCTGCCTCCAATACCATTTATCGTGTTTTTCAAATCAACGGTGGTTTCACCACCTAAAACAAACGCATATGGGGTCGAGATAGAGGGAAAATCATTTACAAGTCTAAAAAGAAAACTGCCGAGATCTGCCGCTTTTCCTGTGAAACTAGAACCTAAATACATTGTCTTAATTCCTTTTTTTTCTAAAAATAGTTTAATTTTTTGACACGCAATAGTGTTATTACCAATAATAACGTTATTGATATTAGAAAATATACGATTCCCTGGTTTTGGAGTGTCTCTGATATATCCTGAAATTCCATCAGATATTAATTTCCTAAGTTTATTAGATACTAATTTATTGTTATTCCAAATATTGTATTTTACAAGTACATTTTTGGCATCTTCAAATGTGGTCAAATCTGGTACTGTGGGCCCTGATGCGATTACATCAATCTTGTCATCAACCACATCTGATAGAATTAGGGTCAATAGCCTAAATCTGCGATTGACAATTTCTGCTAGTCTTCCTCCCTTTACTTTGGACAAATGTTTTCTAACTGTATTCATCTCGTCAATTGTCGCTCCCGAAGAGAGAAGCTTTTTGGTTATGTTTTGTTTCTCTGTCAAGTCTATGATGTCTATGGGCAAGGGCATAAGGGCAGAAGCTCCTCCTGATAAGAACATTACTACGAAATCATTTTTTTTCACTTTTTCTAGAATTTGCAATATTCTTTCTGTACCTAAAACTCCATTGGAGTCTGGGATTGGATGAGACGCATGTGTTACTGAACAGAATTTGTTTTTTATTGTTATCCCATATGGAATAGTGATACAGCATGATTTGACCTTGTCTTTTTTTAATACATTCAAAAATGCGTTTGCCATAGATGCTGTTGCTTTACCTGCTCCAACCAAGTAGATTGACTTGAAATCTCCTAGATCAAAATCTATCTTTTTTCCACTAAAATCAGTTACGGTTAGATAATTACGCTTTACCAGTATGGATTTTTTTATAATGGATGTGGGATTAACCGATTGTAATCCCGCTTCTATGGCCTCCAGTGTTAAAGATAACGAATCAGAGTAGTTATTTTTTAATATCTTGGCCTTGTTTTGTAATTTCAGATTCGTCATGAATTGACAATTTACACCGTGTGTTAAAAGAGTATAACCGCAAATCCCCGGCAACAAATAAATAAATATTTTGAATAAACGCGTCGTTCAACAGATAATAAAATTTTTACAATAACACAATGGCTTCTTGCTAAATTTTCCAAGCAAGAGAAGAGTTTAACAATATTATTATTGCTAGAATTAATATGTGCCCGACAGAAAAGGTCTGTAAACATTAATCAGGATTACACGGGTAAATAAAGGATAAATGGTTGCGGATCTTCGTCTGCGTGGAACAATGGGAAGAAGGGGATTGATGTTTGTGTCATACTACGGAAAATCTAGAGCGTTTATTGCAAATTACCGTTCTTGGAGGGAATATGACTCAGCAGGAAAGACTGCAGAAGTCGCTTCATCGATTATTAGTCATGAATCTATTCATCTGGCATTGAATAAGTTTTCCGTGCATGCTTCTGACAAATTAGATAATCTATTTGGCAGATCTAATTCTTGGGAAATTTATCCTCATGGCTTAGGTGATCTTAATAAAGCAAAAAGGGAAAAACGCACAAATAGGAAATTCCGTCGTATTCCCAAAATTAAAACTCCAGGGAGAGACTAAGCGGAATAATAATGATTAAATTGGCTAGTGTAAATTTTGGAAGGTATGCCACCGATTTACTTTACTCCACAAGATGCTAACAGAGTATTGCCCGAAGTAAAAAAACTATTTTCTAGCATTACTCTTCAGAAAAATAAGGTAATCAAACTTCAGGAAGAGCTACAACGACTGGTTAGCGATGGTACAAAATTCACCCCTTTCATAAGCAAAAAGCAAGAGCTGAATAGGGCTGTATTCAAACTATACGAAACCATAGCAGAATTAGAAAATAAAGGAGTAATGATAAAGAGTGTTGACGAAGGTCTTCTGGATTTCCCATCTCTGAGGTTTGATGAAGAAGTATGGCTTTGCTGGAAAGAAGGTGAAAATGAAATAAAATTTTGGCATAGAAAGGACGAAGGATTTATGGGAAGAAAACCATTGGCAACTACTAACATAATTGATCGTTAGTAAAGGCAACTAATAACTTGTCTATTTATAAGTTACCAATCAATTAGAACTTTTTGGACCGCTTATTCGTATTTTTGAATATAGGTTCGGTTTCCGATAGATTCGCAATTGAAACATTCATTATAGTCTTGGGGTTGTCTCATAAGATTTAAATCATGTTT
Organism: Nitrososphaeraceae archaeon; assembly: GCA_035253865.1. Lineage (GTDB taxonomy): Archaea > Thermoproteota > Nitrososphaeria > Nitrososphaerales > Nitrososphaeraceae > TA-21. The sequence continues at coordinate 5,720 of DATFBL010000070.1, read as the reverse complement.
AGAGATAAACTTTGCCTTTACTAATTCCAATATTGATACCTTGGAACTAGATTTTGTTGATAAACGTTTTCCTTTGGAGTATCAATGGAATGAACCGTACAGTAAAGTGTTTTTGTGAAAGGTTCTTCTATTACGGGTGTACCTGGTATTGAACCCGTCAACTGAATGGGACCAAGCAGATATGATTCCTATTTCTTATTATTTCTTACGGACAGTACTAGAAATAAAATTATTAGCTGACTTAATACAGTAATTCCAAGTGTAGCGTGCATTCAAATCTGCTTCTCATCCGGAGCTGTCTTTGCTAGTCCTTTCGATATCTTATATTCTCATTTATTTCACTTCTAGGTTTCAGTTTGACTACTACAGTATTGCTTATTTTGTTAAATATTCTCTGTCTCTTGTTATTAGTAAAAAGCCACCCTAGAATTACGTCTATTGGAAGTAAGAATGATTTTCCAAAGCTTTGTAATGCAGCATTTTTGATATCAACATCATTGCCGGATAGGTCTGTGGACTTTATTTTCAATAGTCTCTTGCCAATTGATTGTCCGCTTGTATGCTCAAAATAAGTCCAATATGCAAAGAAAATACTACTTGACAGAACATAGTGAAAAGATCCAAAGCTTCTGTGTACAGCTGCCATACCGTTACTATTGTCATATAACCAAAATGGTAATGCTAACAGTCCAAACAATATTCCTAACCCTATTGATACTATAATAAAATCAACTAACCACGCCACAAATCTGTCTGTCCAACTGGCTAATATCACTTCTACCGGGTGATTATTTCCAGATCCAGAAGAATTCGAGGGTGAACCGTTATTTGATGAATCCACTTATAATAAGGATAGTCTTGAGAGGCATATATGATCTTTTTCTTACTTATGTCTCATTGGCTTCCAAGGAAGGGTGATTAACTAGGGCATATTAATGCAGTCAAAGACCATGGTTACAAGGAAGAAGAGATAATGAACCCTGAAATGAAGGAGAAAATTAAATCACACGTACGCAAATCTTAATCACAGTAATGATTTATTTCGTCAGAATTTTATAATGGAATCTTAGACCTCTATACTAGCCGGTTACTAAATATTCATACACATGATATAGACTTTCAGGATCAGATTGAGAAAGGTACTTCCATTTAAGTGGATCTAGATTAATCTGTACGAACTTACTCTTATCAAATAAATTATCTCTATCAGATGATGAAATCACAATATCATAAACATGTTCCCCCACCAACACTTGATTAGGTCGGGCGATAGATGCAATTTTGGAAGATAGACTTATGCCGGCTCCTATTATATCGATGTGTGCTTTTTCAACGTTCTTTCCATATAGTACTACCGAGGCAGGTCCGTAGGCCAGTCCAGTTCTCACTGTGATTTCGGGTAATTTGTTTACCTTAAATATTGGATTGATAGCATTTTTTATAATTGCTAAGACTGCCTTTGAGCAATTCAGTGCATTTTTGCATGCACTAATCTTGTCAGAGTCGGCGGGAAAAATTACAATAACAGCATCTCCCTCATATTTGAAAACGTAGCCACCATAACCGGACACTGTGATACTTACTTCTTGGGCGAATGTTTGTACTACCAATGCAAATTTAGATTCTGGTAACGAGAGGCTCATTTGTGTTGAACTATTAATATCTATGATCATAATCACAAGATTAGTCTTGGAGTTCAAATGTCTCCGAAGAAATTTCTTTGATTCTTCAGTAGACATGTTAAGCTGAATACCAACCTTTACTGTTTTGGTTACTCGGGCACGAATTTGTTCTAATAATGCAGATTCAGGAAAATACATACGAGTTCTATTTGTTACTGATTAAACTACCTTTATTATAGTGTCTTATTCATGCAATGAACTTTATCGCATTCTATACCATAGACATAGTTGACGTTGACGACTTTTCACAGTAATTATATGTGCCTTCCATGGGTAGAGTAATGTTGATTGTTAGCGAATCATAGATAACTAATTATGGATACATTTAGCTCGCTATTTGATTAATGTTATCCTGATACGAATATCTTAAAAGGTAAGGGGATGTTAATTATAGGAATGACTACGACTGTAAGTGACCTTTACATGCAAGGCTCAAATCCCCTGGAGTCCTTTTTTAAACTCAAATTTGAAAAATTCAATATTAAGTAAGAGTTAGGATATTGATTAAAGCCCAATTGTTTAATAGAATGGGTTTATTTTCACACATCACTTACTTAAGTATCTATATGAAGAAACAAAAGCTGTTGTTTAAAACGGAATCTAAAGCCTTAAATCATGTTTTAGAACACCTTTTAATGGTAACTATTAAAAATGCTTAAGGATTTTATTTCAGGCTCCCGAGACTTTACATTTAACAAGAAAAGAATTAATACTGACAAAAATCCTTTTGAAATTTTTAAACAAATTTACATGAATTATGAGAATGCATTCATTTTAGAGTCTTTAACTGGACCAAAGGAACTTTCAGAATTTTCAGTTATAGGATTTGACCCCGAATTAACTGTAAAATGTGATAAAAAAACATTTCAAATTTATAAGAAGGGGAAAATAGTTTCTAAAAAAAAGGTAAAGGATCCACTTGCTGAATTAAAAAGAATCATGCCAATTGTTAATGAGAAAAGATTGCGATATATAGGAGGAGCGGTAGGATATGTAAGCTATGATGCAATCAAATTCTGGGAACAGTTACCATCAAAAAGAGCAAATAATATGTTCCCGCTTTTAGAATTCGGGATTTATACTGACGGTTTGATTCATGATAGAAAAGGTAAAGCGACTTATTATTTCTACATTGGTAAAAAATCAAGACTTGTTGAGTTAGAAAAAATCTTGGATTCCAAATCAAAAGATTTGGATAAATCTTTCTCATTTTCAAAGCCGGTCTCAGGAACAACTAAAAGTAATTTTATTTCCAAAGTGAAGAAAGCAAAAGATTACGTTTACAATGGCGAGGTCTTTCAAGTAGTAATTTCACGAAAGTTCATTTTTAATGTCGAAGGAGATCCAATGATGCTGTATGAGAATTTAAGGAAATTGAATCCATCCCCATATATGTACTTCTTTAAGCGTAAAAAGAGATTTATTATAGGTTCAAGTCCCGAAATGCTGCTTCGAGTAATAAATGACAAAATTGAAACATTTCCCATAGCAGGAACAAGACCAATTACAACCAAAGAGAGTGAAAATAAAAGGTTGGAGAAAGAACTATTAAGAGACAAAAAGGAGCTAGCCGAACACACTATGTTGGTGGATTTAGCGAGAAACGATTTGGGAAGAGTATGTAAATTTGGGTCCGTTCAACCCAAGGAGTTAATGATAGTTAAAAGATTCAGTCATGTTCAACATATAGTATCCCATATCACTGGTGATCTTTATAGTAAATACGATTGTTTTGATGCATTCAGATCTTTATTTCCTGCAGGGACGGTTTCTGGAGCGCCCAAAGTGAGAGCGATGGAAGTAATTTCCGAGTTAGAAGAATCTTCTAGGGGTCCTTATGCTGGGGCGTTGGGATATTTTTCATTCAATAGATGCTGCGATTTTGCAATTATAATAAGATCGTTATTTATAAACGGAAACAAGGCGTTTATTCAGGCCGGTGCAGGAATAGTCATGGATTCTATTCCAACAAATGAATATCTCGAAACTGAGCATAAAGCGGGAGCTTTGCTTTCTGCCATGAAAGCGACTAGAAAGCAGACGAAATAATATATTTCGTGAAGGTTAACCCATCTTTTGATCCTAATCAATGTGGTTAAAACTAAATTTGATTATACTTCCCTAAGTTTAGTGTTGTCGAAAGGCCTTGAATTTAACCAGTTGTATCTAAAATAATCTAAACACCATTCATGAAACAATTCATTGTTCTCTTTGTGATAACTATTAGAAAATGCTCCATTCATATCAGTCTCTCCCTTGATGTTTGGAAACATCACTAATGCCTTTTTTTCATTCAATACCACAGAGACTTTTAATTCATCTACCATCTTTCTCTCAACCAAACCATTCTTCAATAATTCGGGGAAATTGATTTCGTTTAGAAAGTCTTTACCTTTCTTTGGTACAACTGCATTCTTGGGCAAAATGTAGTTAAATTTGATTTTGCGTTCCTTCACTATCTTTGCAGCTACTTCCATAAGATCTAGCGGAACTTGAGGAATCATGCCATAAATATACTCCTTAGAATATCGATACATTTCCTTGATTTCCTCCATTACTGCAACAAATCCCTGGATAAAATCACTATTGTCCATCGATCCAATCCGCTGAACAAACTTCATAGGAAGATCCGCAAAATAATGATCTGAAAAATAATTCTTATTTTTCGAGAGAAAATTAATGGACGGAATCTGTGTCATAATAGTATTGCCAAATGTCGTTAAAGAATACGCGCCACTGGAATCTTTGCTTACTATTCCTGCCTCCATAAGTCTGTTAAAATTTCTATGAGCTTCTTGCATAGTTATCCCCAGATGTTTTGCAATTGAAGTCAGGTTCATGCTAGATCTTTTTAGTGCATTTATTATCTGCAGTCGCTGGGAATTGGATAATTCTATGAATGTTTTTTCAGAGTCTTCGAAAACAGATGCAGAGTCTTCCATGTCTATTACAATTATATTCATCTTTATAAGTTAATTTTCGAATGGTCGATTTCGCGAAAGAATTGAGGTGTTTTATTTATAATACGTGTTGTAGAATCTTAGTAATCGGTATGTGGAGTTATTCTAGAGCCGGCGTAAACATCCGGAAAATACGGAGAATACAACATGATATTGGTAAACTGGTTTCAACTACTCATTCTTCTGTTGATAATAAGAACTGGCGCGTTTGGTCTGGTTATGGACATTACGCGGGTTTGCTTGAATTTCAGTCTAAAGTTTATGCCCTACATACCGATGGAGTAGGAACCAAAATCATTATTGCACAAATGATGAAAAAATTTGATACTCTGGGCATTGATTGCGTGGCCATGAACGTAAACGATGTGATTTGCGTTGGAGCTATACCAATTGGTTTCCTAGACTATATTGCATTAAAGAAACCTGATAGTTACCTTGTAAGAGAGCTGGTTAAAGGAGTAGTAAAAGCTGCGAAGGAGTCTCAGGTGGCAATCGTAGGAGGAGAAACTGCAATACTCCCAGATCTTCTTAATGAAAAAGAAGAAAACACATTTGATTTAGTAGGCTCTGTCTTTGGAGTAGCTGACAAGAAATCATTAGTCATGGGTAGCAAAATATCTCAGAGAGACGTTATAATTGGACTAGAAAGTAGTGGGCTGCATTCAAATGGCTATTCACTTGCTCGTAAGGTTTTACATCCAAAATACAAATTGAAAAATTCTCACAAGCTCCTTGAATGCTCTATAGGTGAAGAACTATTGAAACCAACTAGAATATACGTTAAGCCCATTCTTGAGATGCTCAAGGAATTAGATTCTATCCATGGACTTGCACATATAACCGGTGGTTCATTTGCCAAGCTATCGAGACTAAATAACAAAGTCGACTATAACTTGGATAATCTCCCACAACAAGAAAATATATTCAGTATCATTCAGCAGGCAGGAAAGATATCACTTAAAGAAATGTATTCCACTTTTAACATGGGAATTGGATTTTGTATTATTGTTTCAAAATCAGGACTAGATACTGTGGAGAAAATATTAGAAAAAAACAAAGTAAGGTATCATCAGATAGG
>DATFBL010000069.1:0-4853 GCA_035253865.1 Nitrososphaeraceae archaeon | reverse complement strand
ATAGGTATGGGACGTTCAATACCATTCACTCAACTTGCTGACGGAATCACCCGTGGCTGGATACTTGGTGATGACGGCACAAGGAAAGCAACTGAGGTAATAGTTGCCATTCAAGATCCTCCAACTTACGGAACACCAGGAATTAAAGTTTCGGAAATTTACACTTGGAAAAGATATCCTGCCGGTCGAGCCCCACCACCGCCTGATGGACCTCCGGTTGGTTCAATTGTATCAGAATTAGACGTCACTATCACGGCGGTGCCTAATAGTCCCCCTGCCACATTTTATTTTGTTTTCGAAACTTTAAACCCATAAGGGGGTGAAATAATATACCTAAGATTTACGTTTTGAGGAATCCTGAAGGAAAAGTAATGAGCACTTTTGAGAGTACAGGAGCCGGAAACACGCCGGCATGGCCAAGAGTCCCTGAGGGACATACCATCGAAGAAGTTGATGCTCCGGATGATTACACGAAGGATTTACAAGCGTTCTATGATAAAATTTCAAAAAAGTGAGGTTCTGTTCAAAAAGTCTATTCCTAATGTAAACTCTCCGCTGTCTAAAGCACTTTTTATATTAAATCATCATACGCTTATTGATTCTATGAACGTAGAACAAACATTACAAAAGAAAATTGAACAATCAAAAAGGGCTCTTAGCGGACCTATGATGATACCATATATAGACGATACCATGCAAAGAGATTGAACTAATAAACCGGGTTTTAGAAAATATGAAAAATGACGGTACCGATATTTGTAAAATAATAGAATCTAGAATGGATGAAATAATAAATAAGAAAAACTAATAATATTTTTGAAATGGATCCTTTAGATAGTGAATTAAGAATTCTGAATTGGATTTTATATCAAGTTTCAAAATAGTTTTAGAATAATTGTGTTTACCTTGAGAAATAATATAATTACACTGATGGGCCGGTAGTGATTGTTGATAGGCAGGGCCCACCAGGAATGAGAACTTGGTATCCAGTTACTATTTTATTGGCATTAAATTATAAAAAAATTAAACTAGATGGGAGATCTTTGGAAGCCGAGTATAAGAGGCTATCTCCCAAGTATGAAATAATTTCGTAGGATATACTATTAAAACTAAAATAAAAAGTCTATGGGCAGGGATATGATGGTTAAAAAAATATCCCTTTCCCACGGACTCTTGAAAGAAGGAACGTGATAATAATTTGAGTAGACTTATGATTGTTGCTAAACAGTTATCAATTATTTGGCAATATATTAGAAGTGCTTAAAACCTTCCAAATAATCAAGTTGATAGCCATAGTGGGCTTAAGCGCGTTATTTAGCGTGATTTTCATAATTATTCGATTGTATGGGTGAGTTATAATTGAACATCATATCTTCATCAACCTCTTTAAATAAGGACCATAATGGTCATAAAAAATTAATAATTAACTGACGGGAGGCTGAGCAACAATGGGATACAGACGCTCCCGCCAGGGACATGAATGACGCTTTGTGATAGCAATAATTCGAAGAAATGTCATAAAAATTTTACTTTAGTTTGCAGGGTTCTCGGAATATTTTTTTATTTTTTTGGCATCTCGTTTTAGTTATTGGAGTAAAAATAAATTCTGGTCTTTAATAATACTTAATATGATAACTGCTGCAATAGTTGTTTCCGTATTTGTTATCTGTTCAGCCATCGTCTTATTTCCCAGTGCCATCCTGTCATCATCTGACACACAATTCAAAACCAATATGTCTACAAAATGTGAAAATGGCAATTGTACAACAACGATTTGTATTAATAATGAACCATGTGAAACGGTCAATCTCGATTCCAAAAATATGTCGTCATTAGGTGATTTGTTAAAAAACAAAACTATCCTAGGTCCGACCATTCCTCGCGAAATTATATGATTTTACAATACATTGATCTATTGATAAAATTAATGAAGTAAAAGTGGTGCAAACATTTCAAATTTTAAATTGGATTTTGTATCATGTTAGCAGTAACGAAACAAAAAAGAGGTAGGTGCTGACTTCACATTAGTTTTATTGAATTTTCACAGTCTTAAGGTAGTGATGCGAAGACATCCGCTGCTTCTGCTGGGCACGGGCCAAGTGTATCGTCTGGATGGTTATTTAGGTGACTGTCCGCCGACTCTTGAGTAAGACTCAATGTTTGTTCATTTTCAGGGTTACCTGGTGATCTATGACAAATCACAATATCACCTGGTTCATTAGTAACAGGATCATCACTTTCAGAGACTGTCGATATATTGCATATTACGTCCCCGTTAGCAATTCTACCGTTTACGTTTTCGTCGCTGCGATCATCATTTTCAATCTCATTGACTATCTTACAGTCATTTTCAAATTCCGTCTTTTGCTTTTGTTCGTTACAACTGTTATCTCCATTGTCTTCACAGTCGTCATCATCGTCTGCAAATACCGGTGGTACTTGTGATACAGTTGTAGTTCCTAGTGCAGTCAACATTCCTATGGACAACAATAAAATCATTGGTATGTTTTTTGTAGTCAAGGTATGTTATCGAAAAAAGATACCAAGTAGAGTATAAGTAGATTGAGTAAGATAAGTTCCTAAGAATGGGATAGAGCCATATTTACTTCATTTAATCTGAATTTAGGAGCAGAACATTGTTCTCTCATGTGCATTTAATTACGAATATGAAATTCGATAAAAAACTAAGGAAAAAAGATTCAGAATTAATATTAACCTGTTTTGTGATTGATATAGATAATTAGTCTGGTGGAGGGTTTTGTTCTATTGTGGTTCAACATTGCTGTCCCTCCCATCAGTCTTTAACTTTTTTATAATTTATTGGTCATCGAATAACACGAAGATATCAAACACCATTGCTGGTGGGCCAACCTATCGACATTCTACCAGGTCCATCAGTTTAAAATCTCAACGACAAGAACGTCTTGATTGATGAGTTTTGTCTATCACATCTCTCCCTTCAGTTTTTTGCTTTAGTATTGAGATCAAATATGATTATCACTCTGTATATTGTTCAGTTGCTTATGGTGCTCAATAATCGGCATCAAAATTGGATGCAATAATAATGGTTTACAAGCCCCTACTCCAGCAACATTATACAAGTGTGGATAAGACATCATTTCATGAAATGGTTTACTTTCGTTTTTATATAATCGTTCCCTGAAAACTTTCCATCTTCTCTTTTCTCTTTCTGATGCAAGTCTATATGCCGGAACTGTTCTACCCATGGTCATTCTTAATTGAAATTCAATTTAATATCCAAGCAACCAACAAGGAAGGGAGATCCCAGAAGCCTAAGCATGTTGTTCATAAGCGTTAACATGTGAATAAAAAAGTTTGAAAGGTTAGAGGATAGAAAAACGAGATCTGGACTTGTTAGTTACATCTTTGTCCAGAACGCTTCGTCTCTTACTTAGAATTGGCATCCGCCTTCATCGCAAGGAGGTGGAGGTGGAGGTGGACAATGCTTATCCTTCTTAGCATGGTCACAGGACGGATTATCAGAATGATCACTCTTGTGTGTCGCCATTACGTAAGGGTTTGCTATTGTTGCTGAGGCAATCATTGTGGCTACAATGACCCCTATGAGAAATATTACAAATATGCTATTTTGCATGTCTACTGTCAGTTATTTTAAGTTATTATTAAGGATTTTTTTATGAAATTGAACTATAATATGTCAAAAATTGATAAACTGTACCGTCTGGACTGATCCAGAATTACCTCACCAGCAATTCTCCACGAAGTCAGGAGCAGTTGGGAAGTTTGCCTGGACTGGATAGGGGCATATTAAGGCAATATTTATGTTACCTTGGATAAGAAACTAGATAATCCATTGGCAACAGACTTAGGGTATTGCATGTGTAGTATATGACTAGTGTTTTGAATCAAAGTTGTTTCTAAACGTGGAAACCACGATTCTAACAGTGTATGTATTTGTTTAAAGAAAAATGCGCTTTCAGTTCCTTCAATTGACAGAACTGGCAGGGGTAAGGATTTTGCATCGTCAGGACTAAATTTCCATGACATTAATGCAGGATATTCGACCTGAAACATTGTGTCAACAGAAGATACTGCTCGCTCAAATGCCTTGTTACCCAAATTCGAATCAATAATTTTTCGATAGTCCTCTGTACCTTCAAAGACAACTTTTAGGAAAGAATCCAGCGCTTCAAATTTCTTTCCTTCTTGGTAGAGGCCAACTGATGTCGAAAGTCTTTTTCCGAATTCTTCACCAGCAGGTACAAATGCTGCCAACGGTGGCTCCATTAGAGTAAGTGACCGTACTCTTTCTGGCTGATCAACTGCTGCTTGTAGTGCAATGAGTCCAGCGTATGAATGAGAAACGATATGAGCATGATCTATGTTTAGGAAATTCATTAGTTCAAGACAATCATTTGATTGTTGATTAATGCTCGGTGTTTCAGAGTTTAAAGTACTGTCGCCATAACCTCTTCTATGATAATGCAAAAAGGCGTATTTTGAAAGAGATGGCTCTGATATCATTGGCAAAAACATATCTTCAAAAACACTACCGTGGATTAGAACAATATATTCTCCCTCAGCCGATCCAAGATGCGAATATTCAAGTTCAATACCGTTTATTATTGCTTTTTTCATCGATTAACAGACTAATATTTCACTTATATTTTTCATCAATAAATACTCACATGATAATATTCTAGATAAAAGCGCCACACTGTTAAAAAATTTTTTTCAGGATCTATTTCTTTTAATTGTCTATAATGTTCAAATATTATAGACATAAGCATCGGTTGAATTAATGCAGGTTTGCAAGACATTATCCCAGCAGCATTATACACGCCATGTTTGCTGGTATGGAAGCTTGGAAG
>DATFBL010000068.1:0-3857 GCA_035253865.1 Nitrososphaeraceae archaeon | reverse complement strand
TATCCACATTCCCAGATTCGCCAAGAATCTAAAGTCAAAGTACTTTTGGACCGTTGGCAAGGGACAATTCCTCCATCACAAAACACAAACAGATGTCAATTATCTGTAAACCAAATGGATTTTACTTATAGATGGTAAAATGCTAATTCTGCCTTTAGACGCAATGCTCGGGCTCGTTTCAATGATTTTGTTCCCTAGCATTAGTATTTTCTTCTCGCTAATTTTTTTGACCTCTAATTAACAAACAAAGGTGTTCTGACAATAGTTATCTATGTTAATAAAAAAAATAAGCGTTTGTAGAACATATGCAGCATCACGCTAGATGCTGTTACTGCAGATGAAAACAGCATCTATATACTATTGGAAAAAAAATAGAACTGCAAATTGTAGTATCAATTTAAAATTCTTATTTAATTTGAAGTAATCTTACATCTATGAGATCTAATCAAAATATTTCGAATGATATGGTGAATTGTTTATACCTGTTAACAGCGAAATCTGTTTACTGGTTTTATCTAATAGTTCTTCCTTATCTGTGTCGTGGTAAGGCCGCTGTCGGCACTGTTTATTCCTGTAAAAGGATATATTTTTTTAGAATAATTAGCAGGTAATTTTTCGAATACGACAGCAATCTCAGAATTGTTATAAATACTCATTAATCTTGTCGCTTGAGTCTGATTTTCAGTATCACTATTTGCAACAACACGCTTATACATTGGATCTACCACCAAGATAATTTTGTCAGTGTTTATCGGTTGAGTGTCTCTTATGTGGGAAAATGCGTACTGGTCGCCAAGTGCATATTTGTATATCCATGAATAAATTGGTCCCGAAATAATTGTCACACTGTCTTTAGTGTTATTGAATCTTGTTGTTACGCTATTCTCGTATTGATCGGAGTTACTATCTCTGATAAAAACTTCATTTCCAATATACGAAGCCGTTTCGAGTTGTATGTATGACAAATTAGTAGAAATCAAGATACTCGTACTGATAACGCCAAACAACACAAGTCCGGCAATAATGGACGAGGATAATATGCTCCGATTTTTCTTTATGCGAATAAGCGACGGTAAGTCGTAAATCATTTTAGCAATTGAAATACACAAAATAGGAATAACCAAGATTAGATGAAAATGGTTAACCCATCCAACTGCTTGTAATAGGAGAAAGTAAGGTACTATCCAAAAAATGCCGATAAATTGGCGCCTGATGGCCAGGTAGACAACACCCACTCCACCAATAATTAGTACTACAGGATCTGTCCTCAAGACGCTGTTAATGACATCAAAAAGCTCCTTATCCTCAGTTTGTCGCTGTGTTGCCTGCCAGAATACACCTTCAAACCATTGATTCGTATCTGCAGTAACAAAGGCATAAGCGGGCCAAATAAGAGGTATCATGATTACAGGAATTATGAATGAAACTATTGTCCTTGAACCTCTTATTGATAATAGCATCTTTCTACCGCCGCCTTCGTAAATTAAGAACACTGCCAGTGGTATCATAGTAAATGAAGGAATTTTAGTAAAGATTGCTAGTCCGAGAGAGACACCTGAAAGAAATGATATTGTATTGGAATGACGCAAGCGTAAACGAGTTTCTATAGCTAAAAGTATAGAAGTTAAGATAAAGGGAAGCATGATAGAGTCCAAGACAACTCTCCTGGTAAACCAAGTTGATGGCATGACTGCAAAAAGTAGCGAAGCGAATAATCCTACCATTGGATTGAATCTTCGCTCGCCTATCTTGTATATTATCATAGTGTCTATAATCGCAAGGACTCCCATTATCAATCTGGGCGTATCAAATAATTTTTCAACCGATAGCGGATTAGAATTTACTATCAAATTGTGGGGAAAATCTATTATTTTGAATATTCCAGCAAGAAATAGTTGTCCAAAAAATGGGTGATCATAAGAGCTACCTGAGGACTGCGGATGGTCAAATCTACTATCTGGATCATGAGGACCAAGCCCGTTTAGAGTATGCAAAGCTCTTCGAATATAGACTCCTTCATCCACATGAAATGAAGGAAATTGTGCTGGATTCCATAAATGAGTAAAAGAGGACAGGATTAATGGAACTAGTATTAGAATATGTTTATTCATTGGAATCTCAAGGTGTTGATAAGAAAAATTTTCTGATATTAATTTTTACCTCTTTATAGCAAGGACATCATAAAACCATTCTAATTGTTGTTTGTTTGTAAATGTCAGTATAAAAAATACCTTTTGCGACAAGACATGTACAAATCAACAATAGAAACAAAATTTTGCTAATCAATCAAGATTACTCATATAATAGAACAGTGAAAAATTACTATTCAGTTGAATCAATTTTATCATTCAATACGCCCTCGTAAGCCAACAACAATTTTTCTTCCATCTTATCCCAGTTGTACTTTTCGAGAAAAGCTTTGCGTCCATTAGTTCCACAAAGTCTTCGCAGATCTAAATCATCCCGGAGGGTTACAATCGCCTGTTTTATTTGTTTCATATTCCCGTACTCTACTATTAAACCACATTTTGTATCGTTAACCAAGTCATGCGAAATATTGGTGATTATTGGCAGTCCACACATCATTGCTTCTAGAACTTTATTTGCCATTCCGTATTCGTATTGGGGTTGAAGATTCAAATCATACAAGGCTATCATGACATCCGAACTTGCTTCTAAATCCAGTAACTCATTCCTATCTAAAAATCCACAGTATTTGATATTTGGTATTACCGCCATCTTCTCATGTAATTTGGTGTCTTTAATTTTACCAGTTACGACAAGTTGTGTATCTTTCATATCCGTCACTATATTGATGAGTTCTTCCAAACCCCTTCCTGGCCTTATAGCGCCAGTATAAATCAGTTTATAAAAATTTTTTTCAAATCGTGGTCTGTTTATCATGTGGTCCTGCGGGCAGTTCATTATCGTGACAGAGTTTCCTGGCTTTTTTCTGAATGTCAAAAAAATTCTATCTGAGACAGCAATCAATATATCGGAATTCCCCGCAAAAAATTCTTCTAGAGAATTAACGATATAATGCAAAGATTTAGAGAACTTGTTTCCTTTCTTAGGGACATATGTCATACTATATCTATCCACTACGTCAAAAATCAAAATTTTTGTAAATAACACCTTGTAAAGATAGCATGGCAAAATGGTTGCGAGATCGCATGCATGCACAATCTTGGGTCTATGAATACAGAGCTTTATGAAAATCCACATCCAAAAGATTGGAAAATAAAAGGCCAATCGAATGATTCCGTACCGTTCATAACCATAAGGTGCTTTCATATTGAGTAAATGCAGATTGCTCTTGTCGTTGGCGACCTCATTAGCAGTAGAGTGCCTGTTCCAACCGAGCCCAATTATAGAGTATTTCTTGCCTAAGGATTTGATAATTTGCATCGCCCTTATGGAAGATTGATTCATTATCGGATCGGATTTTACTAAGATGATATCAATCAAACGAATCACATAATTATGATGATTTTTTATCCATAGGAATCTAATAAAAATTAAGTCTACGGGTTATTTAACTTTGAATTTTTTGAAAGTTCTCAAATGTATAATTAGTTATCTGCGACTGCTGGAATTATTCTATAAATTGATCTGTGGACATAAGAAAGGACGTAAAGATATCCATCACTGCCAACTTCAATATCTGTGATTCCGCCAAATCCACTTGCAAAGATTACTCCCTCTAGTTCCTCAGTGTTATTTGCTACGCCGTCTCGAAGAGGTCCTTGAAGTGATAATCCTGTTCTTGTCTTATTCAAATCAAAATGATACAGGGTTCCATTATGAACATCTCCTACAAATAGATCACTCTCGTACTCCTTTCCCAGTTTTGCAGA
>DATFBL010000067.1:0-4552 GCA_035253865.1 Nitrososphaeraceae archaeon | reverse complement strand
TTACAGATGCATCAAAAGCATAAATCAAAAATATATTACAATAAAAAAGCGGAATCAGAATTTTTTGTCGATAATTCTGCCTTGGCAGGCTTTACTGGAGAACGGATTCTCTATATGTCTGTAAGAGAGTTAATTGAAAATTCGTTAGATTCTTGTGAAATTAATCATACACTTCCGATTATACATTTAAGTCTAAAACTCCTAGACCCACTCAATGATTTATGGACAATATCATGTAAGGATAATGGCATTGGAATACCGTCGGAGAAAGTACCAGTCGCAGTTTGCTCGTTCTTAACTTCAGGGAAGTACGTCGAAAAACAACAAAGAGGTCTTTTCGGAGTTGGATTGAAGATGATAGCAGCATTTTCGACAAAAGATACTGATCATCCATTGAAAGTATGGTCCAAGTCTGAGGAAGAGTCCGAATATTACTTTGATCTACGAACGGATATTGGTACAAATAAACCAATCACTCTTTTTAAGAAGAATGTTAAGAATGACGAATCACAAATAGATGGTAGTTCTGGTTTCAAAGTCCAGGCGATTTTGCGTGCAAAATTATCACCTGTAACTAAGAATAAAATTTATGATTATATTAGTCAAACAAGTATCGTTAATCCATATGCGATTTTTGTTTTCGAAACAGATGAAGGTAAGGTAACGTTCAAGAGGAGAACAGAGACAATGCCAAATCCTTCAAAAGAAGTGTTGCCTCATCCCTCTGATATGGATCTTAAAACCTTAAAGAAGGCTATATTTAGTTTCATGAATCAAAAAACAACTCTGCAGGGTATACTATCAAACTCATTCCAAAAAATGTCAAATGATAAGGCCAAAGATATTGTAAATAGAGCAGGATTGACAGCAAAGCCTGCAGACCAATATGATGAACACGAATTGATTAAAGTTGTAAATATTTGCAAACATACGAAATTTCAATCTCCAAATACAGACCATTTGAGTCCAATAGGGGAAAAAATTCTAACTGTTGGGATGACTTCTGAATATTCCATTATCCAAAATAAGGTAACAACCAATTCAGGAAGTCAGACACATTTAGCAGCCAAGATTTTAAAGCCAGCACTGACAGCATATTCTTCAAGAATTTGTGTTGTGAATAATAGGCCAACGATTGTAGAATGTGGAATTGCCTATGGAGGTGATATTCCTTCATTCAAACTCTATAGATTTGCAAATAAGATTCCCCTCCTGTATGACGAAGGTTCTGATGTTGCAAGGGAGGTAATATCTGAAGTAGGTATAAACAAAATGGGGATATCAAAGAAAGAAGTTAAGGAGCAATTTTCTAATGTAGAAACCAAGTCCGACAGGACCGTAGAGTATCTACCAATTCATATTTTCTTTCACATATGTTCTACAAAAATACCATATAAGACTGCAGGAAAGGAGAGCATCGCCTCAGAAGGAGATCTCAAAAAATATATGAAATCGTGTCTCTCAGATCTTTATAGAAAAGTCAGTGCCCAGATAAGAAGGGAACTAAAGATAAAAGAAGACGAAAATAAATTAAGACTCTACAAGCACTATATCCCATTCATAGTCAGCGCTATATCAGAATCAATCAAGATTGATACAAAAAAACTTTCCAATGCATTTCAAATCTTGGCAGAGAAGTATGTAGGTGGGGAATTATCAAACGTTGCTAAACAAATCCTTCCGAATTCAGATCAAAAAAAGTTTGAACCAGTGCACAAAAAGATGATCGCAAGTAATACTAATAGAAGTAGTAATGAAAATAAATTGAGTAGATTTGATACCAGATCTAAGGTAGCAAACCAGAGTAACAAAACAAAATCGTCTAAAATTAGTATTTCTCGTAAGAATACTAAAAAATGAGGTGTAGGAGAAATGACATTAAAAGATAAAAGACATCAAGAAATTACTGACAAAATCAGGAAAATAATGAAGAATGTTGGTGATGATATCATTTCTAAGGGTATCATGCCAAGTCTTGAAATTCCAAAAGTGGGATATGATAATACTGTTTGGTCAGATGAAAAGAGAATGCTTACTATTGGAGAGAAAACAGTTCAAATTGGTCCTAATAGTACAAAGAAGATACCGACTTTTGCCCAATATCTAGTAATGGCAAATGCCATAAGAAAATTGCTGGACGAGGAAATGGAAAGTACCATAAGAGGCATGTATTATGCCACTCTCAGTACTGTTGGTGATGAAAAAAATCAACAAAAATTTTGGAGCGGTCAGGATGATTCTGATGATGCGATAAAGGCAATTGAACTATTGACAAACGTTCCGCGTGAAGAGTTTTCTGTAACTTCCAAACCAAAAGGAATGATTTCAGGGCCAATAACACTGAGTGTTGGTGGAGATCTGATTGATTGCAATCTAGGGAGTAGGGCCACATCACAACTCATACCTACAAACATCCGAGATCTCGAAATTGTGAAAGTGAAGGCGGATTTTGTCATGGTGGTTGAGAAAGATACAGTACTTAACAATATTAGAAAATCAGGATTTATTCAAAAATATAATGCGATCTTACTAACAGGATCAGGTGAACCAGATAGAGCAACGAGGATGATGGTAAAGATGTTGAACGAAAAGTGGAAAAAGCCGGTAGTTATTTTTGCTGATGCTGATCCGTGGGGATTGGGAATAGCATTACGTTACAAAATCGGAAGTGAATCCTTAAGTTATGACAGCGATAGATTGGTAACACCAAATGCAAAAGTACTGGGAATGATGTTTTCTGATATTTACGAATATAACATTCCAAAGGTAGCTAGACTTGCCGCTACTCCAGAGGATATAAACAGAGCAAACGACATGAAGAAAAAACCATGGCTTCAGGATAAACGATGGAGAAAAGAACTCGATACATTTCTTGGACGAAAAGAAAAATGTGAATTGGATGCATTTTTCAAATATGGATTCAAGTATTTGGCTGATACATATTTACCAAACAAATTGAGAGAAGCTGGAGTCATCTAGCCAGACAAGCTGACCTGGAATTTAAGTCAGGAAATAAATATTGTCAAGTCATCGGATCATTCGCTCTTACATCTTGTAAATTAAGTTCAGTCTGCGAACTCAAATACATATTGGCCGTGCTCTTATTATTTTTGGACTGGATTATGCTGAGGTAGGCTACATAAAAGAATCCTATAGTTTGTAATGCAATAAGAGGAACAAATATTGGATTTCCAGACCACAATGATATAGCAATTGTAATACAACCATACGCGCTAAAGAAGATTTCCAGCAATGTTGTTTTTGTAAATGGTAAAGCGTACTTGTTATTACGCCAATCTTGATTATTTTCCATTATTCCAAATTTTGGGGTTCTTAGGAATTCATTTCTTTTTCCTATCAAGGCGTCAAATATAGCTACAGAGTTGTTAATTGAAATTCCGCTCGCGTAAAATATCATGAACAAGTACTGTAATGCCTTTGTTCTCCAATTCTCGTGCCATATTTTTCTAATCATTATCAAATATGTTACCGGTCCCAATAAAAGATATGCTACAATTCCAAGAGCGGGGGCCATAGCAGTATCATAGATCTGATAATTCATCAGTAGTAGAATAGGGAATATTAAGAACTGAATGAGAAAAAGTGGATTTATGATGTGCTTGGTTAATTGAATGAATATTTGGATTTTAGTATCTATAGGAAGTGTTCTATGAGAAAGTAACATTATTAAAAGTTTCCTTGCAACTTGCACCGAACCTTTCGCCCATCTGAATTGTTGACGTTTTGCAGCATTCATCTGAACGGGAAGTTCAGCATTCACAACCAAGTCCTCATCAAAGATGCATTTCCAACCTTTCATCTGAGCACGGAAGCTCAAATCCAAGTCCTCAACCAAAGTGGTTGTATGCCAGCCACCTGCATCCTTTATGCATAGGGTTCTCCATATTCCAGCAGTTCCATTAAAATTCATAAAGAGATGTGTTAGACTCTTTGCCTTTTGCTCTATAAAGAAATGAAAGTCCAATGATACAGCTTGGGCCTTTGTCAAAACTGAATATTTTTCATTGATATGACCCCATCTCGCCTGTACTAGGCCAATTTTCGAATCTTCAAAATAACATAGAGCTTTTTTCAAGAAATCACTTGGAGGAATGAAATCAGCATCAAATATGGCAATGAATTCTCCTTTAGCAAATTTCAGTCCTTCTTTTAGAGCTCCAGCTTTATACCCTGTTCTATTAATTCTGCGAAAAGCTGAAATGTTATATCCATCTTTTGTATGTTTGTCAATTAATCCCTCAATAATTCCAGAGGTCTCATCATCTGAATCATCAAGTACCTGTATTTCCATTCTCTCTTTTGGAAAATCCATGCAACAAACAGCATTGATTAGGCGCGTAGCCACGTATTTTTCATTGTATATTGGCAGCTGTATTGTTACTAGCGGGCATGTTTCATCAGACAAAGTTATTTTTTTCCACACCTTATGATTAAGCGAATTCCTAACAGACTTGTAACTCAAATAATTAAAATTCAAAGTGTAAACGGTCATTATCCAAGCAATTGCCATCAAAACATAGTACAAAAATCC
>DATFBL010000066.1:0-3494 GCA_035253865.1 Nitrososphaeraceae archaeon | reverse complement strand
TCATCTTTTTCATAACCTCCGCGAAAGTAATGGAACTTTTGCAAACCGTTAGTCGAATAGGAAAAATCTTTTGATATGTCAAAGGATATCACAATCTCAGCGTCAGAGCGCACTGGACGGTCAAGAAAACTTTCTCCAAGCGGAAACTTTGGAACAAAATCCGTGTCGCTTTCAATCTTTGCAATATTTGGATTTATCGAGTATGAATACATTTTCACAGATCCATCATCCGTTCATTGACTATCTCTTGCCAATTGGTTACGCATTCAAGTACGCATCCGATTTGATATCGGACACGCGTGCATAATTCCATTGTCAGGACAATTCATGAGCGTATATATATGTATTTTAACCCGCCGATTACAGAAGACTTTGCTATGGCCCACGACTGATATTCTTCCTACTAACAAAACGATACTAAATCCAGCTTAACAATACAAAAGGAGAGTTTAAAATGAATTTTCGGGTGAGTTTAACATCTTTTGTGGATGTTTTCAGCCCTTGGCAAGTATTTTCTGAATTTACAATAAAACGATGATAAACTTTTCGGATTTCGGCTTAGCACTTCCGTTAAGTCGGAGCTGACTTGACTATAGCCATTAACACAAAGCGCTTTGGTGGTGCACATAATGACTTGACATATAATATCTGCTTTGGTTCCTAAAGGAAATAAGTACGAATTGAATGAACTTTAATTTAAAGGTGCCCTACCTTTAACTCTTTTTTGAAAAATAGCGTTTAATACCCCTTAATCTCATAAGGATATCCTGATACGCAAAAGTTTCGGATAATATGTAGGAATTGTTCCCAATACCAATTGAACGCGAGGAGTGTACCCCCCTGAACAGGCAGATCATCCAATACCCAAGGAACATAATCAAAGTAGTTAGCGAGATAACAACTCCTATATTGAACCATGTTTGGGGCGTATATTCTATTTCTATCATATGTTGTCCTGGTTCATCTATAGCAAATCCATTAAGAAAATAATATGCGGGGATAGAACTAGCAGATGTACTGCTATCGATCTTTATTTTCCACGACGGGTCGTACGTTTCAGTAAAAACTAATAGAAAAGGTGTTGTTGAGTTAACTCTCAGCAGATAATGTGTGGGGCTTTGACGTATCACCTCTAACTCAGGATGGGGCGATTTCTCTGCCTCAGTACTCAACGCGGATAGAAAGCGGTCTAGGTCAAACACTGTATAGTTGGAAATTGCAGCAGACATTGTGGAAGCATAGAATTGTTCAGTAGACATTGTGGAAGCATAGAATTGTGGAGTATTATCAGAATCAAAAACCGAGTTTTCATATACATAATACGGACCAAACTGGTTAACAAGATTCATATCCTGCTGCCGATTCATTGTATCAAGAATTGCTTGTGCCTCAATCTGTTGTTGCCCGGCTAAATCTGTAAAAACAATGACGTATTTGATTCCATAAATGTTGAGAATCTGGCCTATTTTCTCAGTTTTAGGGCTAAGGAAGGTATTCAAGTAGGAATCCTGAAGGAACTCAATATCTCTACCGGCCTGCGAGCTAATACTATCGTAGGTTGCTTTTGTAGAAGATTCTACATAGATGTTCCCTGTGATTTCGTTACTAACTTTATTCCAGTCATAAATCAGATAGGTACGAAGTGGTAGCCAAAGTACCTTATAGTTTCCAGTGTCATTATGAAGAAATGATTCAAGATCTGTTAATGCAGCAGGTACCGTAGACGGGGCAAATCTGCCACCTGCAGAATTTACAAATGTGTAAGCCGAGAAAGATGTACTTATGCTAATTAATATGGTAGAAATCAACAGGATAGATATTAGTTTTGAAAGCTTCTTTTTAGAGGATATGGTTCGGTATATGGTAAAGGCTAAGAAAATTGAATAAATGAGAACTATGAACTGAATTAATCTAGAAGGATCTCTAAATAGCCACATCAGATCGGATATTGGAAAGCCTAGCTCCCAGTAATGAAACGGTGAATTCGTCCCTAATGCCAGGACTAAGAAACCAACTAGCATGATTGCCAATAGAATAATAAATTTGTTTGAAGGAAAAAGTGCGATTGCAGAAAGTGAAATAATTGGAATGATAAATCCAAGGTAGTAGCTATATTCACCCTGAAACATGAGTGGCAAATTCCATGCACCCCCACCTATCATTTGCACTACATTTGGAAAGGTATTTAGCTGGCTCAATCTTTCAATTTGATTAACCGAAAAATTATACGCTGG
Organism: Nitrososphaeraceae archaeon; assembly: GCA_035253865.1. Lineage (GTDB taxonomy): Archaea > Thermoproteota > Nitrososphaeria > Nitrososphaerales > Nitrososphaeraceae > TA-21. The sequence goes on along the minus strand of DATFBL010000066.1, from coordinate 1,260 downwards.
CTGTATTTCTGCGCTATAAGATTCGTAGGCGATTGGCACAATCCAATAGCTGTTTAGACCTATGTATAAACAGAAGAAAAGAACGGACGATAGCAAGACCTCCTTTCTTCTGTTATTGGAAGTAACTATAATGTAATACGCGCTTATGAATATTAAAATCGGCACAATGTAATGGATGTTGTGAGTACTTACTATGGAAAGACCTGTCAACAATAAACTGGCAGAAAAGATCTTAAGATAACTTCTTCCTCCTCCTCTATTCAACAAACTTACATATGTGATTATGACCAAGGGAGTTAACGCCATTCCTAATACCATGAAAATATGGTTTGATATTCTATCTACCACCCAGGGATTGAATAAGTACAATAATGAGGGTGGTGCACATATTGCAATCAGTTTTATATTTGAATTTACTTTTTCCTTGAAGACCAAAAGCAGCGATAGAAAAATGATAAATAGCACAGAGAAGAGGACTGTTCCTAAAAATAGCTTCTGGGTATTTTCAGAACCAATTACCTCATCAACTGCAGATAACAAAACAAACAGAGGGATTTTGTTTAATTCCAAATTACGATGTGAACGTATATTGTCCCAAGTATCTGTTAAATCACTATAAGTAAACGATAAATCAATAGGGAGGATAAAGTCCCGAGTGTAGATAAATCCCGGATTCCAAATTACATCTCTAATTAGAAAAACAGTCAGGATTACAGATACTGCGATCCAGAAGATAATTATTAATAATATACTATATCTCTTCTTAGTTAAAGATGAGTAGATGATGGTACTGGTACCCTTGGCATCATCATTACTCATAGGATATCTCTACTCGTAATTAAGCCTCACCTATATAAGTTAGAATAACAAATATTCTCAAGCTAAGAAATCTTTTGAAGCATAATGTAGAATTGCCAACATGATATACTTATACAAAATCTACGTAGCCAGCTTCATTTCTTTTTTACCAAGATAGGAGCTCTGTACTACTTGTCTCCTCATTTAGGGCTTATACTGATTTGTGCCCGAAAAACGATTTTATACTAATTTCTACTACACATATAATGCCTCATGCGTATATTATGGTTTAATTGGAGAGATATTCTAAATCCTGACGCTGGGGGGGCGGAGGTTTTTACTCAGGAAGTAATGAAAAGACTTACAAAGAGAGGTTATCACATGACACTTTTTACTTCAAGGTTTAAGGGCTGTCAATTGAATGAAAATATCGATGGAGTGGATATTATCAGAGAAGGTAAC
>DATFBL010000065.1:0-20775 GCA_035253865.1 Nitrososphaeraceae archaeon | reverse complement strand
TCCTACACCTCTTTTTGGATCAAATTGATATCCATCACCGACAAACTTTAGTTTCTTTTCTGGATATCTTAATGTGAATCTCTTGATAAGGAGGTGTTTTGAACCTGATTCAATAGCTTTTATGAATCCTCCTGCAGAGTTCATACACTTAAGATAGACTCTGCCTTATTTTAAGTTAAGAATCAGTGAATAGTATCATATCGATTACAAATCAAATTTTATTCAGACGAGGTTAAACTGGGACTATTTTGTAAATAGTTCCATCAATTCCCAGAATGTAAAGGTACCCATCTGGTCCTACCTGTATGTCAGTAATTACTCCAAAACCCTTACCAAATATTATACCTTGAATTTCCTGCGGGGTATCTGCAACCTTATCGTCGAGGGGTGGACTTAATTGCAACTGTTGCCTGGTTGAATCGAGTTCAAAATTGTATAGATTGCCCGTTTTTACATCGCCAACGAATATTGTGTTTTCATACTCTGATCCTAATTTAGAAGAATTTAAGAATTTGAGGGCTGTTGGTGCAACGGTTTCCTTCCATACGAATTCTGGATCGCTGTATTTTCCCTTTCCATCAAAATAAAATAAATCTTCATTAGGATCAAATCTTGATAGGGCCATACCCATTGCCTTTCTCCATCCACTATTAAATCCAGGATAGACGTAATTGATTTCATCCTTATCAATTCCGCCATTCTCACTGTCCCATAAGTTACCTGTAACAGGATCAAAATCAAACCCGAAGCTATTACGTATACCATAAGCGTAGTAGAGTATATTTGGAACTGAATTTCCAAATGGTCCCTCACGCACTGCCTTGCCTTCCTGAGTTACACGTAGTATTCCACTTGTTCCATCTGGAGAATTACCTCTCAGTATATTCTGAATGTTACCCATTCTGCCTCCAACATCTCCAACGACTAAGTATACATTATTATCAGGACCTATCACTACTTTTCCACCATTGTGATTATTTTCGTGTCCCACTATAGTCGATGTCGCTGGCAAATTTAAAAGTAAAAGTGGATTTACAAGTTTGTTGTCTAGGAGCTCGTATCTGTAAAGTCTATTACCGATGACAATTCCAGAATTACTAGCTTCTGTGTAGTAAAGGAATACAAATGTCTTGCCTTGTTGATTCTTTGATATTGCTATTCCCAACATTCCCAATTCTACTTCTGTTCCCACTTTTACCTGAAGTAATGGATTTTGTTGTAAGCTGCCGTTGAGGATTCTCTGTACTTTGCCCGTGTTTTTCTCTAGCAGGAGAATGTCATCTGGTCCAAGAAATGCCATACTTGTTGCTGGGCCTTTAATGCCATCCTTGAAGAATAGTTCAACTTTGAGAGAAGGGTCAACTAAGTCTTGGCCACTGCTCTCCGGTAAGGCCCTCACGTATGCTGCATACGAAATATTGTGCTCCCTGATGCTTAATATTAGCAAAAAAGTTGAACTTAAAAGCAAAATTAAAAATGCAAGAACAATAACTCTCCTTCGCATCAATACAAAAATTTCCTGTCAATCTTTTATCTGTTTGGACAGCTTTGATGTGCAAATGTCAGTGATTATTAATTTTCCCATTATAGGATTCAATCAAGCAAATTAGCTACATTTTTACAAATATCGGGAGAAAGACAAACCGTTTTTTATTGTCTAAAGTGGATTAAAAGCCTTATATCGAAAATTAGAGTAAATAGAAAGATAGATAATATGTTTATTCATATTTATCTTCTAATTCATGACACCTAGTCTTATTTCCCTATCATCATTGGATGACAAATATGTAAAAGAGAGAAGCATTACAAATTCAGAACCAGAATGGTTGATGGAAATAAGGAAGAATGCATTCTCAAATTATTCTTCTCTACCAGATGAAGTTTCACCATTATACAAAAAATATTCCGACGCTAATCTACTATATCCAGATCGTGTTTATCTTTCCCAAGGGACTAAAACCTATGAACCAGAAGAATATCTTAACGAAAGAATAAAAGAGCTTCAGAAAGATACGAGTGTCTTAAAAATAGGTTCTTCCATTGTTCATTCCAATACATCAGATAAATTAAAAAAACAAGGTGTTGTCATTTCGGATCTTAGAAATGCATTGAAGGAATATGGAAGTATTATCAAGAATAATATCCAATCAAATCAACTTGATTATTCTGAAGACAAGTTTCTTGCATTAGAATTGTCTTGTTTTGACTCTGGTATTTTTGTTTACATTCCAAAAAATGTGATCGTAGATGACCCTATTAGATTAATTGACGTGCTTGCCCCAGATGGAACGTCATCAATAACAAGAAACATCGTAATTGCTGAATCGAACTCAAAAGCTAGCATAGTACAAGAATTATACAGTAATGAACCAACTGATACTAGAATTCAGCAATCGCTTTTTGAACTATTGGAGTGTTATGTTGGAGCAAATGCAGAGCTCGAAGCCGTGACACTTCAGGCATTAAATGAAAAGAATTCGGTAAACTTTTCGAATAGAAAAGCATTCATTGAAAAGGATGCCAAAATGTCATGGTATATGGGTCTTTTTGGTTCTCAACTTTCAAGGTACAAAATAGACAATATTATGAAAGGAGAGGGAGCAAGCGCTGAAGATGTGGAAATAATTTTTGGAACTAATGAACAGTCATTTGACGTAACATCCAATCTAATTCACAATGGACCAAATACTAGAGGGAGAGTGTTATCAAAATCAGTAATGAAAGACAATTCCAAATCTCTTTTTAAGGGAATGATAAAAATCGATAAGGGTGGAAAATCTGCAGAGTCATTTCTTGCCGGACATGCCATACTCTTAGATAAGGGCGCAAAATCAGATACAATACCTGGGCTTGAAATTGAGACAAATGAAGTTAGGGCGACTCATTCTGCATCCGTTGCTCAGATTGATGAAAATCAAATCTTTTATCTTATGTGTAGAGGACTTAGTAACGAAGAAGCAAAAAGAGAAATTGTAAGCGGATTCTTAGAACCATTGTCTCGCAAAATGGGTCCTACCATCAGGGCATGGGTAAATTATTTGATGGAGAACAAATGGCTTGGGAAACCATTGATGCTTAAAACTGATGAAGCGATGGAGCAAATTCTTGAAGTAGAAAAATCCAGATATAGAGAAACTGAAGATATATTCGAAAAACATTATAAGTATAGATAGAGGACTTTACTAGCTGTGATGAGTTATGGCTGCATGGATAAAGGTATGCGAAGTTAAAACGCTGAAGAATGGTGAAATGATAGACTTTGATCATGATGAAAAAAAAATTCTGATAGCGAATATGAACAGTAAGATCTATGCAACTGATAGAATATGTACTCATGCATACGCTGATCTTTGCACTGGATTTCTAAATGAAGATGAAAATACTGTTACTTGTCCCCTACACATGTCAAGGTTTAATTTAGGAAGCGGTGTCCCCGAAAACTTACCAGCCGAAGAACCTCTCAAAACTTATAACACAGAAGTAAGAGAAGGTTGGATCCATATTTTGATTTGAAAAAAATCACACAGTTTCATTTTCATGTTCTACTTTTTTTGGTCTGATGGAATAAATTAATAGTCCAACAATTATGGCCATAAGAATGTAGTTTATGGGAGGCGTTAAGAACATTGAAATTTTTCCTATTTGTGGGATTACATATACTACTTTTCCAACGTAGTTCTCATTAAAAATTGGAAAGTCTATTCCAGGAATAGAATATGGGTTTGCATCTCCTTTTGTTATCACAACTTCTTTTCCGAAGCTAGTTCCGATTTCAGAGATCCTATGCACAATTACCTTGGGTTTGCCATCTTCTGTTGTTGCTTCCGGCGCCCTAAAAACAATAATATCACCAACCTTCAAATTATCAAATGAAGTTTCAAAAGAGTTATCCTTGATAATTACAATATCGCCAATGTTTATTTTTGGAACCATACTACCACTGACTACAACGTAAAATGGATTAAAAGATCCAAAAAATGTGTATATTGTAAGTAGACCTCCCCCAATAATTATTACAACACCCACCAAACTATATATCGTGTTTTTTTTCATTTTAGATACGTTCTTGTAATCTGTCAGAATGACCATTAAAACTTATTGATCGGTATTAATGACATTAAAAAATATATCTAGCAAATCTGGACTACTTGTTATGGATAATAAAGAACATAATCAAGTCTCAAGAGAGGAATCTATCAAGAACAAAGAAAAATGTCACAATTTACTCTTATTATCTCAAAAAATCCGTTATGCTGGTATGATAAATAACTTTGGTAAAACCATTGCAGGACAGTTGCGCCCGGGTCTTGTTCCCTTACTCAATGTTGAACAAGCAATCAATGAACATTTCATTGAGGCAACTCGCAATCAGCTCAGGAAGGCATTTGATTCAACATTAGGTCCTACATTATACACTCTTACAGTAAATGAGAAGGTGATAACACTAACTTTTCCATTGCAATCAGGGGGGTATTATTACGTAACTCTAGACAACGACATTGGAAAAGATGATCTAACAAAATTGATAGATTCACTTATTCAAAAAATTAATAATTCTTCAAATTAGCAATCGGGGCCTACTTTGCAAAGGCCTTTAATCTTTTCTTAAATTCGACATCTTTCAAAATTGAAGGATGAGCAGGATCCGCTAGTATGATTTCATACCATATATTTTTTCCGTCTTTGTATAGAAAATAAGACCCTATAACCTCCATGTTAGGATACTTTTCATTAACTCTTCTTTCAGCAACCTTTTTCATGCTATCTGTCTGTTTGATTCTAACTACACCCAAATGTTTAGGTCTTCTACCAGATGTCGGACGTTGCTTTCTCATACCTCCCCTTCCAACCTTCGTACGGATTACGACAATGCCCTGTTTTGCCTTGTATCCCAACTTATGGGCTCTATCCAATCTACTGGGCCTTTCAATTCTATGTATGGTTGGTTCTTTTCTCCACGCCATGGCTTTCTCCTTTAATTCATCAGAGTTGGTCTTCCACATTTTTGTCCACATTTCAGCCATATACTGATGCATATTACAAATAACTCCAGTTAAGACCTTAATATCTGTATTTTGCTAACTCCAGGACACATAGGCCAACATACATTTTGATCGATGGGCTCATCTGTTTGTGAGTAATGTCTGAATCACTTTTTCTGCTATGACAGTTGAAGCAAGTTCCTGAGCCTCTTTAGTCTGCGCAGCAATATGAGGACTGCAAATGATATTTGGCAGCTTTATTAACTCTATGTTGGTGGGTGGTTCTACTTCGAAGACATCAAGAGCTGCACCAGCGATTTTATTTTCAGTTAGTGCCTTTAGTAATGACGTTTCGTCTATTATTTCTCCCCTAGATGTATTGATTAAGAAAGAATTTGGTTTCATATATGATAGTGTCTCTGAATTTATGAGATGTCTGGTTTTTTCTGTTAGTGGTACATGGCATGAAACAAAGTCTGAATTTTCAAGTAAGGTCTTCAGATCTGTTTTTACCATACTGACTTCTCTAACGTAGTCTTGATTAATGGGGAAGATATCATACCCTATCAAGTTCATACGAAGACATTTTGCTATTCGACCTAGATTTCTGCCAATATTACCTACTCCTATTATTCCCAAGTATTTTCCTCTAAGCTCACTACCAACGAGTTCTTTTTTTAGCCATTTGCCATTCTTCATTCCATCATCGGCTTTGGGAATACCCCGAGACAAGGCAATCATGTGACCAATTACCAATTCTGACACCGCATTCATTGCGGCTTCAGCTGCGTTTAATACCTTAATTCCCTTTGATTCAGCATATTCAGTATCTATATTATCTAATCCGACGCCAACCCTAGCAATTATTTTGACGTTCGGGGCAGCATCAATTACCTTTTTTGTTATTTTTGTTCTGCTTCTGACAATAATCACGTTGAATTCTCTGACGGCGACTAGTAATTCATCCGGGTCAATTTCAGGTTCATAATCGACTACTAAACCTGCCTTTTTCAATATGGTAATGCCTATATCATCTATAGTATCGCAGACAATTACTTTACCCTCTACCTGCATGACTTATGCAAATTACAGGTCTTATAATTTGGTTGCTAAAGGAAAATTATCCATAGCTCGACAACTAAAACCGGCGGGACGAGTGGATAGAGGATCCCGCCGGTGTGTCATATTTGAGAGATAACTGTAAACCCCACCTCAACATCAATGTATAAGAAGTTGACTTATCAAACGATCAGTTCATTTCAAAATGTTCTCGGTATTCAATTTAGGAAGGATAGATTTGTAAGAACGTAATTGGATATCTACCTCTTGGATAAGATCGCTCCTATTTTAGATTATGAGATTAATTAGAATTTTATCTAAATTTTATGGTTTAGTATCTTGCCATAATACAACGTTGCACTAACTCGCAAACATGGGTAATGAACTTGTTTTTTTGCAGCATACGTATTGTAACCCATTTATATCGCTATAATGATCTTGGAAACGATGAACTCAATTGCGATATTTGTCCTAATGTCCTTGACACTGGTTGTTGCAACTTTTATATTTGCAATTCCAAATGCTGTCGAGGCAAAAATTAGTTTTTGCGCTTCTGGTACCAACATATTTCAATGCTTCATGAAAGAAAACGATTGTGAAACTTTCTCAAAGAATCATCCTGGTACTACGTGCGTGAGAAGTAAAACTTGAAAATTACTTTTTGTAATTTCGTTTAGGAGAATGAACACCAAAAAAATAATTAATTGATTTGCAACTATTTCAGTTCGTCAACTATTCTTCGCGTTTCATCTAGATTGAATGCTTTAAGAGTTGTAACACGAACGTTGCCCAACGCGCCGGTACCCAGAGAAACTGACATGGCTATTTCATCACTTGGTAACTCTGCAATTGCGACTATATCATATTGTCCAAAAGTATAGAGGATATCCGATACTTTTCCACCTCTCTTCTCAAGATAGGATCGAAAAGATTCAGCACGCTTAATGGTGTCCTTAACATTCTTTATGCCTTGATCCGTCCAATTTAAGAGTAGAACATATTTCCCCATGTTCAATTCATAATACCCAAAGTATTTATTTATGGTTAGCTTTGAGGCGATTGAAAGAAAAAAAACTTATGTACTCTTAGCAATTGTTATTATTTGATACAAATTATTTACGTCATTTATAACTCGAATTAGAAATTACTTCTGCGATTACTGAATCAACATAGTACTTGTGCTTGTCTTGTATATCATTAACCTCCCATGCAAAATGACTTCCTCCTGTCGTAGTTGGTTCTGTAATGCCGATATTGTTTCCTATGTTGTTAAGTTCGGGTTTTGATTCATACACTTTCCCATCTGATTTTACATAAACATAGTTAGGAGACTTACCTATCTCGTTTTCAGAAATGTTAAAGGTATTTGCCACTCTTAAAACAGCAATGTCCGGTGGAATTGGTAATCTAGACAATGAGGGCCGATTTTGCGAATCCTGAAGACCAAAAAAAACGATAGCAGTAACCAATATTCCAAAGGAAATTGTTAACAAGATTCTTTTATTTATCAACTAGATTCTATTATATCCTGATATGCCGCCTTTTCGCAGTGTTGCATTTTAATCACACCTAATTGAAAAACTCAAACTTATTTTGAACCTAGAATATTTTTCTTTGAAAGCGCATTGTCTAGTTCTTCTTTTGTCATTAGTCCCTTTGCCAGTATCAATTCTCTTATGCTCTTGTTAGTAGCCATAGACTCCTTATATATCTCCGATGCCTTGAGGTATCCTATATAGGGATTCAATAAAGTTACTAGAATTGGACTCTTTTCCACAAGTGATGCAAGTTTCTGTTCATTTGCTTTTAGTCCATCTATCATATTTTGTGAATAAATTGGCAGAAAATTTTTTAACATATCGGTAGACTCTAAGATGTTTTTTATCATTCCCGGTAACATTACATTTAGTTCAAATTGACCTGCCTGAGCGGCCAGGGCAACGGAGAGATCATTTCCTATTATAATAAAACATATCATGTTAAGGCATTCAGAAAGTGAAGGATTTACTTTGCCCGGCATGATAGAAGATCCAGCGTGCACTGCAGGAATTGAAATTTCTGATAATCCGGCAATAGGGCCGGATGCCATTAAGCGGATATCATTTGACATTTTTATCAACTCGATTGCGATATTTCTTAGAGTAGAAGAACACATTGTTGTCTCAATTTTGCTTTGTAAAGAAAAGTAATAGTTCTCCGATGGCTTTAGATTCAATTCAGATATCTGAGAGAGATATTTGACAACTAGTTTATCATAGCCTGGTGGAGTATTAGCTCCCGTACCTACTGCTGTTCCGCCAAGTCCCACATATTCTAGGTCGGAACATACATCCTCTATTTTACTCAGTCCTCTTTTAAGGGAAAAAGCATATACATCAAATTCAGAGCCCAGTGTAACTGGAATTGCATCCATCAAATGAGTTCGACCAATTTTTATAACATCTCTAAATTCCTGAGCCTTTTTTTCAAGAGATGTTATAAGTGAATTAAGTGAATCTATCACTTCTTTCATATTAATTAGTAACGCAACATGCATTGCAGTTGGAAAAGTATCGTTACTAGACTGTGACATATTAACATCATCGTTAGGACTAATGAAAGAATAATCACCAATACTACGACCACTAATTTCAATAGCTCTATTAGCAATTACTTCATTCATATTCATATTAAATGCAGTTCCAGCACCTGAATTGATGGTATCAACTATGATTTCATCATGCAATTTTCCAGATAGTATGTCATCGCACGCCTTTACTATTGAATCTGATTTTTCTACGGGAAGTGTTTTCAAGTCTCTATTTGCAAGTGCCGCTGAGCGTTTTATCATTGCAAACGCCTTTATCATGTTTACATGAGGCTTTTGACCAGTTACTTTGTATTGATTAGAAGCTCTAACTGAAAATGGTCCGTAATAAGCAGTAGATGGAACTCTAACCTCACCTAGAGAATCCTTATCAAGACGATATGATTCCATAGATACGAAAACCAGCGTTGATCTAATAAATCAATCGACCACTCACAGAAGGATTGACTACTTGTGATATTTAATCAGCCTCTAATTTTTCCCGCCTATTGTTGCTATCTCTATTTTATTCTCCTATAACTTTGACAAGTACTTTCTTGTTACGACAACCATCAAATTCTCCATAAAAAATTTGTTCCCAAGGTCCAAAATCAAGTTTACCCTTTGTGATCGCCACCACTGTTTCACGACCCATTACTTGACGTTTTAAATGGGCATCAGCGTTATCTTCTCCAGTATCATTATGCAGATATTGTTTTGTGGGAAAATGAGGAGCTAGCTTCTCAAGCCATTCCTCAAAATCCTGATGCAAGCCCGATTCATTATCATTTATAAAAATACTCGATGTGATGTGCATAGAATTGACCAGACAAATGCCTTCACTAACCTTTGATTCTTGCACAATTTTTTCTACATCTGAGGTTATGTTAACCAATTTGAATTTCCTCTCAGTGTGAAAGGTCAAATATTTTGTAATTGACTTCATATTACTGAAAAAATACGTTTATTATTTAAATGGTATATACTTACAAAAATAAAAAAACTCTTATTAGATCTATTAACATTTCAAATCGCTAAAGCATGTTCGGTATTCATCCTAATACTAAACCTGGGTTACTCTTTTTGATACTCGCGATTGCAATAATACTCTTAGTTGTCGGTTTTAACCTGGGTAATAATAATATTCTATTAGCCCAATCAGGGCAATTTTCCCAATTGCAGAATACTTCAAGAAATCAGGCAATATTACAATTTCAAATGCAATTTTGTGGAATGAATTCTACACAAAATAGTAACTCATTTATCACAGAATATTTACTGCCTCAGAAATGTGAAGTGCCACTTGGTATCTTGGCCGAAAATGATTCAATATGGTATGTATCAACCAAGTTGGGTCATCTTGGCAAATTAAATACTATCGATAACAGTACTCAGGAATATCCAATTCCTGTCTGGGATAGCAGATCAAGGCCGACCGATATCTCACTAACATGGGACATGAAATCAGACTCGAAAGGAAACATCTGGTTTACTGATGAAAAACAAAATGGAATTTGGAGATTTGAAAAAGTTAGTAGCAGCTTTAGCTTCTTTCCGATCCCAGAACGTCCTTCAGAATCCGGTACAATCTATCCTGTCTCAATAGCATTCAACGAGGATGAAATTTATCTAGCTGGAATTCGATCTAAATCCCTTTGGTTTGCAAATGTATCAGATCTGAAAAATAATTCCACCGAGGGCATGTCAAATATTTCTCTCCCATTATCTTCATTTAAAGGAATAGACCCATATCTTGTCAGTACAGGTTCAATCGAAATAGACAAGGAGCGGAATGTCCTGTGGATTTCTATACTCTCGTTTGCTGTTAAAGGTCAATTATTCAAGTTTGATTTAACTTCAAGGACATTTACTCCCTATGATCTTCCCATACACCTTTATTCACCCGTAGGTATAGCTATAGATGAAAAGGGGAATCCTTGGGTTACCGATCATGGCACCAGCATATTCTTTATGGTTAATGCAACGGACGGCAAAGTTACTGAATATAGTTCCTCGCCCCTCTTTAGCAATTCTACTAGTGGTGCAAATAATTTTGGCACTACTTTACCTTACTGGATAAAGATGGATCCAACTGGAAATGTATGGTTCAACGAACATATTGGTAATAAGATTGCAAGATTCAATACTACGGATAGAAGCCTTGTTGAATATCCGATACCCACACAAAATATGCTGTGGCCTCCTGGGATTTCTAATGCTCTTCAGTTTTCGATAGGAAAAAATAACCAAATATGGTTCTCAGAATGGACAGAAAATAAACTGGGCATGTTAGATGGATCAAAGGCTCTCCCATTTGTTGTAGATACTAGCGCTACAGAGTATACTGCAAAGAAAGGTGATACTATTCAAGTTCCATTAGTCATATCGGCTAAAGAACAAGTAAATCTCAAGATGATAGCATCATCGACATTCGCCAAAACTGGAAGCTTTGGCAATTCAACAATCTCATTTAGTCAGGAATCATTTTCAATGAATTCAGGGGAAACAAAGGATATTACATTTTTAGTTACTCCTTCAGAAGATCTTGCAATTGGAGATTATACAATAATGATTGGGGCAGAAAATGAGGAAGTATCATACATGGATTCGGTAAAAGTACATATTTCTTAACCTAATTCGCCTGTTCAAGGGCTTCAATCCCAGGCATTTTGTCCCCAGCCAAAAATCTCAAGGTCGCTCCACCTCCCGTAGACAAGTGGGTTACTTCACTTTCTGATACACCGGATTTTTTCAGGGCTGCAATTGTGTCACCACCACCCACAAGTGTCATCGCTCCTCTCCAAAATGCAAGAGCCATACTCTTGGCAACATTCATTGTGCCGCCTGCAAAATGTCCAACTTCAAACAGCCCCATAGGTCCATTCCAAAAAATGGTACCAAATCCATTTCCACCTATTTCTGAAGAATAAATCCTAGAAGTTTCGAAACCGATATCAAATCCACTCATCCCATTTGGTATATCACCAGTTACAGTAGAAAATGAGTTCTCCTCAGAAGAAACAATATGATCTATTGGAAGCAATATCTTCTCACCATAAGAAGAAAGTGCGTTCTTCACCCAATCAAAATGTTCCTCGTCGAATAACGAATTGCCAATGTTAAATCCTTTTGCCTTAAGAAATGTATAGGCCGCGCCCCCTCCTACGAGTAATTTGTCTGCCTTTGGGAGTAAATTTTCCAGGGCACCAATTTTATCCTTGATCTTGGAGCCGCCTACTACCAATGTAAATGGCTTTCTTGGGTTGTATCTTATCATAGAAAGATATTCTATCTCTCTTTTTAAACTAAACCCAGCTAAACGGATATCAAAATTTTTTACAGCTCCATAAGTAGAAGCGTGTTTTCTATGAGAGGTACTAAATGCGTCATTGACGTATATATCCGCCAAGGATGATATAGAACTTGAAAACTCAAGATCGTTGTTTTGCTCTTCAGTATAATACCTCAAGTTCTCCAAAAGCAATATGTTCCCGAGTCCAAGTTTTTCTATTTTGTTAGTTACTTGAGTGCCTATGCAATCTTCCACAAAGTCCACCTTTCTGTTGAGTATTTCCTTCAATCTCGTAGCTACGGGAGCAAGAGAATTATTATTATCCCGCACTGTAGGTCTACCTAAATGCGAAGCCAATATTACCTTGGCCCCTCTTTTCACAAGATATTCAATCGTTGGAATTGCACTTCTTATTCTATAGTCTTCAGCAACTGAACCGTTGTTAACAGTTACGTTAAAGTCGACTCTAACCAGAACTTTCTTTCCGTAATATTGAATATCATCGAGGTCCGATATGGATCTGAGCAAGTATTTACAATTAAGGATTCTGAATGATAGTAGGATAAACTTTTCTCCCTGCTATCAAGATCTGCTAAATTATTATGCTATCTTTTCTAAATCATGTGTAAAGATTATTGTCCGCTTTTCGGATTTCAATTGTGACTTTGTCTCCCACTCTTATTCCTATATCTTCATATTCCCTGACACTTATCTTGAATGTTGGAGAATCACTAGCGCCTCCTCCAGTCATCATTCTTGAAATATTTCCCATTGCCTTTGGGAGATTCTTCATCATATCTTCTGGAGACGAGAATGCCATAACGTTTGAGCCAAATGGATTCATTGGTTTGTCATTCTTGTAATCGTTAGGATCACTAAAACCAACGTATACGTATGGACTTCCATCCTGTGCAGCTTCTATGCGTGCAACAATAAAGTCTTTTTTCATACTTGCCATATTACTACTTCTCTTAAAGGATATAATTGCTTTTCCCTATTGAAGTGTCCAATCGCACAGGATTCTAAACCAGAACATTTACCAAAGTCGGGAACTCTAGAGTCAATTGTAACCATTAGAATCTAATAATAACGCACTCAATGATCCTGTAAATTTTAGTTATAGTTATTCTCTTTTGGATTTGCCGCTTAGTTCAGTTATTCTGACACTTGTTGGACAACCTAATTTACTTGATGCAACTTTAAAGCCACGTTTGGCAAGCTCCAAGTTTTCCTTTGCAACATATGCCTCAAATATTGATTGTTCTGGCTTTACCCTTGCAGCAAGACCAGTAGCCTTACCAAATGCTCTTCTCATTCCTTCCTGCAGTCTATCTGCTCCAGCAGTTGCAATCATCTTATTTTCACGTAAAACTAGATGAGGATAAACAGTGAGTCGGGAGAAGAAACTCAAGTCACCTGCCTGAGCCATTGCCTTGTTTGCTGCAAGCCTCGCAGCTTCTAGTGCGTTATGTCTAATTTGGATTTTTTCACTAACAATTAGTTCAAGTTTATAATCATAATCCTGTTTGGATTGACCCGATGAAAACCTTGCAATTTTTAACTGAGGTTTTCCAGAAATATATTCTCTCCTAACGTACGGCATTCCCCTTGTTTCTCGATAATTAACACCTTTCATAATTCATCGCCTGTTTTAATACTTAAATCCCTCTTTCAGAGTGATTTAATCGTTATGTCTTCAGAAGCAGATCAGAACAGTGAATTCCAAAACATCATCGAGGGATTACTGACCAAAAAGGGCTTGATAAAGATCGTTGACACAAGATCTCAGGATCAGCTTCGAAATAAAGGATATGGCGATAAAGAAAACAAAGACTATTTTCTAGAGACTTACGAAGCACTTTACCTACTTTACCTCAACAAACTGGTCATTACAAACGGCAGTATAGAAAATTTTGGCAGTTTACTGAAACAGGCATTAAAATATGATAAGGAAATAGTTACTAAATTTCTTGTCTACAGGGACTTAAGAAGTAGGGGATATGTAGTAAAAGAAGGATTTGGATTTGGCGCAGATTTTAGAGTATACGAGAGGGGAGGCTATGAAAAGAAACGTGCAAGATTCGTGGTATTTTGCATTAATGAAGGTATAAACGTAAAGGTTGGAGATCTTTCAAAAAATGTACGTGAAATTGAAACAATGGGAAAAAATGCGATTGCTGCTGTTGTTGAAAGACGTGGAGAAGTTATCTATTACAAACTAACTAATATGAAATTCAATGAGAACAAAAACAAGAAACAGGAGACAAGTTTGACTCTACAGGAAAGAAAATAGTTAATAAACGAGTTAGGAAAATATTAAGTGCAGACAGTGCCGTTCAAAGAGATCTATTGTCAAGATTGCAAGATAATTTTGGCTAGATATAATGAAGACTTTTTCTCCGAAGCCAGCATTGACGAGTTATCCAAACTCCATTACTATTATCATATTAGAGAAGGTCATTCAATTATTGTTAGGAAAAACAAATAATTCAAAATAATTATCAGGACTCCTCATGTCGTATTTCTGAACTTTAGGCAAGGATAATATTTTTCCTCAATCAATATTTTCTGCTACAAGATAATGATGACATTGGTAGTCCCCCTATAACTCTTGAATAAAATCAAGTGTAGATGAAGAGATTTTACCGGACTGCAGAATCTTGTAGTATTAATGCTCCGACCGGGATTTGAACCCGGGATCGTCGCCTTGAGAGGGCGAAATGCTTAACCGGCCTACACCATCGGAGCGATAGGAATTTGGATAATTTTCTTCATATAAAACTTATGTTGCTATGTCTTGCTGTCTTTATTGCATAAGGGCTTAATGTACAGAATAACGGAAACATTTGAACCTTGATCCTGGTATTAGCTAAAGGAAAAAAGTAAAGCGATACAATAGAATTGTCCTACATACAAGGCTATTATGATTTGATGTTGTAAACCTAGTCTGATTTATAAGGTTCTTTGGCCTATATCATCATAATGGCGTCCGTAGAAATATTTGGTAAAGAAGCAGAATTATATTCTGATCTTCCAAATGGTAGAATTCGTTGTACTGCATGCGCCAGGAAATGCGAGATTCCGGAGGGAAAAATTGGTCTTTGTGGAATTAGAGGTGTTAATAACAACAAGTTATGGCTGTACGTCTATGGGAAAGTAATTGCAGGCCATATCGATCCAATTGAAAAGAAACCAGTAATTCACTATATGCCTGGATCATCGATTTATTCTATTGCTACAACGGGTTGCAATTGGCTTTGTAAATACTGTCAAAACTATGATATTTCTCAGAGGAGAAAAATAGAAGGCAGTGATATGACCCCATCTGAAGTAGTGGAGAAAGCACAGTTTTATGGCGCACAGGGAATTGCGTATACATACAATGAACCGTCAATTTTTATGGAATTTGCTAAAGACTGCGGAATAGAAGCACATAAGAAGGGAATCTTCAATGTTTTTGTATCCAACGGATATGACACACCAGAGTCAGTAAACATGATGTCAAAATTTTTGGATTGTATTACTATTGATTTTAAAGGTAGCGGAAATCAAGAATTTGTAAGACGCTACATTGGTATTCCAAGCTCCGAACCAATTTTTTCAACACTAAAGGAAATAAAGTCTAAAACCAAAATTCATGTAGAGATAACAGATCTTATTGTTCCTCAAGTTGGTGACAATTTGGATTCTGCACGACATTTATGTAAATTTGTATATGATGAGCTTGGTCCTGATACTCCAATTCATTTCTTGAGATTTCATCCCGACTATAAAATGATGGAGTTTGAACCTACGCCTGTCTTAACATTGGAAAAACATTGCGAAATAGCAAGACAGATTGGATTAAACTATGTCTACATAGGTAATGTGCCAGGACATAAATTGGAAAATACGTATTGTCCTGAATGCGGTTATCTGGCAATTCAAAGATATGGGTTTAATATTGAGGAGTGGAATTTGGATGCAAGAAATTGCTGCAAGCAATGTGGATATGGGATCCCTATTGTTGGATCTCTCCAGAAAAAAACTAAAAGATGGTTCCAATTTATTGAATGATCTTGCTGGTTCTGTTGCGAAATAGCATCAGTCGGCAGATCCAAGTAACACTTTCAATATTTTATCCGGTGTTCTATATATCTCTGATAAAGCCAAGTTTTTAGCAAGGTTTTTGACAAAGGCATATCAACATATCATGATAAAGATTGACGGAAGTACTTTCCATATCACAGGATTATATCAAAAATCATGTAACTCCAAGAATTCAGAATTCAAAGAAGGGCGATAATGGAATAGTACTTGTAATTGGCGGTAGTACTTTGTATCATGGTGCACCTTTGCTTGCGTCACTGAGTGCTCTACGTGCAGGTGCGGACCTCGTTTATACTGCAGTACCCAAGATTATTGTTAACGCCATTAGATCTTATTCGCCGGATGTTATTGCATTACCCATGACAGATAACTCACTTACAATTGGATCTGCAAATCGATTGATTAAAAGTCTACCAAAGAAACCTCATGCAGCAACTATGGGTATGGGAATGACTATAACCAAAACTGAGGCTCTAACTTTACTTGTTAAGAAACTTAGAGAAAATGGAACAAAACTTGTACTTGATGCGTCGGCGCTAATACCACAAGTCCTCTCAGAAATTGCTGAAACTGATTCTATAATAACTCCACATCCTGGTGAATTTAAAAGAATTTTCAACGAAGATGTGGGTATTAGTGAAAAAGAGATTCTTTCAATCGTTTCGAAAATGGCGATTAAACACAAGATTACTATCATTCTCAAGGGTTGGTTGAATGTTATTGCAGATGAGCGCGGAAAGATTGCTACAATAAGAAGGACTACTCCAGCAATGAACGTCGGAGGAACTGGAGATGTTCTAGCAGGGCTTGTTGCAGCTTTATATTCAAGGACAAATTCATCATTTGATGCATGTGCATTGGCAGTTTATTTTAATGGTGTGGCAGCCACTATTGCAGCAGAAAAGGTGGGTTTGCACATGATGGCCACGGATTTGATTGAAAATATTCCAAATGCAATGAAGCCATTTGACAAGATCTTATGATACACTTCTCGGGTCTTGTACTACAAGATGTTACGCCTTGCTCTATTTCACAATGATATTTATTTTCCTTTTAGAAATATACTATTGTGAATCAAGTCATACCAATTCTCCTTACATTGCTTCTAATAATGTATATTGGACAAATATTCCATAATTTTGTCAAGGCAGAAGAAAGACTCGAAATTTCTTCTGGAACTCCATTTGTTGATTCGAAGGGAAAATTGAATGTTATTGGCGTTGTAACGAATCTTGGAACAACATCTGAACAGGTAACGGTAGGTTTGGATGTTCAGAAAAATATTGACGATTCAAAAACTACTTTGCAAGATACCACATTCAGTAAAATCATTTATCCAGGAAAGGAGTCTCCATTTAAATTTAAAATTGATACTGACTATGATATATTGGGCAAGCCTTATCTACTACGTACAGACAGTACAAATGAACCTTATTATAATATCATTTTGCAAAGCTACTCTAACTTTCCTGTGGGGGAAAATAGGGAACTTATTGGGACATTAAAGAATAATGGTAGTGTAATGGTGCACAATATTAGCGTTTATGCATCAGTTCACGATAGAAATGGAACCCAAATTGATTCTATTGAATCAAATATTATACCGGAGCTAAAACCAGGTGAGGTAAAACCTTTTTCAGCCAAACCAGATAATACCATAGTAAAGGAAGCAAACTATTTTAGTTGCGCAGGTTTTGATCCAGATGCACCAATTAATACTCTTGATTTAGGTAACGGAAAGTTTCTGCCGTATGGATTGGAGAGTGTTGCCAAAATAAGCAATTTCAGTTATGATAATTCAACAGACAGCCTATCATTCAATGCTGATCATTATAATCCATCAGGAGGAATAGTTACACTCAGTGTACCACAATTAGATAACAATCAGGTCATAGCAATTTTCTTGGACAATTTAGGAGTGACAGATCCACAGATTAGCAAGAACGGAAAGACAATTACTACTAATATCTTTATTCCTCCAAACGAACATTTTGTTAGGATTAGCGGAATTTTGAATCAATCGTAATTGTACTTTGATTTAGGCTAGAAATGTGATACTGATACTGGTACCCTTGCCCAATAAATCTCCGATCTAGCTATTTTTTCTCTCCACTAGTATTAGACGATATATTCAATTTTGTTCCTAGTTTTAGTATATATGGAGTTACAAAAGTTGTTACAATTGTTACAACTCCTAGAATTGGAAGGATATATGAAGAGACAGCACCAACATCTTGACCACCTTTTCCAATTATTAGTGACATTTCTCCTCTGGCTGATGACAAGCCAAGACCCGTTCTAACCGCAGTAGTTGTATCATATCCGGCTTTGATTAGAAACGGTGTGACAATCACCATTTTTGCAGCAAATGATGTTACTATGAGTATCAATGCCGGAATGATAAATAGTGGTATTTTTGATACATCCACCAGAGCACCTACTGATACAAAGAATAATGCTGCAAATACGTCTCGAAGTGGTATTGTAATGACACGAGCTATTCCAGCGCTATTTGATTCTGCTACCAACACACCTGCTAAAAATGCACCGATTACAGGGGACAATCCAAGTTCAATTGCTCCGAATGATAGTCCAAAAGCAAGACCCAAAATAACTATAATCAAGACAGAGTAATCAGTTTTTCTAGCAAGCTTATCTATAAGGGGAGGCAAATATCGTGAACCTAAAATCAAGATTGCTGCAATGAAACCCACTACGATTGCTACAGATAATATTACCTGTACAAATGATACTGCTGCAGTTAAGGCAACTGATTGCAGGATACCTAACATGGTAATGACTATTACATCTTCTACAATCAATATTCCCATTATCAATACACTTGATTTTTCATTTATCATATTCAACTCCTCTAGTATCTTTACAGTAACCACAGTACTGGTGACCGACATTGCAAGTGCCAGGAACATGGAGTCAAATTGTGAAAATCCCAGAGTTTGTCCGACGAAGAACGTAATTAATAATGTTCCAAGGGACTCTGCAGTACCTACAACCAATGAAATTCTTCCGACAGATCTAAGTTTTGTAATGGGAAACTCAGTTCCAATTACAAACAAAAGAATGATTATTCCAAGCTCAGCTAATGTATTGATTGTGCTTACATCATGAATTAAGCTAAATGGAGGAGTAAAGGGACCAATGACCATTCCAGCCAGAATGTACCCTATTACCATAGGTTGTTTCAGTTTATGAGTAACAAATACCATTATTGCGGCCACTATCATGACCACCGCGAAATCTTGAATTAAGAAATTTTGACTTATTTGTGTTATGAGGTTCGAAAGATACAAGTTAATACTACCTAATAATCAATATGCAATTCCAGTGATAAAATCAACTATCATGAGTTATCTATATCAAAATCATAGTTCTTCAATCCATGAGTCTTTATGAATCGCAAAAGTTCGTCATTATCATCAATTTTATAATATCTTTTCATCTTTTCTAAAGTTTCATCATCATAATTTACATATTTTTTTACTTTTGCTTTCTCCATACCTTATTAAAATATGTAATCGCACTTAAATTTTTCAAATAAATATGAGGAATAATTAACTCCTTAACAAAAATTATTGAATATGGTTACACGCTATGTATACATTGAGCTTTTAGGAAATTTAGCAAATCCTGTCGCTTTTCAAATCCATAATATTGCATTAATTTCGTTAAAGCCAATTCATCGTATATCAAATTGTATTGCTTTTTCCTTTTAAGAGACGCTTTATTAACGCTCATTGTTTTCTTGTTATATCTATTAGATGAGTTTGGATATAATAGCATTTATGTTGACTTTAATACGATGAGAATTCCGTAAAAAAAGCCGACTAACTGAGAATTTTTTGGCATAGATCTAAGAAAAATAGAAAAATTCTATCAGAATACACATTTCTCACGAAATTTGAAAATCTCAATAGATATTCTCTTGAACTATTTATTAATATACAGCATAGTAGATATTCAAAATAATATATGACATCGGGAAAATATTTCAATAGAGCTGTAATTGCGCTTGACGCACCTCATGTTGGATATGTTGTTCGTGAAACAGAAGACAAGATTGTTGTATTCGGAGATGGAAAGGAAAGATATGACATACCATTAACGGAAATACAAACTGTCAGCAAAAACGTGTTAATTGGTTTAAATTTTGACGAGATTGCAAAGAGATATTCTGTAGAAAGAGACTCACCGCTTCCTACAAGCAAATTTGTTGATCCTTGGAAAAACAGAGAAGATGTTGACCTCGCATCTTATGAAAATAAATTCCCCAAATCACTTTTCAATAAGGGTGTAAGAATCGAAAACGAAGATCATGTAGGATTTGTAATGAAAGAGACTGATGATAAGATTGTGGTTTTCGGTGATAGAGACTATAGATTTGATGTTCCTAAATCAAAGATAATAGCGGTAGGACGTAACGTAATACTCGGAATGGATTGGGATCAACTATTCACCCACAAAGTTGATAAGAATTCGCCATTGCCTAGTGGTGAGCCTATAGATAAATTGGTAGAGGAAGAAGACACACTCTAAAACTCATTTCTTTTGATTCGATATTCAATTCTTTACCAATCGCGGATACCTGGAGTATTGTTGTAAAAATGGTATTGATAGATATTTTTGCAAAGAAAAAAGCAGATAATTTTACGGTATTTGCTTCATTGCCTGATATGGGTAGAGTAGGGGGATTGGTATCTTCGTATCTGGCAAGTAACCTGAAGGCCGAACATATTGCAAACATTATTTCGAGTCCCAAACCATGGGTG
>DATFBL010000064.1:0-16427 GCA_035253865.1 Nitrososphaeraceae archaeon | reverse complement strand
CTTGGATATCTCTCAATGATCTTTTTTCCATTCAGGAAAAATTACTTGTCAATTTGGTTGGACATATAATGAAAGAGAGAAAGGAAGAACTTGAGTTTCTGAATAGGGACATTCCCCCTTTGACTCAAATCAAAGAACCATTTGACAAATTGAGCTATAGTCAGACGATCGAAATTCTTTCTTCGATGGATGTACAGGTGCAAGATGACGCAAGGATTAGAAAAATAGAGTGGGGTGATGACCTGAACATAGATTCTGAAAAAGCGCTTACAAAGGATCGTACTAATCCAGTTTTTGTGTATGGTTATCCACTAGAAGTTAAACCGTTTTATGTAAAAGAGGATTCAGAAACGCCCGGCGTTGCTCTGACTACTGACTTACTTTTGCCAAATGGGTTTGGCGAGGTTAGCAGTGGTGGCATGAGGGAGGATAACATCGATTTGCTGAAATCCAGGATTGAAAAAGAAGGCTTGAACATGAATTCATATTCATGGTATTTGGATCTTAGAAAATATGGGTCTGTACCTCATGGTGGATTTGGCATAGGTATTGAGAGATTGGTAAGATGGATAACTAATCTGGAGGACATCAAGGAATGTGTACTCTTTCCAAGAACAATGGCTAGGCTTGATCCCTGACATACTTACTTGCGATGCACTTGCAGATTTCTCGGAAAGAAAATTTCAATCATTCGGGTTAACTTATGTTTCAATTTATAATCATCGCCAGTTTACTGCATCATCTTTTTATATCTCATTCACATCCTTCTTGTTATGCCAAAGGCATTTGTCCTAATGAATGCTGAATTAGGTAGCGAAGATTCTATTGTAAGTGAGTTAAAAAGCATCGATGGTGTGAAGGAAATTTATCAAGTTTATGGAGTTTATGATATAGTTGCACAAGTTGAATCAGAAACAATGGAAAAAGTCAAGGAAACTATTACATGGAAGCTCAGAAAATTAAATGGGGTCAAGTCTACCTTAACTATGATTGTGATGGAATGACAAAACATCCATTTTTTTATTCAAATTTTCAAATCTAGAATTATCATTTTGCATTTAAAGGCCCATTATTTGATTCTTAGAATGTCATTGGGTTGCAATATTGGTATAGAACGTAAGTAATATCAAGTTTCTTGAAGCTTCAATATGAAAAAAAAGTCTGTTACCCAAAATAATATATTGCATGAAAAATAGTCATGGATACTGGATTAATTGTTAACATCCAGTATCCTTTGTATTGTTGTTACCAAAGGACTAATTTAATAGCATAAGGCCATCATGTTTCGAAAATTACGATTGTCGAACTTACAATTTATTAATATATACTTTCTACAAAATAGTAGATATTGATCGGCGATGAAAATCATGGCAAAATAAGAGAATTGTTCAGAAAGTTTAATGTAAAATTAGGCGATTCAGTCATGATTGAAACGAACAATGCTAAACATATGGGTATCTTGATTCCCAGATACGAATACGCTGACGTCAATCATTTAGTTTTGAAATTAAAGAATGGATATAATATTGGTATCAATTTAGAAAAAATTAAGAGCATAAAAAAAACTCCAGAAGAATTGGATCCTACAAAGTCCGTTGTTCATAATAACTTGACTGAAGGTGATAATGCAGGAGATTATCATGATTCCCAGCTCCCAAATTTATCACTGTTAAGTATGGGTGGTACCATTTCAAGTAAAATTGATTACAGGACGGGTGGGGTTATGCCAGCTCTCACAGCAAAAGAACTTAATGATTCAATTCCGGAGCTGAAGAAAATAGCCAATATTAATCCGGAAGTTGTAATGAGTGAATATAGTGAAAATATCAGGCCCGATCACTGGAAACTCATGGCTAAAAAAATCGGGGATAATATATTATCAAGGAAATATGATGGGATTATCTTATCACATGGTACTGACACAATGCATTACACTTCTGCAGCACTAAGTTTTGCACTAGAGAATCTGCCAATTCCAGTAGTATTGGTTGGAGCTCAAAGATCATCAGACAGACCTTCATCAGATGCATCAACAAATTTGATAGGAGCTTGCACATTTGCAACCAGATCCAAATTCTCAGGCGTCTTTATTGCCATGCACCATACGATATCAGATGATGTAATAGCATGTCATATAGGCACAAGGGTAAGAAAAAATCATACAAGTAGACGGGATGCATTTCATTCTATCGACATTTCACCATTCTCACTTGTCAAGAAAGACCAAATAGAAATGTGCCCACAATACGCAGACCTGAAATTTCATCAAAGGAGCAAGAATATTGAAAAATTGATTGTAAGATCGAACTTTGACGACAAAGTTATGTTATTAAAATTCTATCCTGGTTTTGATTGCAATATTATAGATTACTGTGTAGAAAAGGGGAATAGAGCAATTATCCTTGAAGGTACTGGTCTGGGCCACATAAATAAAGAATGCTTTCAGCAGATAAAGAATACGGTCAAGAATGGAATTTTTGTATTTATGACGTCCCAATGCATCTGGGGTAGAACTTCGCTAACAGTCTATGATACTGGAAGAGATCTTTTGGAGATAGGAGTGATACCTCTATCTAACATAACCTCGGAAACCGCATTAGTCAAGGCCATGTGGTGTCTGGGAAACTTTGAAGACAAAGACGTCTTAAAAGTAATGACAACCAATATTGCGAATGAGTTCACAAATCGAATGATAGTAGATTAGCTTCGGATTATTTACAATAGTCATGAACTATAAAAATATAAAACAAACACCGGTAGGAGGCTCAAAATCTTTCTCATCCCCTACCAGCCCAATGAAATTTGCCTAAGAGCCTGATGACCAACATAAATTAAATAGCTATGGGATAATGCTAGTTCAAAAAAAATGTATGACCATATCTAGGAAAACAGTTGTGGTTTAAAATAGATTTTCTGGTTTTTGAATAAGAATCAAATGTCTTTAATTATTCAATGGTCAAAGCAAGTACAATTCTTATTGAGTTGAATCAGTAGGTCCAAGTTCATAGATCCTGTGTCCGCTATACCCACCGATTGTTCTTAACATCCCCTTTGATTCTAGTGAACGGAGAAATGAATTTGCTATTGAAATTTTTACACCCATTGACCTAGCTAATGATTGGGAGGTAATTGGTTTCATGCTTTTAATGGTCTTTAAACCTTGAGATTCTTCTATAGCTATCAATGATTTTTGTTTTTGTTTTATTGGTCCCTTCTTTTCTCCCTTCTTTGCCTTCTCATCGGCAGCTTGAGTCTCCTTTGTTTTTTCCTGACTTCCGATTGATTTTTTCTTAGCTCCGCCCATAGTAACACGAAATATATTCCATTTTATAATCCTATCCAAAATTCGCGGTTCAACTTACGAGCAGTACTCATTTTTTCAGAACAAATCCAAATTTTCGCAACGCAGGTTTGAAATATTTTAAAACATCCTCCCGTAATAAGATACGTTGGATTTTTCCATTATTGTCAACATCATGGAACAAATGGAACAAACCAAAAGCAGGCTGGAACTTACAAACCACCTGGTTACCCTTTTCAAAAGTACCTCACCCGATCTCATTGACAAAATAATTTATCTCATTCAGGGAAAAATTAGACCTGATTACGAAGGGATTGAAATGGGAATCGCCGAAAAAACGATAATACGAATTATATCCCAAATATCAAATGTTTCAGTAGGTAAGGTTTATCATAAATATCGTGAGATAGGTGATCTGGGAAATGTAGCTGAATCAATTCTAAAGAACAAGGTTCAGACCACGCTTTTTGATGAAATGGTTACTATTGAAAGGATTTACTTGATCTTTGATAAGATAGCAAAAACCGCCGGCAAAGGATCTCAGGAAATAAAGTTAAAGCTGTTAACAAGTCTTTTCAATGATTCATCCCCTCAAGAGTGTAAATACATTATTAGATTTGCTTTGGGGACACTTAGACTTGGGATTGCCGACATTACGATAATGGACGCTTTGGCCCTAGCGTATACTTCCGATAAAAAGAATAGAAAACCTTTAGAAAGTGCATATAATGTTTCCAGTGATTTAGGAAGAGTTTCAAAGATATTAGCAACTGAGGGATTAAGTGCAGTTTCTAATATCAAGATTGAGTTGTTTATACCAATAAGACCGATGTTGGCAGAAAGAGTACAAACAAGTGAAGAAGCTCTTGAGAAAATATCAGGTAAAGGTGCAGTAGAATTCAAACTCGATGGTGAAAGAGTACAAATTCACAGGAAAGGTAAAAAGGTTGAAATATTTTCAAGAAGTATGGAAAACATAACACACTATTATCCGGATGTGGCTGAAGTCTCAAGAACAATAAAACTAACCAATTTTATTATTGAAGCTGAAGTCGTTGCTATAAATAAGTATACAGAAGAATTTCTTCCATTTCAAGAATTGATGCACAGACGCAGGAAATATGATATAGCCCGAAATGTGGAGAACTATCCTGTTTCTATAAATGTTTTTGATATCCTCTGGGCATCAGGCAGAGATAAGACAAAACTATCATATTTAAAACGAAGGGAGTTGTTGAAAGATATTATTACTAATTTAAAAGATCGTAAACTTACTTTAATACATCAGAAGATCGTAACTAGTGTGGAGGAACTTGAAAAATTCATGGCAAAATCAATTGAATATGGTTGTGAAGGTTTGGTCGTTAAGCAAACCGATAGTCCGTATCGAGCAGGTGCAAGAGGATTTGCTTGGACGAAAATAAAAAGAGAATATAGAAATGAACTAGTGGATAGTTTGGATCTAGTTATAGTTGGTGGGTCTCATGGTAGGGGGAGACGAGTAGGTAAGTACGGAGCCCTGTTACTTGCAATCTTTGACAAGAATGAAAATGTATTCAAAAGCGTGTGTAAAGTGGGAAGTGGATTTACAGATGAAGTTTTGGATGAACTGTTTAGCGAATTAGGAAAACATAAGATTCCAAAAAAACATCCCCGAGTTTACTCGAAATTAGAAATGGATACTTGGTTTACTCCCACAATAGTAATTGAAATTATAGCCTCTGAGATAACTCTTAGTCCTGAATATGACGCGGGCATGGATTCTATCAGAAAAGGCTTTGGATTGTCTTTGCGTTTTCCAAAATTTACTAAAAAAATACGCCGTGACAAAAATCCTCAAGATGTAACAGATGAATCTGAACTTATTCAAATGTATAGAAAGCAAAGGAACATAAAATTGTGATCCGTAGTAGTTTTATTCTGCAACCTTTACATTACTAGTTTATTGGTTTTGCATTCACTACAAGTTTGAAATTATTCAATATATCCTTACATCTATTTCTGATTGTTACTTCGGTAACGCCAGCAAAATTGGATACGTCTATCTGTAGTAGATTTACTCCAAGGAGTACTGACGCAAGATAAATGTATGCGGCAGCCAATCCGTTGGGTGCTTTTCCGTCTGAAAAAAAATTATTGTTAGTTTTTTGGGCAATTTCAAGAGCCAATCTTTCAATTTTTGTATCGATTTTTGCAATGTTAGCAAGTTTAGAAATATAGTTATCGATTGCAAATATTGAAGGCACTGTGGAGGTATGAGAAGCTGAATTGTCAATTGATCTAGTATCAGCATTTGAAACCTGCGATTCTGAGTCGTCCATCATTAAAGTGACATCTGTTTTATATTTGGACTCATCTATTTTGTTCATTTCCATTACCATCGATCTATAATACCGAGATGCTAGTTTCACACTAGATTTGTCAAATTCCGATATTCCTGCAGCGTGGACTATTTCTTCTATGGATCTAACAACACCGCATCTTTTGCAGGCCAAATAAATAGTGGCAGATGCTATACATGTAATAGACTTTCCCTTTGCCTTACTATTATTCTCAAAATTACGATAAATCATAGAGGCAGTTTCGGTTATGGTTTTTCTCAGACAAAGAACAGAACATACTTCATTAATTTTTGAAAGAACATTTGATAGTCTTCTTTCTTTTGAAGAATTAACCCTTAGTCTACTATGCCACTTGCGTGACCTATTCATAAGTTCTACGTTTTGATAATCTATAGCACGCCCGCTATAATCTCTTGAACTGTTTCCAATTTCAGTTCTCAATCCAAAATCATGGAGTGATAAACTTGTAGAACCGCTTGCTCTTGTATTCTTGTTTCTTTCTTCAAAATCAGTTGAGTTGGTTTCGGGTCCGTAATAGTCGACCTGCTCCATAACTACACATCCACACTTGTGACATACATATTCGCCCTTACCATAGTCAAGAATTATCTTGGATTGACATTCTGGACATTGGGAGCAATATTCTACAGATGTCATGCTGTTTTTCTCCTCCTAGTTCTGTTTCTTTTTTTTGACGAGCTATATTGATGATTGAAACTAGGTGATCTGTACACTTTCCCCCCGACAGTATACTTTGAGTTTAACGTTGGCATCACCGACGCATATGGCGACTTAATCGAGCCTATTAATTCGATAATCTTACCAATTCTTGAACCCTTATTATCAATTAGTGCCTGACCTATCAAGTTGTGAGTAGTATTCTCTTCAACTTTGACGATAAGCCGCCCACTCTTCGCCATGTGGAGAATTTCACCTATCATTTCCATTATGTATTAACACCTTTCACACACTCATTATCATTTTAATCTGTCAATAAAAGTTAGTTTTAAGATAAATAAAATTATCATTATTTGAATTAGACTTGTATCGAATAATGGGGATTCATTGAATATTGTTAATGCTTTTGTTTTCTTACCTCAAACATCAATTTTGCAATTTGATTGACAACAGATGTTTTTTTCTCCTTTTTTGAGATCATGATATACCCGGACTTTACAAAGGACCTTCTCGGATACCTCGCTTGATTATTGGTATCTTCTTCCGAAAAATCTAATTCTAAAGATTTAGATGCGTCGATCAGCTCTTGCATTGTAGGATCATAAACCGAAATACTCTTACTTACTTTTCGTCCTTTCTTTCTTGACAAGTTCTTGTTAAAATAGTCTAACCAGACTATCTGATGATCATAATCCTTCATTATCGATACTATATTTTTTCATATAATTAATTATTTTGAATATGTGATTGGTTAAATTACACTATGAGCCAAAATCATCTTTATTTGACCACTTGAATTCTAAATACCTATATTCAATTATTTTATATAACCAGAATCCATTACCAAAAATGTCCCGCGGTAGCTCAGCCTGGTAGAGCTTTCGGCTGTAGTAGTAGGCAGAAATTGCTAACCTCGTGAAACAGCCTATCAGGCTAACAATTGCAGCGACCGAAGAGTCGCAGGCTCAAACAGATTTGATTTCATGATCTTCTGGAGTAAATCCTGCCCGCGGGATACACTTCTCACATACACATTCTATATGGTGTCAATTCTAATTTGAATGGAATAACTTATGGCAGGAAAAGACGTTTTCTCTGTTATTGTTAAATTACCCAATCTTTGAAATATTTGTGATGACCGTCTCCAGACATGTTGAACCGCACATCAAAGAATCCAATCATATCAGACATTTTGTATTTGGGTTTGGCAATGGAATAAATACATCATTGGGAATAGTTGCAGGCGTTGGAGGAGCAAATAGTACTCCTGATTTTATAATATTAGCCGCACAGGTGGGGATGTTTACAGGTGCAAAAGCAATGGCAGTTCAAAACTATTTGGCCGTAAAATCACAAAGAGAAATTCTTGAATCTGAGATAAAAAGAGAAGAATATGAAATAGAAACATATCCTGAACAAGATCGATTAGAAATTGAAGAAATTTATCGGGCCAAGGAATTTGACGATGATCTGTTAAAACGTGTCACAGAAAAGATCACATCCAACAAGAAAGTATGGCTTAATACAATGTTAACCGAAGAATTGGGGTTGAATTTGGATATTGTAGGTAACCCTATCAAAGGCGCTCTAATTATGTTTGCCTCATTTATTATTGGCGGAATCTTGCCAATATTGCCATACCTACTATCCAAGACTGGCTATTTGCCTCTTGAATTTTCATTATGGATAGCTATCGCGATTAGTATCACTTCCTCGTTCATAATTGGTGCCAAGAAAGCAAAGTCAGCAAAGAAAAATTGGGTAAAAGGAGGAATAGAAATGTCTGGTTTAGGAACTGGAATAGCTCTACTAGGATATGGTATTGGTGCGGAACTGGATAATGCAAATCTGCTAAACTTTTAAAAAACTGATCATATTGTTTTCAAATAAATTCAAAGTTTGTGTCTCTCTGGCAACAAGTTCAGTTGACAAGTTACCTAGATTGATTTCTAGTGCCCTTCAGAAAAGGGCAGATTTTGTGGAAATTAGATTTGATTATGACATATACAAGGATATCGACCTTGCCCTAGACATAACTAGTAAGATAAAGAACAAAGCAATCTTTACCCTGAGATCGAAAGAGGAAGGCGGGTCTTTTGATGGAAGTAACAGAGAACGTATTTCATTACTGGAGAAAATGGCTATGACAAGACCAATGTTACTTGATGTAGAGATCTCTACTTTAAAAAAAGACAGAGGGATTGGGAAATTTCTATCAGAAAATAGAGTCCCAATACTTGTGTCTTCACACGACTTTAGGAAAACTCCAAGTCTTTCTACACTACGAAATAAATTTAAAGATATGAGAGAATACAGCAACTATGTTAAAATGGTTACCACAGCAAGATCTATTGAAGATAATTTCAAATTGCTTTCACTCTACCAGAACAATGATAATACAAAATTGATTGCATTTGCCATGGGAGAACATGGAATATTGTCAAGATTATTATGTAGTCTTTATGGAGGTTCACCATTTACATATGCTTCGCTGGATAAACCGTTGGCTCCAGGTCAACTTGACATTGTATTGATGAAAAAAATATACGACAGAATTGCAAATAATCTGAAAAGTAAATGAGTAATGACTATAGAACTTATTGCATTATTGGGGATCCTATCGACCACTCATTATCACCAGCCATTCACAATGCTGCCTTTACTACGCTAGGGTTAAATTGCACCTATATTGCATTCCGGGTTCAAGAAGGTCAATTGAAACATTCAATGGATTCTTTGCGAGCCATAAACATTGGTGGTTTCAATGTAACTATGCCCCACAAGGTTACAGTTCTAGAATACGTCGATAGTTCCGACAGGATTGTCGAGATGGTCGGAGCTGCAAATACAGTAAATAATGAAAGTGGGAAGTTTTATGCATATAATACCGATGTTATCGGTTTTATTGAACCATTACACCAACGAAAAATAGATCTAGGTGGCTTTGAAGTTCTTATTTTAGGAGCTGGAGGGGCAGCCAGAGCAGTGGCGGTTGCACTCTCTCAAGAGAAAGGGGTTGCCAGGATCAATATTTTCAATAGGAATATAGATCGATCTACAAATTTAGCAAATGTCATTAACAATTTAGGATTAAGGGCAGATATTATTTCCCATGATGAGATCCAGAAAATTGCATTTAGGTCCAATCTCATCATAAACACCACTCCACTTGGAATGAAAAATGAAGTAAGTTTGATAAAGTCATCCAGTATAAGTAAGGAATCAATAGTATATGATATTGTGTACAAGCCAATAGAAACTAAATTATTAGAAAATGCTAAAACGGCCGGTGCTCAAATAGTCTATGGTTATGAAATGTTACTAGAACAGGCTATTGCTTCGTTTAAGATATGGTTCAGAATCGATCCCCCGATTGAATCTATGAAGAAGGTATTGTTTGGAATGTTTGGTGAACCTATGTGACTATAAAGGTAACATCAGTAGTTCATGGCGCAATATCCATAGTGAACGCTATTGCCACAGGATTTGGTTCTGCAATGGGTATTTCTCTTGAGGTAAAAGTAGAAATTGTTTCAAAAAAAGGTTCAGGAATAATTTTTCAAAAGGGTCGAGGAAGTCCCATGATAAAAAAAATAATTCATGATTTGCTGCCATTAAAGTATCTTAACAATAAGCAATTATTGATTAATATAAACTCCGAGATACCATCTGGTATGGGTTTGAAAAGTTCAAGTGCAGTGTCAAATGCAGTAGCTCTTGCATGTAATTCATTAGTGAATGAAGATGTTAATGACGAATTTGTATTAAATAGTGCAATAGATGCATCGTTATATGCAAAGACAACTATTACAGGTGCATTTGATGATTCTACTGCGTGTTATTATGGAGGATTTGTTACCACTGATAACTATAAGAGAAAAATAATGAAAAGGGAGCATGCACCAACGGATGTATATGCCGTGATATTCTTGCCAAATAATAAAAAAAGAGGAGATATATCCAGACTTAGATTGCTCTCAAATATTTATCTCGAGGCCTTTCAATTGGCCAATTCGGGACATTATTGGAAAGCAATGACATTAAACGGAGTCTTAACTTCTTCATTGCTTTCAAACAGTTATACTATCACTAGGCTTTGTCTAGAAAATGGAGCACTGGCAGCCAGCATATCTGGTAACGGTCCAGCAGTAGCTGCTGTAGCGTCTGAGGCAGAGATACAAAAGATTAAATCAGTTTTGTCTAATTTAGATGGAAGAATCATTGTTTCAAAATCAAACAATCAAAAGGCATCTACTGTGAGAGAAATTGAGTAAGATAATTGTAGCAAAATCATTGTTAATTGGTAACGTAATATGTCCTCCTAGTAAGAGCTATACACATCGGGCCATTTTCATTTCTTCCTTGGCGAATGGAAATTCACAAATAATTAATCCTCTCATATCACGAGATACAATTGCATCAATTAATGCATGCAGAGCATTTGGTACAAAAATAAAAAGAACTGACCAAGGCTTAATTGTTTCTGGAAATACTACTCTAAAAATTCCGGATGATATTATTAATGTAGAGAACTCTGGAACAACGATGCGATTTGTTACTGCAATCTCCTCATTACTAAAAAAAGGTCATGTAATAATTACGGGTGATGATAGCATCAGGAAAAGGCCAATGGGACCATTATTATCAGCTTTGAAACAACTTGGCGTAAATAGCTACTCGGCTACAGAGAATGATAAAGCGCCTATTATTGTACAAGGAGGTGGAATCAGGGGAAATCATATTTCCATCGATGGTTCTATTTCAAGCCAATTTATTTCAGGTATCCTAATCGCCGGAGTTTGTGCAGAATCT
Source organism: Nitrososphaeraceae archaeon (assembly GCA_035253865.1). GTDB lineage: Archaea > Thermoproteota > Nitrososphaeria > Nitrososphaerales > Nitrososphaeraceae > TA-21. The sequence continues at coordinate 5,294 of DATFBL010000064.1, read as the reverse complement.
GGAATATCTTTAAATGTTACTGGAAAACAAGTTTCAAGGTCGTATATAGAATCCACTATTAATGTTATGACTAAATTCGGTGCCAAAGTGGCAAACTCTAGTGACTATAGAAAATATAATGTATCTTTCAATAGATATATTCCATCTACCTTTACTATACCAGGAGATTTTTCTACGGCCGCATTGTTACTATCTGCAGGTATACTTGCTGGTGGTGAGGTAACCGTTACTAATTTGGACTTTTCGTTACCTCAAGGAGATTCAAAAATTCTTGAGATCTTGAAGAAAATTGGTGCGACAATTAGTATAGAAAAGAAGAAAGGGACTGTAAGAGCTATGGGAACTAGAGAACTGGATGGTGGGGAATTTGATCTGTCAGACACACCAGATTTGCTTCCTGTCGTGGCCATCCTATCGTTGAAATCAAGAAATCCTGTGAGGATATATGGTGTTTCTCACACACGTTACAAAGAAACAGATAGATTGAAAATAATTGCGTCTGAGTTTAGAAAATTTGGAGTGACAATAAAAATACTTCCCGACGAAATCACTATTTCTGCACCAAAGAAACTAAGGAACGCGAACATTAATTCACACAACGACCACAGGCTTTTCATGAGCTTTGTAATAGCGTCTATGATGACTGAAAAATCTATTGTGGATGGTGTGGATTCAGTTGATGTTTCCTATCCCTCCTTTATCCAAGACATGAAAAGGATTGGAGCAAAATTTAGTTAGTCGCGATTGAACTACCCATTATTCCTACAACCTTTGTATTATCATTAATTAGCATAAAGGCAATATATATGACATACAAGGGGTATCAATATCCATAAAATGACTGGCAATAGCTTGGGCGAGCAACTAACATTAACCAGTTTCGGTGAAAGTCATGGAAGATGCATTGGAATGGTATTGGACGGATGCCCCGCTGGACTTCCCCTATCGGAATCAGATCTACAGATTGAACTAGATAAGCGAAAACCAGGTCAATCGATAATCGCAACACAGAGAATGGAAGAAGACAGAGTAGAAATATTGTCGGGAGTTTTTAACGGGTATACTACTTCTGCTCCAATATGCACCATAATATGGAATAAAGATTCTGATTCTAGACCCTATGACGTGATAAAGAACAGTCCAAGACCAGGACATGCTGATTATCCATCTTTCATAAAGTACGGAGGCTATGCAGACTATAGAGGAAGCGGGAGGTTTTCTGGCAGATTAACGGCAACCATGGTGATGGGGGGTGCGATAGCACAAAAACTTTTGAGATATTCGTTGGGGATTGAAACAATTGCATATACTATTCAGATAGGCAAAATTAGCTACAAATCTTCATCATTCCAAGAATCAAAACTAAACAGATATGCAAATGATGTCCGCTGTCCTGATCCTGAAATTGCTGAAAAAATGAAATTTGCTATTATAGAAGCAAAGAAGGATGGTGATTCACTTGGTGGGATTGTTGAGTCTATATCGGTAGGATTGCCAGTGGGATTAGGAGAACCAATATTCTCTTCATTGGAATCTGATCTAAGTAAAGCGTTATTTAGCATTCCCTCAGTAAAGGCAATAGAATTTGGATCAGGTTTTTCAGGAACAAAGCTAAAAGGCTCGGAAAATAACGACGAGTATGAAATATCTGATCATAAAGTAGTAACTAAGACAAACAATTCTGGTGGTATTTTAGGAGGTCTGACTAATGGAATGCCAATAGTAATAAGAATCGGCTTCAAACCGGCCTCGTCCATAGCAAAGAAACAAAAAACAATAGATATGACTTCTAATTCTGAATGCGACATCATTGTTCCTGGTAGACATGATCCGTGTGTTGTGCCTCGAGCCATACCTGTAGTTGAATCATTGGTTTCACTTGTTTTAGCAGACCATGCTGTTCGATGGAATCTGATACCACCTGTTCTGAGTGAAGAGAAAAAATGAGCGAAGAAATGGAACCAAAATTAGAAAGACTCCGCGAAGACATGCGCATGGTCACTGCGGATATAATAAAACTTGTTGAGAAAAGAATGAAGATAGCAAACCAAATTGGAAACATTAAGAAAAATCTCATGATGAACATCGAGGATATTTCCGTGGAACAAGACATGGCAAGATATGTTCACGAAATGGGAACGCAAATAGGACTGAATAATGAATTCATAGGAAGATTACTGAATTTACTATTTTTAGAATCAATAAAAATCCAAAAGCAAAAAACCTCGGAGAAAGAAACAAAGCTGGATCACATGGTCATGTTTTTGAAGGCGAAACAACTCGAATCTGAAGGTAAAAAGATAATTCATTTGGAAGTAGGTGAACCCGATTATATGCCTCCCCCTAGTGTCAAACGTGAACTATTGAAAACTTTTGATAAAAGGCATGTTCACTACACACAAACGACCGGAATTCCGGTACTGAGAAAGTCAATTGCACAGGAAAGATCTGTAAGGGAGGAAAATGTGATAGTTACTCCTGGGGCTAGATTTGGAGTGTTTAGTGCTATGGTTTCTACACTTTCAATCGGTGATGAAATAGTCATTTTTGAACCTGCTTGGCCTGCTTACAGAGATTGTGCAAATTTTATTGGAGTAAAGGTAAAGGCCATCAGGACATCCGTTGATCAAGAATGGGATCTGGATTTGAATGAGATAGAGAGAATGATAACATCAAATACCAAGATGATAGTTCTAAACTCGCCTAATAACCCTACAGGGAAAGTAATTCAACAAAAGCAGATTGATTCTATCTTGGAGATTGCAAGTAAAAATAAGATATTTGTTCTAAGCGACGAGGTATACTCCATGTATTCCTATGTTCCATACAAAAGCATTCTAGAATTTGAATATGATAAGAGCATTATGATATCCTCATTCTCAAAAAGCCATGCCATGACTGGATTTAGAGTTGGATATGCAATATCCTCAAAAGATATCTTGGATAAAATTTCAAAAATACAAGCTATGGCTATAACCAGTGTAGCCGAACCAATGCAATATGCTGCAAATGCTGCTCTAAAGAGTAACGTTACTAACAATGCGAAGTTAATGAAGAAACGTCTTGATTTTATAAGAAGTGAACTAGATGGCGTTCCATGTGATTTCGTCAATCCAGATGGTGGCATGTATTATTTCATTAGATTCAAAAATAACATCAGTGCTAATAAGATACTATTTGATCTGTTAAATGAGGGAGTTGCGGTGGCCCCTGGTAATGGCTTTGGAGAGTCATATGGTGATTTTATTAGAATTTCAGCATGTCAACCAATTAAATCGCTTAAAGATGGGTTAAAAATACTTAGAAAAGTAACGAATGTGTGATACAATGGACAAAACAGTAGCTATACTAGGTGTTGGAAAAATGGGATTATGGTTCTGTAACTATTTTTCAAAAAAGAATAATTATAAGATATATTTGTACGATAAAAGAAAGATCAAATTAAAATCAATCAGTAACCGTAGAAAAGTGACTATTTGCAAATCATTTCAAACATGTGTTAGTAAAGCTGACATCGTAATTGTGTGCGTGCCTATCAAATTAATGATATCTGTAATTAACAAATGTATCTCAGTAATGAAAAATGGTGCATGCATAGTAGAAATATCATCACTCAAATCACATATTTTTAATTCTATGTTAAAAATTCCAGAACATATAACTCCCCTATCAATTCATCCAATGTTTGGTCCTGGAGCAAGGAACCTAAGCGATACCAAAATGTTGATTATACCAATCAGGAATGAAAATAAAGAGAGAAATTTAGTAAATTCGTTATTTAGTGGAACGAAAACAATTGTAGTTAGAGACCCACGAACTCACGATTCGATTATGGCGATAATATTGGGAATGATTTACTATGTAAATTTATTACTGGCCAGCGCTTTGAGCAGGGAAGATATTACGTTACTAAAGAGAGTTTCTGGAACTACTTTTTATTTACAAAAGCTTCTCTTTGAAAGTATACTTACAGACAATTCATCACTTATAGCGTCACTACTAGCCGATAATAAACATTTAGTAAGATATTTAAAAAGATACAATGAAGAATCGGCAAGATTATTTGCCATGATAACCAAAAATAAGAATATGCTTGAAGCAAGAATAAATCGAATTAAGAAAGGTTACCCAAACAGGAGAGATATTTCATCCTCGTATGGAAAAATGTATTCAATTATTTCGAAAATGAACAACAAATGAACATACATTGTTACTCAATTATTTAGATTTTAAAGTATTGAGATATGATAAAAGGAATTGTTTCTGATTTACGCTGTGTAAATAATTCATGTAATAAGAATAGATTAACTTTGGAATCACTTCGAGAAGTAGGAGACGAATGTATTGAAGGCTTTCTTACATGTAACGCTTGTAATTCGCAATATCCAGTAATTCAGGGAGTTCCAATTGTATTACAAAATTTTCATGAATATGCCCGTCGAAGGATTGTAATTTACGGTAAATGGATAACAAACTCAAAATCATCTAAACTCAAGGATTTCCTCAGATCAGTAGGTATGGAGATTCATTTCCCAACATCTAATGATGTTTATGAGGAGAACCATCTATTGTATAGAGCTTACTCGTATAATCAAAAGAATTACCATTCAGATGATCGTCTGTTATCTCTTTTAAAAAGAAAAATTGAACCAAACCATATCTATAAAATTCTGGGAAAAAAGAATCTAAACTTGAGTGGAATCGGTTTGGACATTGGCTGTTCTTTTGGCTCAAGCACATTTGAATTGGCAAAAAGATTACCATTTGTTTTTGGAGTAGACTTATCGTTCTCATTCATACTCGAAGCAAGAAAAATGATGCACGAGAAAGTGGCTAAGAATGTAGAGTTTATTGTATCAGATGCGAGAAATCTACCTTTTGAATCAAGATTTTTTCAAAGCGTAATTGCCTTGAATCTTGTTGACAGGATCGATCCGCACAAACTAATAGATTCAATAAATAGTTGTATCAAAGATAATGGAAAACTTATTTCGGTTGATCCTTACCATTTTGTGAATGAGAATGGCAACGATCAATCTAATTCATTTCAAATCAGAAAAATGGTAGAAAAATCGGGATACAAAATAAAAAGTAAGGAATCATATATTCCATGGATATTAAAAATGAATCAAAGGTCTTATCTATTCTACTTAGTTGATTTCATTGTAGCAAAAAGAATTATCTAAGGTCATTTTGAATGGTTAGTTCAAGAAAATTTTCGTAATCTTGAGAATGACTAATCAAATTTCATTTCAAGACTATACTTTCTTATTTTGCTTTCTTAGTGGATTTGC
>DATFBL010000063.1:0-8741 GCA_035253865.1 Nitrososphaeraceae archaeon | reverse complement strand
CAATTTTTCAAAAGTATTCCTCACCGATTCTGGAACTTCGTCCCAACTTTTGCTTTGTTTTTCAGATGCTTTCGCATAATAGTAAATATTCTGAAAATCAATTCTTGATAAATCACCACCCCAGTTTGGCATGGGTTTGCTCAGAAAAACATCATATGATCGTAATCTAAATTCTCGCATCCAATCAGGTTCGCCCTTAAGTTTGCTAATCTCCTCAACGGTTCCTCTAGAAAGCCCCTTCTTGCTTAAATATACGTAAAGCTCAGTAGAATCCTTAAAGTCATATTTGCTATAGTCCATATTCAGATCTGATGTCATTAAAAATTATAACGTCGTTATTGTATATATACTATATGATAGTCTTAAATGTGTTAAAAAAGTCATTTAAAGTTAAAAATCTAAATTATTTGACGACAACAACTCCATGGAATGATTAAATATAGACGTGAGCATCAAATGCATAGATCACTAGGGGCTGCCAATTGATAGTAGATCTCAACGTAAATAACAAAAAGGCGATCGTGATAGGTGGCGGTACTGAGGGCCTCCGGAAAATAAATGGGCTTTTGGATCAAGACTGCGAAATCACGGTAATAACAAGCAGACTTAATGCCCAACTCAAAAAATTAAAGACCGATGGCAAAATCAACGTGATAAAGAGTACAATCAAGGATGTTAAAATTCTAGATCAATTCAATGATGTATTCTTGATTTTGGCTGCGACTGATGACAGAGCTTTGAATAGGAGACTCGTAGAAAAGGGAAGATCCATTGGAGCGTTTGTTTATGCCGCTGATGATCCAATGATTAGCGATTTTTCATATGCCTCGTTGGTAAACTATGAAGGTCTAATACAAGTTGCAATTTCAACTTCTGGTAAGAGTCCAATAATGGCCAGAAAAATAAGGATGAAAATTGAAAGAATGGTTCATAGAAGTATAAATGATTTAGATATTAGCAACATCATATTACAAGAATTTGCGAGAAAGAAAGCAAGGCGAACAATTAGTACTGTAAGAGAAAGAAAGGAATTTTTATATTCATTAATAAAAGATAAAAATATCCAACATTTGTTAAGATCAAATAAGCTTAACGAAGCAAAAATGACTGCATTACATCTGTTGAATAATTGGGGAAAGGTGTATAAACCATGAATTCCGTAGTCACCGATGAGCTAAAACTCTTGAATGTGAGGATAACTCACAAGAAGGCTCCAATACACGTTCTTGAAAAATTTACTTTCAAGGATATTGCCAAGGCTCATCGAGTATTTTTGACAAGTGGTGACATTCGAGAATGCGTTATACTTCAAACATGTAACAGAGTAGAACTTTTTCTGGGACTCGAAAGGATAGATGTAGAAAAGATCTTTGATACCTGGAGAGACATCACTGAACTTTCTGATTTGTCATTTGAATCAGCCGAAATCAATGAGGGAAAAGATGCAATACACCATCTTTTGAGATTAACCTCAGGACTTGAATCCCTTGTAGTTGGAGAAGATCAAATATTGGGTCAAGTTAAAAGGGCCTTTGAATACTCTCGCCAAAATTGCTATGTTGATTCTTTTATTCCGTTAATTTTTGAACATGCAATAAAGGTTGGAAGTAGAATTAGAACCAACACAGGTTTGAATAAAGGAAGTGTATCGATAGGTTCAATGGCAGTTAATTTAGCCGAAAAATATTTTGACGATTTTCAAAGTAAAAAAGTATTATTGATTGGAACTGGTGAGGGAGCAACGCTAGTCGCCAAATCGCTCAAAAAGAGACAGGTCGACTTTGAGGTTGCAAGCAGAACTTATGAAAGAGCAAAGTCATTTTCTAGTACTGTAGGTGGAACTCCAATAGAGTTTGAAGATGCTCTCCACAATTTTGATAAAACAGATATCATCTTTGTTTCTACGACTGCTCCGTATTATCTTATTACTTATGATCGAATTTTCAATTCTAAAAAGAAAAATGAAGGAATGATGATATTTGATCTTTCTAATCCGAGGACGGTTGATGACAAAATTGCAACAATCTCTGGAATAAAATTAGTGAATATAGATCAAATTGCAGAAATAGTGGATAGAAACCTGAAGCGTAGACATGAAGAAATTAGATTGGCAGAAAAGATGATCCAAAATGGTATGGAATCTATGGATTTATTATTTAGGAAAATCAGGGCTGAACCTTTTGTAGTATCAATATTTAAGATAGTAGACGAAGTGAGAAATAGAGAATTATCCAAAGCAGCCAGGATGCTTGGGATAAAGAAGGGAATGAAGGAATTTGAAATCATGGAGCAGTTATCTTTTGCAATAGTAGAAGGCATACTATCCACACCTATGAATAATTTTAGGAAGGAAATTGGCAATACAGAAAAGAACGAAGATGTATTGAATATAGTATCAAGGATTTTTAATTATGAACCAAAATGAAGATTTTGAGTTCAATGGGTTTCCACAAGTTCGATTAAGAAGGTTAAGACGAACACCCGCCATAAGAGACCTCCTACAGGAGACAAGATTGTCTGTAAAAGATCTTGTGTATCCGGTATTTGTTCAAGAAGAGATCAATGAACCGAAAGAAATTGAGTTGATGCCTGGAATCTTTAGAATTCCTCAGAAAAATCTGGTCAAAAACATTCAAGAGTTGTATGACCTAGGCGTAAAGACTTTTTTAATTTTTGGAATTCCAAAACTAAAAAACGATAGAGCAACCAGCGCATATCAAAAAGATGGAATAGTTCAAGAATCTGTGAAAACAATCAAGAATAATTTCGGCGAAAAAATTGTAACAATAACTGATGTATGCCTATGCCAGTATACTACCCACGGGCACTGCGGTATCATAAAAAATAATGTTGCAGACAATGATGAAAGTTTGAAAATTTTGGATCGCGTCGCCTTAAGTCATGCAGAAGCTGGGACTGATTTTGTAGCGCCTTCGGCAATGATGGATGGTCAGGTTAAAAGTATTAGAAAGGCATTAGACCATGATGGCTTTAAAAATGTAGGCATTATCGGATATTCTGCTAAACTATCATCTAATCTTTATACTCCATTTAGAGATGCTTCTCATTCGACACCAGGGTTCGGTGATAGAAAATCATACCAAATGCCATTCCACAATACTAACGAAGCACTCCACGAAATAATGATGGATGTTAAAGAAGGTGCAGATATCATAATGATAAAACCTGCATTGCCATATCTTGATCTAATTTACAAGACTAGACAGAGCACCTTATTACCAGTATGCGCATACAGCGTCTCAGGGGAGTATTCTATCGTAAAGGCAGCAGCACTCGAAGGATGGGTAAACGAAGAAGAAATAATAATGGAGTTTACAACTTCAATTAAAAGAGCAGGAGCCGATATTATTATTTCCTATCACACAAAGAAGATTGCAGAGATATTGAACAGAGTATAAAGATACAATTATAACAGTTTCAGAATGATGATACTCTTGTTTGTCGGCTTCTCTATTTGATAGAGCAAAAGAAATAATCCCCGGTGGTGTTAACAGTCCGGTTCGTTTCTATGAACCGTATCCATTCTTTGCCTCATATGGCAAAGGTTCAAAGATAATTACAGAAGACCATGATACGCTGATTGACTACTGTCTAGGGTACGGTGCTATCATATTAGGACATGCGTATTTTGAAGTTTTGAGCGCTGTAAAGAAACAGCTTGAAAAGGGAAATATTTTCTGTGTTCCTACTGAAAATGAAATCAAACTTTCTGAACTAATACTTGAAAGGATTCCCAATATGGAGATGGTAAGACTCATGAACACCGGAGCAGAATCAACCATGCATTCTATTAGATTGGCAAGAGCTTTAACAAAGAAAAAAAAGATCATAAAGTTTGATGGATGTTACCACGGAGCTTATGATTATGTTATGGTAAGTCCTGGTTCTAGTGCCTCAACTAATCCATCTAATGGCAATCTAGAAGAGTCAATGAATCAAACACTACTATTACCATATAACGACATAGAAGCTCTCGAAAATCTAGTCAAAATTAACAATGATATTGCTTGTGTAATAGTTGAACCCGTTTTGGCTAATATGGGTTTAATAATTCCAGAGGAAGATTACCTCAGCAAACTAAAAAGAATCTGTGAAAGAGAAGAAATAGTTTTAATTTTTGATGAAGTTGTAACTGGTTTTAGACTTTCTCCGGGGGGTGCCTCTGAATATTTTGGAGTGATACCAGATATTATGACCCTTGCAAAATCAATTGGTAATGGCTTTCCTCTTTCTGCCATAGTCGGGAAAAAGAAGATAATGGAATTGTTATCTCCAAAAGGAACTGTATTTCAAGGGAGTACTTATGCAGGAAATCCAATATCTACAAGTGCAGGTATTGCGACATTAGAAAAATTAAGTAGCGTAAAAAATGAATTGTATCCAAAACTTTCTCGTTATACTGATAATTTGTCGAATGGAATCAGAGATCATTTAAAAGATCTAAAATTTGATGCATCTGTAAATAACATTGCCTCTATGTTCCAGCTTTATTTTACTAATGAAAAGATAAAAAATGCCTCTAACGTTAGAAAATCAAAGGGCCATCTATATAAGAAACTATTCGATGAACTCTTAAAATCCGGGATATTTATACCGCCGTCACAATTTGAAACTTGTTTCATATCCTATGCACATGATGATGAAGACATGGATAGAACCATTGAATCATTTGCAAAAGCGTTGAGAAAAGTGAAAGATTTTGAATAACTACAGAGTCGCAACGAGGGGAAGCAAATTGGCTTTAATTCAGACCCAGATAGTTACTGACAATTTACACAAACTTTACCCAAATGTAAAATGTGATGTTGTAAAAATCAAATCAAGTGGAGATATTAATAAAGACAAGTTACTCTTTTCTGTGAACGAAAAGGGAGTATTTGAGAAGGAAGTAGATAGAGCGGTTCTTAATGAGGAGGCAGATTTCGCCGTCCACAGTATTAAAGACATTCCAACCGATATTGACGATGAATTGGTCGTCGCATCAGTGCTTAAACGAGAAAAGCCAAACGATGTACTAATTGGAAAGTCAAAATCAAAAATAGAATTACTAGAACCAAACTCTCATGTAGGTACAAGCAGTTTAAGGAGAGCTGTTCAAATTAAACGGAAAAATCCAAATGTAAAAGTGATTCCAATAAGAGGTAATGTCGAAAGTCGAGTAAGAAAGTGTATCGAAGGTTCCTTTGATGCCATTGTTTTGGCTGAAGCTGGTCTAAAAAGACTTCACTTGAATAATTTTATAGTTCAACGGTTTGACTATCGAGATTTCGTTCCGGCCCCAGGACAAGGAGCAATTGGAATCGTGTGTAGAAAAGATAACAAAGACATACTTGCAAAATTACAAAAAATTGAGGACAAGCCATCAAGATATGCTATTGATGCAGAACGATCGCTGATACACTACTTGAATGCTGGTTGCAGATTTCCTGTTGGCGCCATTGCATTACCTAATTTAAGAACAAATAAAATCATAATGTATGCAACAGTTTTTTCTTCCGATGGTGCCCAATCAATAAATATGAAAAAGTCAGATACATTATCAAAGTCATCCCAGATTGGAAGAGATATAGCAATTAATCTATTATCAAAAGGAGCCGCGGATTTTGCGCATGAATGGAGGGAAGCATTAGAAAAGTGGAACAGTCAAAAGTAAAACCGAAAGGTAAAGTCTATATCTGTGGAGCAGGTCCGGGCGACCGAAACTTGTTAACAATAAAGGCTTCTAAACTATTGTTAGAATGTGATGTCATTCTTTACGATAGATTAGTAAACAGAGGGATTCTTAGTATGGCGTCTTCTCAATCAGAAAAAGTTTATGTGGGCAGAGAGTCAGGGGATCCAACTACGAATCAAATGATTACAAATGAATTAATGTTAAAGTATGCAAATGATGGAAAAAAAATACTGAGATTGAAAGGCGGTGATCCATTTATTTTCGGGCGTGGTGGCGAGGAAGCTGAATTTCTCTCATCTAACAATATAAAATACGAAATAGTTCCTGGCATATCTTCTCTAAATGGTGCAGCAGCATATTCGGGTATCCCACTAACACATAGAGATTTCTCATCGTCTGTAGTTATATTAACTGGTCATGAATCAATCGAGAAAAAAAAGTCATCTGTAAATTGGGATTCCGTAACAAAGGCAGCTGATACCATTGTGATTTTCATGGGCCTGGAACAATTAAATGATATTACAAGAAAGCTGATTGCAGCTGGATTAACTAAAAGTGCAAAGATTGCGGTCATTGAAAATGCTACATCAAATAAACAAAGAGTAGTAATTGGTAATTTGGATAATATTCAAAAGAGAGTAAGACAGAAAAAAATACAATCTCCTGCGATAATAATTGTAGGAAAAGTAGTAGGAATTCAAAATAAAATAAACTGGTTTGTTCCAAATAATTAGACTGACCTAAAATTTCAATACGTATCAATATCCTAAAGCAGTAATCCTAATGCTTTTATGACAAGCAAATTTTACTATCTTGTTGGGTAAAAGTCTAATCAACAAAACTATTGCAATAACACGTGGTGAATCAAACAATGCTGAATTCATTAGATTGGTAAAACAAGAGGGCGGTATACCTATCTCCCTACCTACAATGAAATTAATTCCAATTGATTCACAACAGTTTCTTAAAAAATTCTCTCAAATCAGTTCCATAAAATATGACTATTACATGTTCATGAGTCCAAATTCTGTAGATCTTTTTTTCAAATTGGTGAGAGAAAATAATCTAACTCGTTTGCTAGAGGAACAACTAGCAAAATGTGAAGTTATTGCAATAGGTCCATCAACAAGAAAAAGACTTGAATCAAATAAAGTATTGGTAAAGTGGCAGCCAAGTGATTATTCCACTTTTGGTATCGTGAATTTGATAAAAAAATTGGAACTCAAACCCGGAACTCGAATAATGAATCCAAGGAGCGGCGCATCAAACTCTTTTCTTAAGGACAAATTAGATTCTATGTCAATAATTCTGGATGAATTTTACATCTATTATCCTCAAGGAGAAACACCAAATCAGACACTCATCGAATTTTCAAAGCAACTCAAAATGAAAAAAGTACATGTGTTAATTTTTACTAGTCCGTCAGCCGTTCGTTATTTAATTCCTATATTGCAAAAAATTCTCCCTGATTTTAAGCGGCACCTCAAAAACATAGAAGCAGTGATAAGCATTGGTCCTAATACGACAAGAGAATTAAAATCTATAGATATTTTTCCAATTGAAACTAAAGAACATACAATAAGAGGTACTGTGCAATTGTCAAAGAAAGTTCTTTCTGAATAATAAAAAATGCAGATTAATTCACTCAGATAATGTCTAGGAATAACAAGGTATTTCAAACGAAGGTACTAGATACTACATGATAATCACAATATGTCCGATAACGGTAGCGAAGGCGCAACTGACATTGACACACTAAAGGACATTGGTCCTGCAACTAAAACTTCTTTGAAGGAAGCCGGATTTAGGTCAATCAAGGACCTGGTTATTCGTGGTCCAATGGATATTGCAGAAGCTACTGGGATTGCAATAGAAAAGTGCATAACGTTGTGCAATAAGGCAAGAGAAACGTTAGAAGATATTGGCGTATTTGACAAGCCCTTTATTACTGCAAATCAAATTTACGAAAAGAGAAAATCTGAATCCCGTATTCCCACAGGTTCAAAGAATCTAGATGATCTTCTTGGCGGAGGAATAGAAACAAGAGCAATCACTGAATTATATGGTGAATTTGGAACAGGCAAGACCCAAATCTGTCACACTCTTTGTGTCACAGTTCAACAAAATGACTTAGAAGGTAATTTATGCCGAGCGTTATACGTTGACACAGAAAATACGTTTAGACCAGAAAGAATCGCCTCCATTGCATCCGCAAGGAACATTGATTCGAGTACGGCCCTTGAAAATGTCATTGTTGCAAAAGCATACAACAGTTCTCATCAAGAAGTTATTATTCAGGAATCTCCGAATGTTATCAATTTACACAACGTCAAACTCATGATAGTTGATTCGATTGTGTCTCACTATAGAGCAGAATTTCTTGGTAGATCTTTCTTGTCAGAAAGGCAACAACGAATTAACAGGCTATTGCACATACTCCTGAGAATTGCTGAAACGTGCAAGATTGCAGTGGTATTGACGAATCAGATCCAGTCATCACCCGATGCGATATTTGGGGATCCTAACAAGGCCACAGGTGGAAATGTAATGGCACATACTAGCACCTATCGACTCTACTTAAAGAAATCTGGTAAGAATCGAATCGCAAGAATGGTTGACAGCCCATATCATTCAGAAAGAGAGATACTGTTTACATTGAATGACCAGGGTATTGGAGATCCACAGAAATAGTCGTTCAGATGGTAGTCAATGACGGAGAACTTACAAATTCATTAATTCAAGATGAATAAGGGCAATATCACCAGATAATATTAAATTAAGGAGAAATATGATAATCCAGCATGCCAAAATCTCACGGAATTAGACGGAAATCCAGACATGTTTTAACCAAGGGTAATATGTCAAGAGGCCTTTCACATTTACTAATTAACTATTCAATAGGCGATAAGGTCGTAGTAATAATAGATCCGCGAGAACATAAGACAACCCCACATAGAAGATTTCAGGGCAAAGTGGGACATATTAAAGACATTGGTAGAAGAACTGTCAAGGTTGGAATACTTGTTGGCGACAAACAAAAGTACTT
>DATFBL010000062.1:0-3389 GCA_035253865.1 Nitrososphaeraceae archaeon | reverse complement strand
TCCTACACCTCTTTTTGGATCAAATTGATATCCATCACCGACAAACTTTAGTTTCTTTTCTGGATATCTTAATGTGAATCTCTTGATAAGGAGGTGTTTTGAACCTGATTCAATAGCTTTTATGAATCCTCCTGCAGAGTTAGTCAAGTCGACAATAATCCTCCTGGTCCCAAAATCCCACCATAGACTAGTAACAATGCAATGAAAATATTGATAAATGCCAATACTATTAGTTTGTACCAACCTGTATGTAACAATATATCTATCCTAATTCTAGGATTGATACCTCGTGGAAGAAGAATCAACATTATCATACCAAGAGTTTTGATGGTAAACCAGAAAATTGCATTTACAGTAGTTGCATTGTATATTTTTTCTCCAGTGTATCCGGGAATGATTTCTTCTGGAAAGATTTGGGGTCCTGCCCATCCTCCCAAGAACAAGATGACAAATAATCCAGCAAGGGCATAGAGTTTAACATAAGTACCCAATTGGATAAGGCCATAAATCATTCCTGAGGTTTCAGTTAACCAACCAGCAACAATCTCACTTTCTGCTTCGGGTAGATCGAATGGAATTCTTTCAAGTTCTGCCAATGAAGAAATATAGAATACGAAAGCACTAATTGGCAAAAATAACACAAACCAATATGTGTATTGAGCATTTGCCATGTCAGTAAGATTTAACGACCCTGCAAGGATAACTACCGACAGAGCAGAGAGAATGAATGGAATTTCAAACGCGATCATTTGATGTAGCGCTCGCATTCCACCAATGAACGGATACTTACTGTTACTAGCCCACGAAAACAAAAGTGCAATAAGTGGGAAAAATCCCAAAAATGCGAATACGGCCACTATACCCACGTCGAGATCCGCGACAACCCATCCAGGAGCAGCAGGAATTAATGATACCACAGCCGCAGCTGTAACTACAAATGCAACAGGAGCTGCCCAAAATATTGGCTTGTCTGCTCCCGATGGTACTATGATTTCTTTTGAAATTAATTTCAACCCATCGGCTATTAGTTGCAAAATGCCTTCAATCTTTCCCGCATAAAGCGGTCCAATTCTTAGCTGCATTTTTGCAAGGAACTTGCGCTCAATAAAGATAGTTGCGGCAGCTAGTAGAGCAGCATAACTAAAGCCAGGAAATACTGCAACCCTGAATAGATCTGTGTGAATCAAGAAATTAATTATTGGTATTGTACGTGTAGGATCCACCATCATGGAGAAGAATAGATACGGAGTCAAGACTTCTCCGTTTACAGGCGGAAGTGGTACATAGAAGAGGATAATAAAGACTAACGGGAGTCCCACTAATGTTACTATAATAAGTATCCAGAAAATTAACTGAATAAGACTTCCTACAAAGTTCCCAAATCTAAAGTCCTTTGGAGCAGTAGCCAATTCTATTATGCACTTTTCCTCCCAATCAACTTGACACCTGTTATTTTTGCCTTAATGACATATTTTTTGGAGTAATATCTTGACATGACTTGCATTTTTATCTGTCAGCCTCCACCGGCCAATAATTTAATGACCAATAAATTGATGGCATATCCGCCAATTTTGATCCTATCAGAAGGTACGGTAGAGCAAGGATATTCCTAAATGAACCAACGGATAGTTTCACTCGGTATGGTTTTGGAGTGCCATCACTTACGATATAGTACCCCAAAGCACCCCTTCCTGATTCAACTCTCTTATACGACTCTCCAGCCGGACCTTTTGGATTTGGTTGCAATTTAGCCCTCACTTCACCAGACTGTGGCATCTTATCAAGTAATGTTCTTATAATTTGACACGACTCTCTCATGTCAAGAAATGGGACCATTGATCTCGCAAATGAATCACCCGTCTTCATATATTGTACTTTAAAATCTATCTCATTGTAGATATCATATGGTTCTGCCTTTCTGACATCAAAAGGAACTCCTGATGCTCTAAGAACTGAACCTGTTACTCCGAGCTTTATAGCATCTTCTTTTGTCAGAACGCCTACTCCTTCAGTTCTCTGCCTGAATAACGGATTATTATAAAAAATATCTTCATATTCATCAAGTCTCTTTTCAAAATAGGCAACTTGCCTTAAACATCTGTCTTTAAATCCCTCGGGCATATCGTTTCGGACACCTCCTGGAATATTAAATGCGTGAGTAACCCTAGCGCCAGTAAGCGCCTCTAAAAGATCGATGAATAATTCTCTGTCTCCAACTGGCCACATAAACATTGTAGAATGTCCTAGAAATATACCGTATATCCCGAGCCAGTAAAGTGTATATACCTGCCTATTCAACTCTGAAGCCAGTGCACGAATGTATTGCCCTCGAAGTGGAACTTGTATATTGGTAAGTTCTTCTACTGCCAGGCTGTATGAATAAGTAATATTTGTAGAATCATGAATTACCGGTCGTTCAAGATGAGGGATATTTTGAATAAAGTTCCTGTATTCACACATTTTCTCCTCTCCTCTATGTACATATCCCGGGTCTGGATCGCAATATACTACATAATCTCCATCCACTTTTATGGTAAACCTAAAGTGTCCGGATCCAGGATGTTGGGGACCAACACTGAGTGTCATCAGTCTATCTTCTTCGGTTTCTTTGACAATTTCTAGTCCCATCTTAATAGTTTCATCAAACTTTTGATCAAGATTTTCCAACTAATATCACCTATCTTCCCTTAATTCGGAACTCCTTTCGTAGCGGAGGAATATCTGCCCAGTCCTCTGGAAGCAAAAATCTTTCGTTTCTTGGATGACCTTCAAAGTATACGCCGAGCATTTCAAAGGTTTCCCTTTCGTGGTACTCTGCACTTTTGAATACATTAATTAGCGTTGGCATTCTAGAATCGTTCCTATCTACTCTTGTCGAGAGAGCTAAAACATGCGAAGAAAGTTTTTCATTTGAATATGAGCTTAGGTGATAAATCACTTCGATTTGGTTATCTTTTGGATAATCGGTACCTGAGACCGATTCTGCATGATCTAATCCTAATGTGTCTTTGATGAATGTAGCAACTTGAACGATCTCATTTGGAGGAACAAGAATCTTTGTTCTTCCAGGGCGTACATAAACTACTTGCACTACCTTATCGGTAAATCTTGTAACTAGCTGATTGACAATACTGCTTTCAAATTCTGGGGCCATTTCAGTTTTTTTTGACAATGAAGTTTGTGGTGTTTCGGACACTTTTTCCTTTTGCTCAGAACCATTTTGGTTACTGGATTGATTCGAGCTCATTTATCTTATTTTCGACCTTTTAATTTTTTCTTGTAACAACATGCATCCTTGAATTAGAGTTTCGGGTCTTGGTGGACATCCAGGTACATATACGTCAACAGGTACTATTCCATCTACACCAGGTAGCACATTATAAGAATCA
>DATFBL010000061.1:0-21803 GCA_035253865.1 Nitrososphaeraceae archaeon | reverse complement strand
ATGAAGGATATGTTAATGAGCTGAATTTTGACAATCAGGCGGGTGAGGGGATAGATGTTACATACAATGATGGTTATGGATCAAGGATCGCCGTATCAGTTTCCATCAAAGACCAGCCAATAAAAACCCAGGCTCTTATATCAAATGCGTCAAAGTCTCTTAGTATTGTAGACAGACTCGTAGTTCTTACAGGAAACGCAGGTAGGGCCCTAGGGCCTACTTGCAGAAATGGGAATGACGTAACGACAATTGTCAATATGGATAACACCAAAATTGTAGATTTGATGTACTTCAATAAAAAATACAAAAAACAAGAAATTTTAAATGATGACTTGGAAAGAGCAATCACCTTGGCCCGCTCTATAAAATTATGTTGAGTCTGGGATTGTACGAACCTGAAACAACTGTCTCTCATGGAAACGTTTCAATCGTACCGAATATTGGAAAATGATCACTATATCCTGTATTTGGCTTCCTGTGCTTTGGAATTCGCCCATTACTCCTCAAGTACTCAAATGTCATTGGAATTCCTTTTTGCGCTGGATGAAATTTTTCCGGGTTCATCGGAACAAAATAATCCTCCGAAAGATTCTCTCCAATAGTTAGTCCTTCATTAAATACCCGAACTTTTTCTAGATTCATCTTTAGCTTCTGGACGCCCAACAATAGACTTCTGGAAATCATAAACTGATCAAAGAGATTTGTTGAATTATTTCTCCAATGGTAATATGAGAATCCAGAAAGATTCCACATGCAATTGTAAAGAGAGGGAGTACATTCAAGGTAATGCTGCTTATCCGTTTTATCTCTGTCAGTATTTCTAAAGATTTCTAATGATTCATTCAGTTCCATGAATATCTCCTTGTCATTCTTGGCACGGAGAAATTTTGATATACTCTTGTCAAAAGGGTCATCATTAAAATCCCCCATCAAAAGTACGTTCTTGTTCCACCTGGTATTAATCATATCAACATAGCTCTTATTGGAAAGAATTTCATGTGGTAAATATTTAATCTCCTCGAAAGGAATTTTCAATAGGTCATCAATAATTCTTCCACAGTTTTCTGCAACCATGCATCTTGAGAATTCTGTATCATATTGGTCAAATCCATTTTTTCGTCCCCTCCTTGAAGGCCAATGGTTAACCAAAACCATCAATTCAGCATTATTTTCCTTTATTCGTAATTTTGCCAAAAAAATATCTCGTGTTGGGTAACGAAAGTTTATTCTAAACGATTTGGTTTCAATACAGTCGAAAATATCCTTTGAATAAACCAAACAGGTATCAATACCTCTGATGTCAGATCCATCTATGAATTTAGCAATCTCATAGTAGCCGGGGCGAACTTTTTCACACAAGTCTCGGACAAGTTTTTCTGACTCAATTTCACAAAAACCAAGCAAATCTGGAGGATTGCCATTATTCATAATCCTTAGAGGTTTGCTCAAATTCTCTATCTTTTTGCTGAGAACCTCTGAGGTCCATCCTTTTTCCGGAACAAATTCCAAATCAGTCGCAATTTCACTTGAGTTGACATCAAAAAGATTTTGTAAATTCCAAAACGCAACACTAAATTCCATCACTTTGATTTTATATCCTGACATAAATTAGCATTTATCTTGGAATTGCCTCGTGGCTCATCACTTACCTAGTCCATAGAAAATATGACAATGTCATCGTTGAGCCTTCATAACAATTATTTGAATTGGTTAAAAACTAGGTCACATGAAATTGATAGATCATTACTGATATCTATTTATAATATGAATTAGATCCCACTTAATTGAGTTTGAAGCATAGCACGAGTTTTTCAACATTATTGCCCATTTTGGCCATGGGCTTTTTAATGGCGCTTGTGTCTGTACTTTCAAATGAGCATGCGTTTGCATCAGGGATACCTACTAAAAGCACCGAAAGCAAACGAACAGTCGATAAGGTTGTAATTTTTATTTTCTCAGATGGACTCAAAAGCCAATTTGCTAATGCAAAACCAATCCTTGACGAGTATGGATTCAAGGGAACTTTTGATGTTGTGTGCAATTATGTTGATACGAAAAATGGTTACATGGATTGGGATGAAATAAAGGTACTTCATAATGAAGGTCACGACATTGGCTCCCATAGCATGACTCATGTACGTCTTACAGATCTTTCAAAGGAATCCATAGAATATGAAGTTGGAGAATCAAAAAAATGTCTCGATGATTACGGGATAAACCCTTCAAGCTTTGAATATCCATTCAGCACAGGTTCTGAGGACAAGAATATTGTCGATATTGTTGCTAAACATTATGAGTTTGCAACTAGAGGAAACGATCCACTGATGTTTCTAAAATGTGATGGTCTAACGCAATATGGTCAGGATGATTGCAAGACATTTGCGGACAATGGTACCCCTACTTATGCGAACAAATATTCTATAAGGAATTGGAGTCATGATTTTGAGATTGTAGAAAATTCGTATAGCGAATCTGAGGCATTAGATAGATTCATTGAAGTTGTAAACAGTCAATTAGAATATAATAAAGAAGGTTCTATAAACGCGATACCAATTATCATGTACCATGATATTGGTGACGACAATGAAGAAGCAATAACAAATGTAGATTTGTTTGGAAAGGAAATGAAATATCTTCATGACAATGATTTTCATGTGATAACGATATCGGATCTCTCTTACGATGAAAATAATCATAGTTTATATGTAAAAGATGTCGCCCTAGAGCCAAAATTACCTGATGAAAACGTTACTACTCCTGCTGTAGAACCAACAGAAAATATCACATCTGATGTTACCGCTCCAGTTGCAGAGCCAGAAATAAATGCTACCGCTAACATAACTGCCCCAGTTGCAGAGCCAGAAATAAATGCTACCGCTAACATAACTGCCCCAGTTGCAGAGCCAGAAATAAATGCTACCGCTAATGTTACCGCTAATGTTACCGCTAATGTTACCGCTAATGTTACCGCTCCAGTAGCAGAGCCAGAAATAAATGCTACCGCTAATGTTACTGCCCCCTTGATATCTGCAAAAGGAAATGAAACCATTGATATAGTGAAGAAAGTGTTAGGAATAGAATAACCTCTTCATTTCATTTACCTGTACTCAGGTTTTAAAATAGAATTAGTTCTTCAAAGGTTCATACTTGTGCAAATACTGACAACAAACTTTAATTTCATAAATACAACATTCATCATGAAATCCATATTATCACGTTATTCTTGTCATATTGAATCTCGGAAATTTCCAAAATGAAATGATTATCTGTCCCTGTGAATATAAATTCTATTGTTGGGTTAATTCAAGAATCAGATTTGCAATACTTCCGGGAACTCGCAAGAATACTCTAATTATATATGAGTCGGATACTATAGTATATAAGAAATAACAGCATTGGTAAACGATGATGGCATAGATGAAGAGTACATTTGATTCAACTTTGCAAAATGAGTGCTACGATTATGATTCAGCTTGCATGGAGATAGCTAATAAATTAAGTCGACTAGGGGAACCTTCATTAAAAGACATATATTCATTTATCAAAAGTGCTTCATCAAAATATCATCTATCAAAAACTCCCAAATTTCAAGACATAATAAAATATTTACCTATTAACAGTAATACTCGAAAAACTATGATGGTTAGACCTGTTAAAACTGCGTCTGGCATAATGGTAATTACCATCATGGCCAAACCATATGACTGTCCACATGGAAGATGTATTTACTGTCCGGGAGGGAAGGAATTTAATATTCCTTTAAGCTATACGGGAAATGAGCCAGTTACTAAACTAGCACAAAAATTCGAATTCGATCCTAAATCTCAAGTTTCCTCTAAATTGGAACGGGAAGTTTCAAGGGGGCATAATGTTTCAAAGGTAGAATTGGTTATAGTTGGCGGAACTTTTCCATTCATGCCACAAGATTATCAACGAAATTTTGCAAAAGAATGTTTTGATGCATTGAACGGTATAGAATCTATGTCGTTGCAAGATGCACAAAAACTAAATGAAGCAAGTAAAATTCGCTGTGTAGGATTTACAGTAGAAACAAAACCTGACTATTGCAAGAGTGCGCATATTGATTTAATGCTTGAACTTGGTATTACTCGAGTTGAAATAGGTGTTCAAACTTTACAGGAAAAAGTTTGCAGAAATATTAATCGAGGTCACACTATTGATGATGTCTATGATTCGTTTCAATCTGCAAAGGATTCTGGATACAAAATCGTTGCTCACATGATGCCTGGATTGCCTGGTTCTACTCCTGAGAAGGACTTGGAAGATTTCCGGAAACTCTTTGAAGATCAACGTTTAAAACCCGACATGCTTAAGATATATCCTACGTTACTGCTGCGAGATACTGGATTGGCTAAATTACATGAAAAAGGTCTTTACAATCCATATCCTGATGATGTGTTCACAGATTTGTTACTTGAAATGAAAAAATCTGTTCCCTCATGGGTAAGAATTATGAGGATTCAACGTGAAATAGAATCTGAAAATATTGTTAATGGCATTAATAGCAGTAACATACGACAGATACTCCAGAAAAAACTAATCGAACAAGGGTTGCAGTGTAATTGCATAAGATGTCGAGAGGTCGGAATAAGAAAACTAAACGATCATGATATCAAAATAAACCTTCAAAGAATTGATTATGATTCTTCAGATGGTAAAGAAGTCTTTTTGAGTATGGAGGATTCTGTCAAAAAAATTTTGTTTGGATATTTAAGATTAAGAAAATTAGCCAGACCACATCGAAAAGAATTAAAAGACAAAGATGGAATGCCATCAGCAATTGTTCGTGAACTACATGTATTGGGTCAATTAGTAGATATAGGGATGAATAGTGATATTGCGACCACTTCTCAACACAAGGGATATGGATCTAGGTTGTTGGAAAAGGCTGAAGAAATTGTAAAAAATGAATTTGGCATGAAATCAATTTCTATTATAAGTGCAATAGGTACGAGACAATATTACAAGAAATTTGGATACAAATTGAACGGACCATATGTAACAAAGGAATTATAGGAAATGAAGAGAGAAATCATAGGAAAAGGTACTTGGATTGATAAACTGGCTTCTACTATTATTAAAAGAGAAAAAGATATCGGAAGATCACTTGACTTGGTTCTAGTTGAGAGCGGCCTAGGTGCATCTGGTTTTCCACACATAGGTAGTCTGGGTGATGCCGTTAGGGCCTATGGTGTTTCGCTCGCCATAAAAAATCTGGGTTATGACTCAAAGTTAATTGCTTATTCTGATGATTTGGACGGATTAAGAAAAATACCCTCGGGGCTACCTGGATGGTTGACTGAGCATATAGGTAAACCAGTTTCTAATATACCCGACCCTATCGGTCAATGTCATGAGTCATACGGTGCTCATATGAGCAGTTTGTTACTTGATGCATTGGATAGACTTGATATAAAGTACGAATTTCTCAACGCTGAAAAGGTATATGGAAACGGTATGTTATCAGATCAAATAGATAGAATCTTAACTAATGCTCCTAATCTTGGTAACAAGATTGAAGAAATTGTGGGTCAATCAAAATATAAAGAATCTCTTCCATACTTTCCAATTTGTGAGTCGTGTGGAAGACTCTATGTTGCAAACGCTGAAAAATATATCAGTGAAGAAAGGAAAGTTAGCTATGTCTGTATTGGAACTAAATTAGGTAACAATGATGTAAAAGGGTGTGGTTATAGCGGAGAGATTCCAATAACCACTTGCAAGGGAAAACTTGCTTGGAAAGTAGAATTTGCTGCCAGATGGAGTGCATTTGACATTCGATTTGAGGCTTATGGTAAAGATATAATGGATTCTGTTAGAGTAAACGACTGGGTTTCAGATGATATACTAAATTACGCACATCCATTCCATGTAAAATATGAGATGTTTCTTGATAAAGGGGGAAAGAAGATAAGCAAATCCATAGGCAATGTGCTTACTCCGCAGGTTTGGTTACGCTATGGAACACCTCAATCCCTTTTATTGCTTTTATTCAAGAGAATAACTGGGACAAGACAAGTTGGCATAGATGACATTCCTGCTCTAATGGAAGAATACGACAACTATGAGGATGTTTATTTTGACAAGAAGAAGGAGGATAATGAGGATAAGCTAATTAAATCAAAAGGATTGTATGAATATATTAATCATCTGAGGGCCTCTGAAGAATTACTTCAACATGTTCCTTACATGCTCATGGTTCAGCAAGCTTCTTTTTTTTCAGGAAATGACAGGATAAAAAAAATCTTTGATAGATTGGTAAAGTATAAAGTTGCAAGTGAACTGACTTCAGATCTAGAACAAAAAATTCAATTGGCATGTAACTGGTCTGATGATCATAGCTCCACTGAAAAATTTGATGTGGCGTTAACTGAAAAGGAAAAAGTGATAATAAGAAAAATATTGGAAGGCCTTGAAAGTGAAGATCCAGAGTCGAATCTAGACGCTGAAAAAATACAACAATTAATTTACGAAACTTCAAAGCAAAACGAAGAGCAGCCTAAAAAAATATTCAAATTGATGTACAAGATGTTAATAAACGCGGACAGTGGGCCAAGACTAGGTGGATATATTACTGACTTAGGAAGGCAAAGGATTCGTTCGATACTTGACCCCTATGTTTCTTGAAGCAAATCCGACAACTATTAGCATATGACTGGAGGGGCAAGATTGCAACAACATACATTCATAATCAAATAAGACTACGTCTCTTAGATTTGGATTGACAATTGCCAATTCACTAATTCTCAAAACATATAGGCAAGAGATAGAATCTAGTATTTGGAGGTCACGATTAAATTGTCACTTGACTTTAAGAAAATGATTGACATACTGCTGGAACAAAAACCTGATATTAATTTAGAGCAGTTAAAAGAACTCATAGAAGATAAGAAAAGAAAGATAGGCGCAGGATATTTGACTGATCAAGGAGCTTTATTCCTTGTAGCTGCTGACTTGGGCGCCTCTTTTGATAATGTTCAACGAACAAAGAGGGGAATTAAGGATTTGTATATAGGAGCAAGAGATTTGGATTTGACCGTCAGACTTCTTAATAGTTATCCGATAAGGACTTTTACAAAGAAGGATACTAGCGAGCAGATTGAAAATAGAACTATATCTGTCTACGATGCTGGAGGTAGCATAAAAGTAAGACTGTGGGATAATTTAACACATGTGATTGAGGATAATAAATTGAAGCCAGGAGATTTAATTCAAATAAAAAATTGCTATGTAAAAAGTGCCCTAAATGGAAAACCAATCATTAACATTGGGGAGGGCGGAAATATATCTCCATATCAAGGTAACGATGATTCCATACCTGATATTGATGGCATAACCTCAAGCATAGATAATGTCCGGTCGGAAAAAGAGAACGTGGTAGTATCCGGGCTAATTAGTTCTATGCCCAGAATAATTGAATTTACAGATTCACGAGGAGAGCAGAAAAAATCATTACAAACCATGTTGTCAAACGATTCAGGAGATAGGAAACTAAGGGTCGCATTATGGAATATTGACGAAGATAGTTTACCGAAATTTTTTCAAATGAATATTCCAGTTAGGATTATCGGAGCGAGGATAAAAGAAGGTAATACTCAATATGGTAATGGAGACTATGAGATTCACGGTGACGAAGGCACTATTGTAGAGTTGAAAGAAAAACCACAGGACTATGAAGTCTATTCGATTAGAATATTAACTGACGGAAGATCAGAGAACGGGACTGTAAACTATGTTGGAATAGATAAGGATAAGAAACTGGTTTATGTCATCCTTCAAGGAATTTCAGATAAGGTGACTCCGAATTCTATTATGGACTGTATACCTAACAGGATATTTGGAAATATGGTATTTTTAAAAGAAGATTCGTATTTAGAATTAGTAGAAAATGATTCATTTCCTAAACTTGAAGAATCTGTTTCCAAAATAAAAGATATTAAAACAGTCGGTGAATCATACATCGTGGAATCAATAATTCTGCAGCAACCAAATACCACGCAAGTGAATACGAAAGCTGGGGAATTGGTTTCAGTTACAGATACATTGATAGGTGATGATACAGGTGAAATTCGACTTGTTGGTTGGCGTGATAGTAGCAATGAACTTGAGAAGGTAAAAGTTGGTGATAGAATAAGAATTATAGGCGCTTTACTAAATACTGGCAGGGAAGGAAAACTAGAACTAACTCTCAGGAAGGATTCATCAATTACTAATCTCATGTAGGAATATCAATCAAGATATATCTCTCCCATATTGTTCCATGATTTCTTCTGTTAGTAACGTGTTTCTATTCTCTGTAGGGGTTACTGTTATTTTATAATACAAAATATAAATGAAATTGTTAAGATCTAGTTGGTAACTATCAAAATGATTTTGTGAAGCAATAATTTCAGTCAACTAACGTCTCATTTGATTCTTCGCATCCTATGCCATCTCCATCAGAATCAAAAGCATGAGGGTCAGGCAATAATACCGTAAAGTTCCTAAACGGAATATCTGAACAGATCAATTTGGCTGAATAAGTTGTGATACAGATCTCTGGATATGAAGAATCACAACCTTCTGTAGAATTGGCCTTGGATTCAGAATTTGATGATTCATTTGCATTTGTCATTATTTCAGGCCGAGTCCCATTTTGGTCTACCTGTTCCCCCTGTTGTTTATCGGTGCCATTTGCTTGTGTATTATTAGCGGTGGTATCCCTAGAAGTTGATTGCCTGTCAGCCCGGCCTAGAATATTTTGACTCACAAATTGCTTAGCTTCATCTTCTGTGAACTTTCCTGTTTTTACTAATTCATCGATAAAGTTTTTTCCTGTAACATCATCGGAAGTTGAGGTATCAGCACTTGAGGCATTTGAAGTTGAGGTATCAGGACTTGAGGCATTTGAAGTTGAGGTATCCAAAGTTGATTGCTCCTGCTCCGGTTGTTCTTGCTGCTCCGGTTGTTCTTGCTGCTCCTGGACCTGCCCATCTGCGTCCGACACGTCATTGGCTCCAGTCATATTTTGATTGTCTTCCTGTTGCTGATTTACCTGTTCCGTATTTTGACCGTCATCATCAACATATTTTTCCTTATAGTAATTCGAATTTTCGAAGCAACGCACTATTTCATAGTCTCCCAATTTTTCTCCCACCTTGTTAGCTAAATCTATACAGGTTCTCACATCTTCCTTTGCATTTTTATAAACGGTCGAATTTCTTAATTTGTTATAATCTACCTTGTCGTCGTCCTTGTCTCCATTTTTAATGTCCTTGACCATTTCTCCCATTCTTTCATAGTCTTCCCAAATCTCCTCCACGGCAAATGTCTGAAAACTGGTCACGATAATCGAAGAAATAGAAAAAGTAATCGCAAAATAAAGAAAGCAAATTTTTAGCATCATTCGCATATTCTTTGTCTATACTCAACACTATGACAAATAAGGATTTACCCGAACTCAAGTTAAAAAATTAGAGAAGGTTATTGTTCGAATAAGAAAAAGGATCATAAAAGTATTAGGACGCTTAAATTTTTTACTCTACCGAAATATGCTTTGACATTCGGCCTAAATAGATACCAAATAATAATACCCATTATGATAAAGCTCGCCGCATCCACACCACTTATGTCTGCTATATCATCCTCAATAACGAACAATGCAATTCCAATAATCCCGAGAAACAATGAAACAATCACGAATGTAATGGCGAGTATCCAAGCCCATGCTTTACCTTTCAAAAGACCACAGGCAACTAAGAAATTTATAATCGCAACCGCTGTCAAGATATAGCCAAATAATATCGATAGTTGATAATTTCAACCGAAGTGCATACAAAGTAGAAAGAAAAGGCCACTACTATAGCGATGGCCATAACTAAGGACCCAATACCACTAATTATGTTGAGTATGGCAATTACTGACACCAATAGGTCTGTTTTTCTGCCATAAAAGCGATTGACGCATAATTTTCTTACAATAAAAATATTTAGGACAGATATATGAGTTAAGCGGTATAACTTGAAAGATTCGACTATTCTTTGTCTGTTCATAATTATGTTCTCTTCATATTTGTATTTTGAAATATATCCATATACTGTATTCGGTTTGCTTACTGAGAATGGTACCTGTTCTAGTGGAGATGTAACCATAGGAAATACCACTTCTGTTGAAAATCAATCTTATGCAGATTTCATTAAAAAATTGAGTGAGCATAATCGACCGTTGGCTGAGGTAATGTGTGAAAATCCGTTAAATCTAAGGATTCCTAGATGATATGGCCACATGATTTTATGTCGTTATTCTAGTAAATTGTAAAATATTGTCAATTATTAATTCATCGTTCCTCATTTAAGATACACGGACCAAATCTTGGATTTTTATCATGAATTTATTTCTGCATTCCAGACAAATTAAAAATGCATTCGGATAAGACCCAGATACCGAAGTTTCATACTCTATTGAAGATAACGAAATGGGATTTGGATAGTCGCAATACATACATAAGATTACCATGGAGTTCATACGGTATATTATTTTCTCTTTCGTATCTATGGCATCGGACAAATGTATCAAATATGTAACTGCACAAAATCTTAATACCAATCGAACAAATTTTTTACAAAGTATAATAATGTTAGATTTCACAACATCACCTTTTAACGCTATAATCTCGACTCGCCTTGCTACTTTTCCAAGTTAATATGAAAAATTAGAAACTTTAAGAATTAGAACCAATCCATTTAAGGAGTGGGGTCAGGACAAAGTATCGATGTTTTTGAGGAGCTCTTGATTGCAGATAATAAAATATTAAGAAGTCTGGACAATGCTAAGCAAAATCATAAAAAAATTCTTGATATTTTCGCTAGACGTGTTACCTTGTATAAAGAGTGTGCTGATAAGCAGGACGATCCAATAATAAAGGCAATCATAGACGCAAAGAAATCAGTAATAATGAGCGACATGGGCCTACTAAGCACACAATATGATATACAATCTGATATTATGAAAATTATTTCTCGCATCGATGAACTTGAGAAAAAATTTTCTCATACTCGAGGCCATGCGCCTCCATGATTAATTTGTCGTTCTCTTTCTTTATCCGTTCGAGATCTATCTTCATAATAGATTTACCTATTAACATTTAATGCACTTTAAAGAATATTAACCTGAAATAATGCTCTCGTGACCTTCTAAAGTGAAATTGCTGGATAGTGCCATATCAAAAAAGACCTTAAGAGTTCTAGTTCTATAACTTTCTTCTCAACTCCTTATATAAAACCGCCCATCAGTTGTTACGCTCTAAACACAGGCAACTGATGGGATTTGGTTGGTAGTTTCTTGTTCATCGTTCAGCCGAGCCCTATCAGTTGCTTCACAAACTAACTTAAGCTTATTGGTACAAGTATCAAATTAATTGTTTATTTTGAAATCCACTATTATTTTCAATTTTATGTATGGATATCAAAATTGTAAGTTATTCTAAAATAACAATAATTGTCAATCGTTACCAAGCTACATTATAATGCCAGTCTAATGAACTTTTTCTCACTAACTTGTACTAACAATATGCTATACGCTGTCTCACGATCAAAGAGACCCGAAAGCCATAAGCATTGAAATTTCTTTAATATTATTTTCATCCTTGTTTTATTTGCTATCGTTCCAGAAACCTCTAGTAGTAACATATTGTCTTTCGGCGTCATAAATATTCTTGTACAAATTTTCATCGTCTACATAATTGCGTAAAATACGTGCCGCTGTTTCAACGCCGATACCGTATCCTGATAGTACTGTTAACGCCTTTTTGCCAAAATTATTTATCAACGACGCAGCTTTCCATGCCCTTTCAAATTTGTGATTCTGTTCAGTATTGATTTCAGAACCCTTTAACTTGTTCAAGATTATTTTAGAAAGTTCATAATCGGAAGAAAAAGTCGTCGTTATTAGTTTCGATCCACATTTTTTACAAGATATCGAATCCACCACTTCCCTAGTTTCAACCAATCTTTCCCATTTACCACATCGTATGCAAATCAATCGGTGCTTGGTTTTTTCAAGTCTCTCTTTTATGAGTTCTAGTACTCCACGTTCAATGCTCAATGGTGAAGAGGATGATTTGGAATGATGCTCGATGATACTATTAGCCAAAGGTGAAAATGATGACAAATCTAGCCAATGAATCGATATTTCCTTGTTCCTCATCTTGTGTAAAATTTCTTGTGTTGATTGTACATCGAATTTATCATGAATCAATTCTCTTAACGATTCTTTACTAATTGGAGTTTTGGAATATCTGTCGTAAATAAATCGAGCCGTTCGTTTGTCGTATATTGCGTTCTTATCCACTAGGCCAAATTTCTTTGACACTGTCCAGACTCGCCAATTCAAATTATATGTATTAGTTAATGATGTAATTAGTATTGTCTCAACATCATAATCATCATAAAGAATTTTCTCTATATTACCTTTTGACAATCTGACGGACGAACTTAATAAAATTCTATATGGATCTGATTTTGTTTCTACCATATGTCCTACATACGAAGCTAAAAAGGTTGAAAACAGTGATGATAATGTGTTGTTTATTTTAGTACCAAAAGTTGAGTGGATTACAAGTGCATTTTTAGATAGTACACTTTCTATAACTATGTTTGTAGCGTCTGGAACCACAGGAATTTTCTGTAGTGTGTTTTTGATATCTGATTCAAGTTTTAGATTATTGTCAACGAGAGCCTTATTTCTTAGATCTCCAACTTGCTTCGCAGTTTCATAATCCACAGGAATCATTTCACCAACCCAATGAGGTATGTTTATTGGAGATCCAAACACTTGTTCGACATTGACTTGAAGTTTGTTTTCATCCACACTTACAATTCGCCACTGAGTACCTTTTAAAATAAAGACATTACCTCTTTCACCAAATTCGCCTATAAACTGTTGATCCAATGTCCCTATTCTTTTCTTCCTTATCACGTCGATTACTTCAAATTTTACTATATTGGGTATTGTTGAAATATTTTCAAAATAGTACTTGTATGATTTTATTCTTCGAGCATAGGTTTGACTCTTGGGATCATACTTTATGATTTTAAAACTATCCAGCAAGACCGCACATTGCTCTAAGTCAAAGAAAGGAAGTTCTCTAAAAGGATATGCTTCTCTAAAAATTTGATGAACCTCGACTAAATTTTTAGGTTCTGATGTTGACATTACAAATCCTACTAAATGATGAGCTGCTACATCCAAAGAATTGAAATGAGTATTTTGTACTTCTATTGATTTATTTTTCATTCTATTAATTATGGACAGGCATTCTAACTCGTCATCGCCACTGTTGGCTATTATCAACCCTTTTGCGGATTTGAAATTAGCATGTCTGCTTCTGCCAATTCGCTGTACTAGTTTTGATACCTGTTTAGAGGAGCCATAGTGGATTACTAGTTCTACCGATCCAATGTCCAAACCCAATTCCAATGAAGATGTACAAACAACAATACCAGTAAGACCCTGTCTAAGTTTTTCTTCAGTTTCCTCGCGTGTTTCCCTTGAAAGTGATCCATGGTGAACTTCGATTGGAATCTTGTTTTGGTTTCTTATTGTAGTTCCAATGTATTCTGCCTCATCTCTAGTATTTGTGAAAAGTAACACGGATCCACAAATTTTGTTTTCAGTCAAATAATTAAATACAAATTTGGCAGCATTGCTTATCGGTCCCTTCAGATATTTTACATCAATATCATAATTTCTAATAGTATTGTCAACAAGAATGGAACATTTTCTGTTTGCTCCGCTAATAAAATTTCCAGCGTCCTTTAGATTTCCGATTGTTGCTGACAAGCCAATTCTCACAAGATTGTGAGAACTCAAGTTTTGTAACCGCTCAAGACTGACAGTTAGGTGAGTTCCTCTTTCATTACCAATAAGCTCATGTACTTCATCAATTATGACCCATCTTAGATGCTTCAAAAATGCTTTGAATTTTTCCTGTGTGAGTATTATTCCGAGGGACTCCGGCGTAGTTATGAGAATATGGGGAGGCTTCTTTACCATTCTCTGTTTTGCCGTTCTTGTCGTATCTCCGTGTCTTATTTGAGCATCAAGATTTCTCTTTTTTGCATAATCAATTATTCTCCGATGAACATCGTTATTTAGAGCTCTTAGAGGTGTAATATACAATACAAAAATTGCATTTTCTTCTACAAAATCGGTATTTTCTTCTCTCTCCCTTTCGATTAGTGAAAATATGGGGATCATAGAGGCCTCAGTCTTGCCAGAGCCTGTGGGGGCAACTAGAAGACAATTTTGCTTGTGGCAAATAACTGGATAAGAAATCTTTTGAATTTTTGTTAGATTCTGGAATCCTTCACGTCTAAAGGATTCTACGATCTGTTCATCAACGACATTCATTCAACTTCTTGATTTTTCTGCTTCAGGGGTATGATTTGATTTGACGTTCATTTTTTCGTATAATATAGTTGCGAATAGTCCTGCAATAAAAAGGCCAACTGCAATTTGAACCAAGGTATCAAAAGTCATTGATAATTATTCTAGACATACGTTTCTCATTTATAAATCGATTGAAATTACTGAGACGTCCTGGTTACCATGATACCTTCTCATGTTATAAGTTAGTTGGGCACAGTATGACATTTGAAATTGATAAACAGGTCATCCATAACCCTGCCGCTACACCATGGACACCCACCTCAATACTTGCTCATGCGAATGAAAAAACTCGCTTCTTCAATTTCGAGAATTCTTATTGAGGACCATGGAACAGGTGAGTTTTTAAAGAGACTGGCAGATCCTTTGTGGTTCCAATCATTTGGTTGTGTATTGGGATTTGACAGGCATTCTTCTGGGCTTACGACAGTTGTAACAGGTGTGCTACAAAGATCAGTTAACCTCCATGATCATGGAATTATGATTGCGGGTGGTAAAGGGAGAAAATCAATATCTTCGAAGGAGCCAAATTCCAAGTTTGGCAACAATTGCAAATATGACTGGCAAAAAAATTGCCGATCTTCTCTATGCCGACAAAATGGCGGCAAGAATTGACAATTGTGCTGTTCAAGATGGATATGACCTATATCATCATGCAGTTTTTTTTGATGCAAGAGGCGATTGGACCATAATACAGCAGGGAATGAATTCTGACATAAAGATGGCAAGAAGATATCACTGGATTTCTGATAGGATACGTTCTTCATTTCTGGCAGAACCTCATTCAGGAATCATATGTGATAAAATGCATCATGATGTGTTAGACTTGACAGCTCATCAATCAATTGAAACACAAAAAACAACAGTCGATCTCATAAATGGGGATCCTCAAAATCTGATCTCTTCCATAAAAAAATTACAACTACATAGAATTAAAACTATGGACGATTGGATCTATGATAAAAACTTTGTAAATGATACGGATATAAGTTATGAAATGCCAAGACATCTTAATTGGAAGACTGTCAAGAAAATATATGATATCCAACCCCGGAATTATGAAGAATTCGTTACTATAGACGGAGTTGGACCCTCTCTAATTAGGGCGCTTGCCCTTATCTCCCAATTAATTTATGGTTCGAAAACTTCATGGAAAGATCCAGTACAATTTAGTTTTGCACACGGAGGTAAGGATGGCGTTCCTTTCCCAATTAATAGAAATACGTTTGACAGGTCTATTAGGTTCCTAAGAGAAGCAATTGAAGGAGGAGAAATATCTGGAGAGGAAAAGGGAACTGCACTAAAGAGATTATCCTCAAATCTAAAAGTAATACTTCCCGGATATGGTCAATGAAATTTACATATGTTTACAAATAGTTAACATGAACAGTTTCATTCAGAACATTCAATAGAGTCCGACATTTTCTCTATATGATAATTAACTTGTCGTTATATGATAATCTCCAAAAAATAAGGAGGATTATATTACTTTGGTTTAGAGCAATTAGAATAAAATTCATCTTGGCGTCAGTTATAGCGGTAAGTAATGGAATTGCCATTACTTATTGGAAGACCGGATCAGTTGATCCTGGATATGCGTTACTAAGTTATTTTGGAATAATGTGTTTGCATATCAGTGTTGATTTACTTAACGATTATTCTGACTTTAAGAGAGGGATTGATACTAACACAAAGAGAACAAAATATAGTGGAGGGACTGGTGTTATACCCGAGAATCTTATTAATCCAAGGCTCATTTATTGTGTAGGGCTTGTATTTTTAATCTTAGGAGGTCTGACAGGATTATATTTTGTTACTATTAAAGGTATTGTAATATTAATATTATTAACTTTTGCAATTATTTCAATTTATTTTTACTCCACGAATATCGTAAATGCCGGTCTGGGAGAGCTTTTTGTGGCAATAAAAGGTTGCATGATAGTAATGGGGTCCTATTATATCCAAAGCGATGTAATTGATTTATCTTCCATTTTTGTTGGTATTATTATTGGGCTTTTGTCAGCAGTCGTGCTCTTGGTAACATCATTTCCAGATTATCAAGCTGATAAGAAGAGTGGGCGAAGAACGTTGGTTATACTTTTGGGTAAACAAAATTCGGTCAAGATCTTTGCTACCACAATAATTGTAACATACGGCATGATCATTGGAGGGATTATTTTCAATCTACTTCCTATATTCTCAACTATTGGTTTAGTATCAATACCATTTGCAGTGAAGGCAATTTACAGACTAAGGCAATTTAACGATACTTCTCAACTAATCTCGAGTATGGCAAATTCAATAATTTATTCAAGGATATGCGGATTCCTTTTGGCAATAAGTTTTGTAATATGAGAATTCGACATATTCGCAATATTATAAGTCCAGAATGGCCATGATATTATTAAAGGAAGAATTATCAATTCAATGAGTGGTAAAATTGACAAGATCTAATGGATCTGACTTTAAGACTGAGCTTTTAAAATTGCTAAAAACTAACATGCTTGGGAAATCTATTTATGTATTTGATGAGATTGATTCAACACAAGAGTTTGCTAATGCTTTACCAATCATAGAGTCAGTGCACGGGACCATCGTGATTGCAAAAAAACAAAAGATGGGCAAAGGGCGAATCGGCAGAAATTGGATTTCTCCTGAGGGGGGTTTATGGATGTCCATTATTTTTAGACCTGAGTTTAATGTGAATAGCATAATATTTACTCAATTCATAGGCGCCCTAGCCATAGCTGAAGCCATAATGGAAATTACAAAGATTAGGTGTTCATTAAAGTGGCCAAATGATGTACTGATAAATGAAAAAAAGGTTTGTGGAATATTAGTAGATGTAAAGCTACAGAGTAAGCACAAGGTAATTGTAATGGGCATGGGTTTGAATGCAAATATCGAACCTTCTTTGGTGAACAATAATTTGAGTCAGGATTCTATTATTGCAACTTCCCTCAATAAAGAGTATGGTTATGAGATTGATCTTGTGCGATTGACAAAGTCAATCATTGATAAACTAGAGTACTATTATTATGATTTCCTAACAACCGGAAAATCATTGGAAATAATTAATTTATGGAAAAAAAATTCTGACATAATTGGGAAAAGAGCTACGGTATATGATGGAAATGAGAAGGTTGCGGGACAAGTTATAGATCTTGATAATGATGGGTCTTTGTTAATGAAGTTAGGTGATTCATCAGTCAAACGAGTAGCATACTATAGTAATGTTACCTTTCGTTGAACTAGGTCCATTTGTTCATAAACGGGAGTAGGTAATGATTTTAATTTAAGAACAACTAGATCCTAATGCTTTATCCTTCTAAAGAAAAGTAAATTAAATCCAGTATTGAATCATTATTGAGCATTTGCTTATTTTATGCGCCTGTATTCTCTAACGCCAGCTCTTTTCCTTGGTCATCATCTTTAACATATTTTTCACAATGACATGCGTCAGTCTCTGCTATATGATAGACACATCTTCCCTTCTTGTGCATGTCCATCCAGTGCCAACTAACATCATGACCGCAGATACAATTAGTCATTTTATAGAAATCTAAAATTTGTATCTTATCTATTCTTGTCAACTATGTTAGTCTTTTTGATATATTATTGTCGATTCTTTTCATCCTCTCACCATGCTTAGATCTACCCAAGAATTAGAAATCAAATTAACGGCATGTCCGTTCGTGATTTACTTTTTTAACTTAATAGATATAGAATAAATAAAATATCTGGAGTGAGTTGGCAAGAGGATGGTTTCTCCTTCCAGCATTGGCAGCGGATCAATAAAGTCTTTGAGACTAAGATTTCCAAATACAACTACCTACAATAAAGTAGTCATTGAAGTTGTCGAGATACTAAAGCAGGTCTGCAAACAATGCGAGAAACAGATACCTGCTTTTGCTTTGGAACCAATTTGGACAGCAACGGAAGAGCTGGATGTTATCTTACGACTGAGAAGTAAAGGATTGGTCGTGACCGATGGGAAAAACCTCTTTGTAATCCATGCAGACAGGATACAAACGTTTGGAAACAGGTATATACTGGAAAGAGATCCCGATGGCTCCAGTATTGGTGTTGCTGTCACAGGTTCTAACAGACTGCACGATTTGTTCATTGATGTTTGCAAAAGTGGGAATGTCATTATGAGTTACAAAGGGCAGACAAAGAAACTTCCTAATAGAAAAGTGAATGTGGTCGAATTGCAACTTTCAATAGTTCCATCAAATCAAATCAACAGCATTTACACGTACTATTACACGATTCGTAAGGATCATTTGAAAAAGTCAGAATTGGACTCATTAAGAAAATTAGAACTCAAGATTAGCAGACTCTCATTTTCTCCAGAGCTCTATGTAAAAATCGGTATTGGTAGAATCTGTAAAATTACTGCAAGGCAATTTAAAACAATGTTTGGAGTCAAATTGCTTAATGCAACTGTGATATCCGACAATCGGAACACACTGGATATAAAAAAAATCAATAATTCATATCAAAGGTTGTGTCCATATATCGATGGCCATCGTTCCTATGAGGAAGGACTCAAAAGTGGTGACCTCCGTCACGCCTCAAAAAAGTCACTAATAGTCAAGATCCTAGGTCAATTTCACGCTTGCAAAATGCACCTCCCACAAGTTGTAATAGTCAGAATAAACAAGCTGATCGGATACGGGTTGGTGGCCGGACAATACATCGCACCTGGAGTGATAATAGGTGAATATTGTGGGGCAATTGTAAAAGTAACACCTATAGCTGCTAATGAGAACATGGATAACGCATATTTTGCGCCATATTCTATGGACGAAGTTCCCGGTAGCGAGATGTATGTCATAGATGCAAAAAAGGCTGGTAATTCTACCAGATTTATTAACCATTCCGATGATAATTCAAACGCTATATGGGTGCCCGTCTTTGATGGAAAAAAATTTCGCTTAATAGTTGCGGCCACAAAAGCTATCCCGGAAGGCAAACAGATTCTCTTAAAGTATCGTCTCAGTTACTGGTTAAATCCACAAATCCAAAATCCGGTTCCTACTTCCTAAAATCTGCTGGCTCCGTATAGCTGGTTTAATAAACATTCAAAATCTCATTGAAAATCAAATTTAGTCTCGGGCAGTGTTATTGAAAACTTGAGAATTAATTCAAACTATTTCTATAGGATACATAGTATAGACTATGCTAGAATAATCTTTAGCACTAATTTATCTATTAGAAGTTTAATAGTATCTATTGTAATTTATTGCTAGGAGCGACCTTTTCAAGAAATAATGTTATCATTCTTCTTATCATAGCAATAATAGGTATAGGCCTATCAATACTCTCATATCAGTATTCCTCCTTTACGGCAAATGAAATTGCGAATATCTCATCACAAGATGTAAGGTCTAATGCAAGAATCGAGGTTTACCAATTATCACGTATTCTTGTAAGAAGTATGGAATCAATTTCTAACAACTTGCAGGGATTAAGCAATTCCATAACCCTATTGGATATTGAAAATGATGATGTCCAAAGATTATTTGATTCAACACAAACCTCAACTAAGGATTTGACAAATGGATATTACATGTTTGATATGAACGGTGAAATTATTTCTAAAACAAGTAACAACTCTATTGAGGCAAGTTATTATGGCATTCAAGCAAATTCATCAGATATCTTTCTTTCCCCAAATACACGTAATACCACATATTATAGCAGTATCATTGATGTCAATAACCAGTTTCCATTACTCTTCATATCATATCCTGTTCTAAAAGATAACGTTACTATTGATGATAGTGTTTCTAGGTCTAATGCGTCAAATTTTGAAGGAATTGTATTCACTACAATTGATTTATCCAAACTTGGAGAATTCTTACAGAAAGAATTGTCCCCTGAATTTGCAAGCAATGTTGGTTTAATAGATAAAGAGGGTGTGATTTTGTATTCCCAAAATAGGAACGTAGTGGGAAAGAATTATCTCACACCAGAATTTCAGGATCTTATTCCACCTGAGATTAAAGATACCTACAATAATATTTTGACCACTTCGTTGACTGGTGGTTCTGGATTAAGAGATATTTCATTTAATGATAACATGACTACAATAGCCTACCAACCCATTACTCTGGATGGTGAATTCCTGTGGTCTTTATATATTAGCACTCCCCACAGTCTAGCATCTAATGTAGGTTACTTGATTAATCAACAGGCAAATTTCAGCACTATTGTAATAATTGTAGTTGGTTCGATGGCCTTTGGCATTGCCTTTTTGATACTATCGTGGAATAAACGACTGGAAGGTGCGGTAGAATCAAGGACAGTCCAGCTAAAGAAAACAAACGAATCTTTGATTGAATCAAATAGTTTACTTGCCTCGGCAAATAAACAGCTGGAGATTCATGATAACATGCAAAAGGAGTTCATTAATGTGGCGGCACATGAGTTGCGAACTCCAATAATGCCGATTTTGGGTGAAGCAGAATTAATAGAAAATGATATCAGTGACAATGAATTTGCAAGTGTTAGCAAAGAACAGATTTCATCAATAATTAGAAATGCAAAGAGACTTGATAGATTAGCCGCAGATATTTTAGATGTCACTAATATTGAAGGAAAATCACTAAAATTAAACAAAAGCACTTTTGATATTAATGAAATTTTGTCAGAATTAGTCACAGAATATTCAAGACAGATTGATAATGACCAGTCAAAGGGCAAGAGGCTCAAGATATTATATACCCCAATTCATGCAAGAATATTTGCAGACAGATATAGAATTACACAGGTCATTTCGAACATAATTAATAATGCAATAAAATTCACTGAACAAGGCTCAATAACTATTGAAGGAACTATGAGTAGTAACGAACTAACAATAAAGATTACCGATACTGGTAAGGGTATAGATAAGGAAATAGTCGATCGCTTGTTTGACAAGTTTGTCTCTCGCTCAGAGCAGGGAACTGGATTGGGGCTATTCATTTCTAAGAACATAATGGCATCTCACGGTGGAACAATTACTGGATTTAATAATGAAAATAGTACTGGAGCCACATTTGTTTTTACTCTACCATTAAATAATATCGATAAAACTAGTTAGTTCGTACCTTTAACTCATTTTAATCTACATACGATTGAAACATCGTTAACATTAGTGCCTGTGATTTTGGTATATATGGCTCCGTCCATCCTGTTAAACAACGTATTGCTGTCATGATTTTTGAGGTACTTTGAAATTCCTAATCTTTGTTGAGTTATACGCATCAACATTTGTGGATTTACCACTGCCCCTGCGGCCAGAGAATTTCCGTCAATACCATCAGTACCAAAACTAGTAATAGTAAAATCTATGTCCATATCTAAAT
>DATFBL010000060.1:0-3080 GCA_035253865.1 Nitrososphaeraceae archaeon | reverse complement strand
TACAAAACATGAATGGAATAATTCTGTCTTCTTAAAAGGAGATGTTGCAAATGAAATTAAGAAGCTGAAAGAACAAGATGGTCCTGACTTGCAGGTTTACGGCAGCGGCAATCTCATCCAGACATTATTAAAACATGATTTAGTCGGCGAACTCTGGCTCAAAATCTTTCCTATCACACTCGGAAAAGGAAGGAAACTTTTCACCGAAGGCACCATCCCCGCAAGTTGGAAACTTATTGATTTAAAAGTATCACCACAGGGAGTCATCGTAGCTAACTACAAACGTGAGGGCGAAGTCAAAACCGGCTCCTTTGCCTAATTTCCTCCGTTCGAAGGGAAATATACCTCTGCTTCATTACAGTAAAATACGAAAATATACCTACAACTTTTAAGGTAATTACTAAGGGAAGTAAAAGTACTAAAGCTGAATTAACTGATAATAAAAAACAAAGGTCAATCAGAGTCGCTTCAAAGGAAGATTATGCTTGAGAAAGTGAGTGGTGAAATAGAGTCAAATTTGTTCCACATCCCACCGCATAGATGTCAAATCTGTCTTGGATTCTAGTGAATTCATATGATATTATTGAAGCTATTAAACGCAAGTGACAGGACCTTATACAGGCGGGGACTAATCCCACCGAATCTGCAATAGCCGTGTATATGCCTCTAAATGAAATATTTCTCCATTATTTTTAATATTTTCATATATCTGTGTCACTAATGTTCTTTAATTCTTTTCTTCAGACCTTAATGCAAGCCTTCATCTTAGCATAGTTTACATTTTGCTTTACCAAACATATATCAAAATTTACAAAAAGGATCTTAATCTCATTCTAGTAATTATAGATATTATACTTTTTTACCTATTTATGAGCTTCAAAGCTTCAAAAGAAGAGTAATAACCCTGTTCAAGGGGATATGATTGATCTCTAAAAGCCTTTATAGTAATTATTCCATGTGATGGATCGAATTTATCAAGATAAAATGGCCCATTTCCGATCACCGCATTCTCATGATGGGTAATCCACTGTATGCTAGCATCATATCTTTTCTTTGCTTGATCTACTGTAATAATTCCTTTGAGTGCATTTGGAATAAAACCTTCGTCTTTCATTGTTTGTAACTCATTTTTTATCATATTTGCATGTTCAGGCAAAATTAAAGATAACCACTGACTTCTGTTGATTGCTGGTTCACCAACACTATACACAAGCTTCTTTGCGTTTACTATTCTTTCTGTTGCTGCTGTTATTTCCCAAGGTTCAATAGCCCATACAGGGGCTAAAAGTGCAATTTGTTTTTTATCATAGTGCCATCCATCCACAAAAGATACGATCTGATCATTTGAAATAAACTTTATACCTTTTAAAGACTTTAAATCTGGTAATAATTGTGTATATCCAGGTTTAGTAGCAAGTGCAAAAGGAAAATAGTATGAGTATAGCAGATCAGATTTATCCATAGGAATGCCATTGTGCCAATTAGAATAAGTAATATTGTAGGTTACTCTGCTCCATGCAGTAGCGTTTTCTCCAACAGATAGCCATTGTTGTTTATTCTGATTCCATAAAATTGCATCAGCATCTACCTTCAGACTGCTGTAAGGACCATTTGTAGAAATGTCAGTCCAATTAAGTCTTATTGGGATAGGTTCACCAGTATATGGATGTGCAGCGATATCTGGGTCTGATAGAATGGCATAGATTAAATGGCTGACATCATCCGTAAAACCTCCTACATTATTCCATGCGTCCTTGTAAATCTGTTTTAAGCCAATATCCAGTGAAGAATCATTAATTGCAGATCTTG
Source organism: Nitrososphaeraceae archaeon (assembly GCA_035253865.1). GTDB lineage: Archaea > Thermoproteota > Nitrososphaeria > Nitrososphaerales > Nitrososphaeraceae > TA-21. The sequence goes on along the minus strand of DATFBL010000060.1, from coordinate 1,271 downwards.
CATTGATAAGAGAAAAGCGATTTGCTATTCCTTCACCAAATCCATTAATCAATCCTTCCAAATTAGATGAAGCAGCAATAGGTTCAAGGATTTGAACCATGAAAATTCTAACTGATTCTTGAATGCCTGCTTTAGTTGCGGTCCGTAAGAGAGCATTTCTTTCATCCTCTGATGTGATGTTGCCTAAATAGACTTGATCGATAGCATTATCGATAGTATCATTCTGGTAATTCCAAAAAACAGGGTTTTGCCAGCCCGGCATACGACCGAAGGAAGGCGCATAACTATAAGCAGCAATAAGATTATATTTTGCAAAATCAATATTGATCGCATCAGTATAGATATTCCATTTGAAATCTTTAGGATCGGAACTATATATTAATTCATTTGCCATGTCCTTGTCTCCAAAAATTTTTTCGACATTAAACCCTAACTTTTCAAGTTCAGATGAAACAAAATCCCCGATATGTTTCCTTTGTATATCATCACTTCTTATTAAAAATTTAACAGTGATAGGTGTGTTTCTAAAAAACCATTTGCCATTCTCTAATTTACCACCAGCACTAGTAAGTGTATTTGAAATAATTTTTTCGGCAAGAGAAGGATTATGTTTGAAGTTAAAAGACTCTATCGTATCAGCAATATTGTAATACTCTGGAGAAGAGTATGGAGTATATACTGATAGAATTGGTATAGCAAAACTTCTAAACGTGTTGTTAACAAGATATTCACGATTTATTAGATAATTCATTGCATAACGAATTTCTTTGAACTGAAATGGATTGAGAGTTGCATTGTCATTTGAAGGTGCAGGATTCATTAAAAGGTTGAATAATGTATATGTTCTATTATAAACTTTTATGTTTTGATTGCTGCCTATTTCTTTTACTGCTTCAAGTGGAATACGAAAGAAGTAAGCATCAAGATCGCCAGCATTTACTTTGTCTAGAGCAACAGTCTCATTTGAATACTGAATAAATTGTATCTCATCAGCATTCGGGCCCTTCTTTGCTACAAGTCCAAAAGTAATATTAGAATTCAAATATATGGAAGCTAGCAAAATAATACCAAATACCAGCGATTTATAATATTTCTTCAACAATCAGATTAGTAAGGTTGAGATATTTAAGTCTGAAATATGGATGCACAATATAAAATATTGACAATTATTATTCATAGCCAAAACAGCTGCGCAAATGATAAACGAAAGTTATTTTTCTACATAAAATTCAAAAAAATTAGGAATAGCTTCTTATTGTTTTACTCCCAAA
>DATFBL010000059.1:0-17373 GCA_035253865.1 Nitrososphaeraceae archaeon | reverse complement strand
CAATATGCGACGGCCGGGATTTGAACCCGGGTTACCAGATTGGCAATCTGATGTCCTAGACCAAACTGGACGACCGTCGCATCGCGTCTAGTGATGAAAAAAATATTGCTTATTTTAACTGTTTCTTTAAACGTTTTTTAGTATTTTATACGAGGATTATAAAGTGGTTCTAAACATTGAATCTGTATTGATGTATTAATCAAATTTTTCTCTTTAATTAGTAACTCAAAATTAGAGTGTGCTTATATAGTCTTCAAGTCTTGGCGGATGAGAATATCTTATCCAAGAATTCGTTAAGGCAATTAAATAATTCCTCAGGATGTTCAACGATAAGCCAATGATCACTATCTTTTATGACTCTAAGTTCGAACCTAGGTATTTGTTGCCTCATCTTATTCATTAATCTCAAAAAGACAGTATCTCCCTCACCTACTATGCCGAATATTTCATAATTAGCATCTTCCAATGAATTAGTCACATCCGTTGGCATGGAATAAAGTGAATTGGTAGCAGCGACAAATCCTTCAACAGATGTTTTTATGAAAATTTTTTTAAATTGTTTCCAGGTATTTTCATCTTCAAAGGCTTTCTCCAATTCCCGTCCATCATGCCTTATCCATTGTGCCAATGCTTCCATACCTTCACTGAGTGCGATTTTCCTTGTGACACGATGTTTCTCAAGATCTTCGTCTGGTACCCGAACTGAAGATCCGTTAATAAGTATCATTCCTTCTACATTTTCCGGATACTTTGCCGCATAAACGGATGCAACAGACCCACCGATAGAATGGCCAATTAGGGTACACCTTTCAATTTCTAACCTACCAACTAATAGTTTAAGATCTTGAACAAGGTCAAATATTGTAAAATTATTCTTACTTCCCATGTTACTTCGATTGTGACCACGCAGTTCGTATGTTACTACTCTAATCTTCTTTTTTAATATCAAGGAAATTTCATCCTTCCAAATTTCAATATTACCACCAATCGGATGGATTAAAACAACAGTTTTTGAATTGCCCTTTTCAAATAGCTCGTAGTAGATTTTTAATTTGTCATCATAATCTATAGATTCTATGAAAGGCAATAATCTATTTAATAAGCTCTTCTTAATAAATAGACAATATCATTATTTTCATGGCCGTCTTTCCTAGTATCAATTTCTTGAAAACAAAGGAATTCTTATTATCCTAAATCCTAAATGATTCTAGTCATTAGAAAGGAAAGTCCAGGAGCATTATAAGAATAAAAAATTTTCTTACTATTCCTGTTCTTGACACTGACTGTCTGCTGTCAAATCATGTTTCTGTTCTATTTCACATGCCTCGAGTGTTTTAAAGCAAAATTGTACTTGTGTATCTTCAGTATCATGACCATAACAATATCGATTATGTGAATCAGCAGAAACAGTTCCAACGAGCATGTTCGTAAGTATAACCGATGAAATTAGCAAAACGACACTTTGCACAATCATAACTTACCTTAGGACAACATAGAATTAATAGCTATAATTAGAAATTCTAAATTATAATGATAAGTTTAATCATTCGTACCTCAATTTATGAGTATGACAGTCGAATAACCCCTACTTTCAGAGACAAATTCGTCTCTTACCTCCTCAACTATCATCGTAATAGAAATAATACTGCCCTTATCACATGTCGATGCATCAAGTATTACATAATCATCTAATACATCAACTGCCTTCAGACTTTCCTCACTTACCGTGGGAAATACAGGCGAACTTGATGAGATAAGAAACAATTCGTTCTTGCTATACTTTCCCAACCTAACAGTCCTTCCCGCTTGAGGTATAGCGTTTACTCTTAGAGATATTTTACCTTGGTTGTGTTTTGCATATCCTTTTTGTGAATTTACGGATATCTCAAATTGAAATGGGTATCCAGCAGTAGATTCTGCCATTTTATTAATACCGTCATTCATAACCACGTCAACTTTCTTTATGGTATTACCAAAATTTCTTATCCAGTTATTGGTAGTTGCAACAATACTATCAATGGATTCTTTTCTCTTGTTGGTTTCTTCTTTGCTTAATTGATATCTATCTACCCACTCTTTATAGTCCCTACTGATATCAATAATAAATTCAGTACATGTATTTTGATAATCCTCAATGCTGGTAGCTCGTTCAGAACTGGAATCGGTTGCGAACATATTATAGTGCCATAGTATTACTAGATAGGGTTTAAGTGTCATTCGCATGTTCGATTCAAAAGTCTTTAGCTTGAGTAAAAGAAATTATTCGATATTGCATTTGCACAATTTTACCGAAATGCAGACAGTACAATAATATATTTAATGATGTATTTTTAGTCAATAGATGAGTTTTTCTAGTTTGCATTCGGATTTGTTATATAATATTAAATATCATAATAATGAAATTCAACAAGCATTAAAGAAGAGCCCTAACAGTGCATACCAGTATGTAAATCAATTGTCAGAATTCACCGGTTCGAGATACAGTGTAAACCTAAACCTTCATTTTCCAGATCCTAAAAAAATCTACGATACTCAAAACTACGGGATGGAAAATTTAGGACTTGTTGTAGATAAGTTCAGAAAGAGATTCCCGATACCCAGAGATATAATCAAACAAAGGGCAGTTGAACTGTTAGGAAACGTAACTCCGCAGGATGCTTACATGTATGAAGGTAAAGAAGGCCTAAAGATTCTTTCTCCTCAAGGCAGGATAGAGATTCTACCTGGTTCAATTCATCTATGGTGCAGAATTGACGATAATTTGATAAAATTCTGTGATTGGTTAATGCAAAATGTGTTACTAATCTATGATAAAAATTCCAAGGAACAATTGTGATCTCATTAATTCATGAGCTATACTTATTATATATCAGAGAACACATATTCTCTAATTTTCAGTTACTATAGATAGTATATTCCCATAACTAGATAAAATATTAATGAAAAGTCAAGTTTGACAATAGTAACTTCAGTTCATTTAGCAAAGGTGATTTAATTTTAAGGGCTCGTGGTGTCTATGATTCTTGCCAGCTTGATATCATAATCAGTAATTCCATCCGCATCATGCGTACTAAGTTTTACTGAAACCGTATTATAGACGTTTGTCCATTCTGGATGATGGTTAATTTTTTCTGCTTCAAGTGCTATTTTTGTCATGAAACCAAATGCCTCGACAAAATTTGAAAATTTAAATACCTTTTCTAGTTTTCCATCTTTTATTTCCCATCCGCTCATATTTTTGACAATATCATCTAATTCGTTTCCAGACAGTTTCTTGTACTTTATTTGAGACATGATAGAGATTATCATCATTGTTTTATAGACTTTTCATTTCAAAGACGATCTTCATTTACTATGCATTATCAATTCATTTTTACGGTTCACTATCATCATTACTGCTGCAATAGTTTTGCAATCAATTATTTTTCCTGAAACACATTTTTTAAAGGCAGAACTTAATGTCATTCGTCTAACCTTTATCTCCTCGTCGTTATCTTGAGGAAACCTCTTTTTAGAAATTTTCAACTCCGATGCCAAGAAAAAATGCATTTTTTCAGTGTCATAGCCTGGAGCTAGATAGGATTGAAATAATGGTGTCAGATTTCCGGTGTACCCTATTTCCTCATTCATTTCGCGTGATGCTGCGACTTTGGGAGTTTCACCCTTTTCGATTTTACCGGCTGGAATTTCCAGCAAACTATTTCCGGCAGCGATTCGGAACTGTTCTACTAGTATTATGTTTTCTTTATTATCCAATGCAATTATTCCCACTGAATCTGAATGTTCGACTATCTCCTTTTCAATAATTTTATTACCTAGGTAATACTTGTCTAATCGGATTGATATTCTTCCGGAGTAAAGTTTGCTGCTATCAATCTTAGTACTATGGTCCATTCAAATTGAAATTATTCTAAAGATACTTATTCTTTCTTTAGAATTTGTTATTTATCTCGATATTTCTATGAATTGTAAACTGATAATTATTCTCAACCTAACGGAAGGATGGAATTAGATAAGATTGATAACTTCGCTTAATGCATCGATTCTGACAGGCCATGTGAAATTTTTGTTCCAGGGTTGATTAAATAGGATCCCTTTTCGTGGATGAATTAGCTGACTAAAATTTATGGGTGCATCATCAACTAGAATATCAAAGGGATAATTTGTCTTTGGAGCATCATCATAAACGAATAATAGATCATCACAATGAATCTTGTGAATATCCAGCCATTTTATAACATTCCCCACTGATGATCTATATCTCTTGGTCAAAATGGAGATTCTAAACCCCTTGCTATGAAGGTCTGATACAATATTACCAATAGAAGGTTCTGTTGAAGGGATATCTTGCCAGCGCCCATCCCAAATGTATGTAAATATGTCTGAGACCTCAGTAATTGAAATATCAAGTATTTTTGAAATGTCCCAGGAAATGATATCGTCTTTGATTATACTTGAATTGTTTCGTTTGTTGAATTCTTCTACCCAAATAACCATTGTATCTGCAAGTACTGAATCCAAGTCAATTGCAAGTGTTTTTCTCGAACCCAAATCAGACATCGTATCTGCTATTAAGAGAAGAATATGAATTTTAAATATGCTATTTTTATTTAGAATTTCTAATTTAGAATGACGTCGTACTAAGGTAATTTTTCCTACAATGCTTTTTGTTTTCTGCACTGAAAAGGAAGAATGTTGCGGATGCTATATCCATAGGTATACCCAGGTATCCCTTTCATATATATACGACGGACATTTTACCTGTGCTCAAAGGAAAATACTAATGTATGCCTTTGGCTACTTGGATAGATTTGGGAAAAGAATTGACATTTGTTGCAAAACACAGCCCACAGGGAAATAAAGTTATAATCATAGTACCAAAAGAATATCATTCATCAATCAAGAAATTAAAAAATCCATTAAAAGTTATTGTGGAGGAAATAATAGAATGAGTTTGCACAAAAAGATTGCAATAATATTCCTGTCGGATCGCCCATCAGTGATTATAACCAATGTTGTGCTGTAATTATATACAACCCCCGTTGTATCTGGCGGGCTTTTAAGTTGCTGCAAAAAGCGATCCCGTCAGTTTCTAATTATTTGCCTTATTGTCATTCTGAATAGCATTATATGAATATGGCTAATCAAATACATGAAAGCAACTGGACAACAATTACTGTCTCGAAACGTACTGCAGCAGCTCGAAAAAATGAAAGTGATTAAACCTTCTACAAAATATCGATTATTAGCGCTACAATCTACCTAACAATTTTAAATATCAGGCATTTACATTTTTTGCATTCTGATAAGTTATTCTTGGCTGTCTTTCGGAAATGATGTAGTCTTAGATGCCCGCAGACGCATTTGTCAAATTGACTCAAGGAAACTTTGTTTAGATTTCCCATTTATTAAAAATTATTTTTATAATTTGTTGTCCATATCTATGACAACGTAAGATTCAATTCTTACGTTTACTGATGGGATTATTTTCGTCCGTTATCGCGTACGGCTCTAGTCCCATCGGGAAATATTACCTTCTCTTCCCTCGATAACACTTTCATTTTAAATAATCATTAGCAGAATTAATGATATGACTGTAGATCAAATATTACAGCAAGAAATTAAAGATTCAGAAATTTGGCTTTCCCGTACACAAGAAGATTCTACATACAAACGAGATCTCAAAAAAAGAATTGAATTAATTAATGGGTTTTAGAAAATATGAAAAATCCAAATGTGGAAATTTGTAGTCTAATTGAGTTCAGGATGAATGAAACTATACAGGAAATAAAGAAGAAAGATTCTATATTTGAATCTGATATTTTAGACGGTGAATTACGAATTTTAGATTGGATTTTTTATCAAGTATGTAAAGATCGGCAAAAGAAATTGGCTACCAACTTCAAACCGACTTCAATATGAGTAACGTTACTTGCCAATAAAAATAGAGTCTAAACTGGAAGAGAATCTCTAACTTTTATAAACTATTTTATGTCTTATCATATTATAGGATTGGATAACGAATGTCTAGCGTGTGGTCATAGGAAAAAAGATCATAACTTAGGAGATGATACACGCTGTCGCAAATCCAAATGTCCATGTTTAAAATTTAAGCCGACTATCTTGGAGGAAACTTAATAGAAAATTATTTATTTTTTTGAGTTGTGCATCTTGAACAAATACAGTGGCGAACTTATTCTATTAGACTTGAGTTCTATTGATAATGATCAAAAACCTTTTTACTGCCCCAAAGTGGAATGGAGGCACAGTCTTTACATTCTAAATATGTGTCAAGTCTCATCTGGTCCTTACTTAATTGAGTCCTTTGTTTCTCGATAAGTTTTTGTTTACCGCATATACTACAAATAGCAAACTTTCCGATTAAGTCTTGCGACACACCATAAATGACTAGGAACGATATAAAAACATTCGCGGCTATTGGGTTCGTCCCATAACTGCAAGTTCACATTTCATAATTTAATATCAAATTTGACTATTAAGGGACGAAGAGCGTAATCTTAATGATCGAAATTTTTTCTTAAAGATGAATAATTATCTTCAATCCAAATGATACAGAATGTTTAAAATCGTGTAAGGGGGTTACCCAACTCATATAATGAGTAACCTCTATAATATCAGAAAACATTATGCATAAAGTTGTAAGAACTTGGCTTGACCGATTATTTTACTTTTCAATTATTTGGCTTACAAACTATTTCTGCTAATATTGTATTATCGGTAGGTATACTCTTTAGAAAATCATCGACAGTGCCATTAGTATTTATGACATGCTTGGATGTATCCTTCACTTTTTCATTGGTACACGTTCCATTCTCGTAAAGAAAAGCATGTATTGACGAAATAGAACTACCGAGAAGAACACAAAAAGTTCCAAAAATCATGAGCCAAGTCTTAAGTGAAAGAGACATATGTACCCACCTATTTCAAAATAATTGCCATTTGATATACCAAAAACTCGTCTCTCACTTTTTGACATAACTGGTTAATAGTAACAGGCTTTGCAATATAGGAATCAATAATTCCTAGTTGCAGGTAATGTTGAAAAACTACATCATTTTCAATTTCGTCCGCATGTATGAGTATGGTTCTAACCTTTTCATTCAGTTTCTTTATCTTTCTTAGAAGTTCTAATCCATTAAGGTCGGGCATTCTTAGATCAGAAATCACTAGAGTATAGTTTTCTTTATTTTCTGTAAAGTGTTCCAACGCAATGGTAGAATCATTAAAAGTAGCAACTGTAATACCATCAATATTTCGACATATGGCATCATTGAATAATTCAGTAGTATCTATTTCGTCATCTACAATACTAACAAATTTGTTTTCAGACAAAAAATGTTGTCATCCTTCTACCACTCCCGTGGATTTCAGCCTTTAACATTTTCAAATCCGTCGATCCACATAAGGCAACATACTATAAATAGAACAGAACTGAGAAATTTTGTTGTTTCCTATTCCACTGCGAATGCGACAGAAGATACAGTTCAATCCATAATTTCAAAATATCATATGATAAATTGAGACTGAAAAGAATGATGAGAGAGTACGGTTGAATTACTGCTCAAATTTTACATTTTTAGGTTATGTTTGAATAAACCGAAAAAACCTTGTAGTGATTCAGGAATTAATAGAAGATGCATTTCAATCGACTTGAGCAAATAATCTCTTGACCTGGCATCCTTTACCCAGAATTTAATCACTTTTTCATCAGGATAATATTCTAATGCAATCTTGTCTTTTATTTCATTCATTGCTTATCGAAGTAGTTTCAATTGACATTGTCCAGTGTTCAAGTTGCTGGGGATCATCAACAATCCTATCTATAGTTTGAAAATCTCATCCATAGTCTTGTCCTTAATTTCCCGCTTTAACATTACATGTGCTTCGAACTATATGAAAAGTGGTTGTATCTATATTGTTTCTAGTGCTAATTAATATATTGACAAAATTTAAAACTGATGGGCGTCAAAATCTAATAAAACTTTCATTTCTTAAATTTAAGAGCTCTTTATAAACTCATTAAGCTTTATTATACCGAAAATTCAGTTTCTACCTGTGACAAATTTTTTCAAATCGCTCTGTGAAACCATAGCAAAGTCTGATAAAAACATCAGGTTTGCAGCGATTGTTGATCATCATGGAACAATCTTGGCATATTCTGAAAGAAAGGGGATTAAACCATTACTTAATGAAGAGCAAACTGCACAATATGCACTTGCTGCTGTCACTAGACAGTATACCAGGATAAGATGGCAGTCAATATTGGGTAAAATTGATTATACATGCTCAAGTTATGAGAAATTATTAAGGATCACAATCCCAATAACGGATTCTAGAAATCACTTGTGCTTTGTCATCATTTTTACTTTGGATGTGAATACTAAGAAATTTCATCATATTATCATGAACAAGGTAAAGCCCATAGTCAAAGAAAAGGAAAAGGAACTGCTGAACAGAGCATGAAAATATCAGACAAACAGCTTCAAAATTACCCTTCAAATCGGTTTCCAGTGAATGAAGCCAAATATAACATCATTAAAAATATTGATATACTTCTTTTTTTTCCATTATAACAAAACATGCCAAAAGAAAGAATAAAATTCTTCAGATCTTATGAACCGCATGGCCTTGAACAGGATATAAATAATTTTTTAGAGAATGAAACAAAGGTTATTATGGATATCTCTTTTTTGCACACAGTAACTGGTCATGGAAACGAAATTTATTATGATGCGTATATACGATACACACCGAAATCAGCTTTAAAATCTAAGGAAGGTAATTAAGAAAAAAATACTTACTCCTAAATTGGTATCGATTAAGAGAAATACCAAAAATATAATTCCTTGACTAATTCTCAATATAATTACGATAGGCCCTTGCCGCAAGTGCAGCTATTCGTAAAGGTTCTGGTTTAGCCCCCTGAATTACAAGGGAGTTGAGTAGTTTTGAAGCATCAGAAAATTCAAGTCCCCAGTTACGAATGTAAATTGTTTTTCCAGTCCAAAGTGTCAATGGTTTTCGCTCCTCAAGCTTCAAATAATTCTTTAACTTTTCCTTTTCATCAATGCCATGAATAGAATCCTGCACACCTTGGGACTTTCTGTACGAAATTGCTATCACGGGAATTTTAGTTGTTTCATTAATGTATTTACCATTAATTATATTGAATAAACTAATTATTAATCCTCCAAGGAGAACACAATTTATATCAGTTCGGCCCAAGTTATCAATCATTGAAATAATTTTAATTGTTCCATCATTTCCTCCAACTATAGTATCGGCAAAAGTGAGTCCATCTACTACGAGATCACGTCGCATGACAATGCCTGCTAAAATTGATTTTCTATCTTGCTTTTGAAAACTTTCTGCTATTCCAAGAATTCTAATACCCTTCTTGTTGCTATGGAATCGCACCAACTATATTGAGTTTATAATCCAGATTATAATTAAACCCTTTTCAATTCAAAGACTCTGATTGAAATAGTTCAATCAATTTTGAATTAAATAAAGAAAGGGTCTAAATATCATATTCACTATTATGGATTTGTGGGTAATATTCAAAACAACCAAAATAAACCTAATAACCTCATCAATGAAACAAGTCCTTATCTTCTCCAACACGCGTATAATCCAGTTGAATGGTATAGTTGGAATGAGGAGGCCCTAGAAAGGTCGAAGAATGAGGACAAACCAATTTTCTTAAGTATCGGATATAGTTCATGTCATTGGTGTCATGTAATGGCACATGAATCGTTTGAAGATAATGACATTGCCAAAATTATGAACGAACACTATATAAATATTAAAGTAGATAGGGAGGAAAGACCCGACATTGATGATATTTATCAAAGAGCATGTCAAATGTATACTGGGACTGGTGGGTGGCCGCTATCGGCTTTTTTAACTCCAGATCAAAGACCGTTTTATATTGGCACATATTTCCCAAAGGAAAGTAGACAGGGGTTACCAGGATTTGGAACAATATTATTAAGATTAGCAGATGGATACAAAAATAGACGTAATGAGGTGGATTCTTCCAGTCAAGAATTTGTTACTGCATTAAGGGAATCTTCGACGGATGTAGTAGCCGATGGAGAAACAAAACTCGAAAATACAACAATAAATGAAGCTGCCGTAACTTTGCTGCAACTGGCTGATAATTTGTATGGAGGGTTTGGCAATGCTCCAAAATTTCCTAATACATCAAACCTACTTTTCTTATTAAGAGCATATGATTATTCAGGAATTACCAAGTATAGAGACTTTGTAAACTTTACGGCCGATAAAATGGATTCAGGCGGAATACATGATCATGTTGGCGGTGGTTTTGCTCGTTACTCAACTGATCAAAGATGGCTTGTGCCTCACTTTGAAAAAATGCTATATGATAATGCACTTTTATCTATGCTTTACTCTGAATTGTTCTCTATAACCTCAAATCCTAATTATTCTAATGTACTTGAAAAAATACTCAGATTTGTGCAAAGAGAGATGACGTCAAATGATGGAGCATTTTATTCCTCACAGGATGCCGATTCTGAAGGCGAAGAAGGTAAATATTATTTGTGGTCATACAAGGAACTCAAAGAAATATTAGATCATGAGATTTTTGAGATTTTTACAGATCGCTTTGGAGTTACTCAAGGAGGTAATTTTGAAGGTAGAAATATTTTAAACAAATACACCTCTATTAAAAGGCTCGCAGAAAGATATTCCAAGGATCAAGAATGGATAAACGAGAAGCTTGAATCCTCGCTGGAGAAATTATACCAAATAAGACTTAAAAGAGTCAAGCCCGGAACAGACACAAAGATTTTAACTTCTTGGAATGGATTGATGATTTCAGGATTTGTCAGCGGCTACAAAGCGACGGGGAATTTAAGCTACCTTCAAAGCGCCCAAAATGCGGTCGGCTTCATTGAAGATAATTTAAGAAATGGTGGAAGCAGATTACATAGAGTCTTCAACAAGGTTTCCAAAATTTCTGGGTACTTGGATGATTACGCTTTTTATGTAGATTCATTGATCAATTTATTTAGTGTAGATTCAAAATCTTACTATCTTGAGAGGGCTATAGAATATACTGATTCAATGATAACACACTTCTGGGATCCCAAATCAAATGATTTTTACTTTACTCCCGATGATAACGAAAAGCTAATTGTTAGAACAAAGAACCATTACGATCTTGCAATACCCAGTGGGAATTCCGTAGCCACTTCCAATTTGATAAAATTGTATTATTACACTCAAAATGAGGACCTTCTCACAAAAGCTGATCAGTTGATTCAAAGAATGATAAAACCAGCAATAGGAAATCCCTTTGGATTTGGTCAATTACTCTCGGCAGTATACCTTAGAATGAAGCCACCATTGGAAATATCAATAATAAAACATGGAGAAAAATCAGAACTTGGGAATCACTTAAATAAAAAATTCCTTCCAAATGCCATTACGGCAATAGTTAATAAGGCTGCGTTATCAGAACTTGACAAGTATCCTTATTTTAAGAATAAATCAATTAGCAATAATGCCAAGAATGACAATAAAGAATTTGCGTTTGTATGTAAGGACTTTACCTGTTCCCTACCATTAAGTTCTATAGAAGACCTTGAAAGAAATATTTCAAAAGAGAAAGTAGAATAATTTTGTAAAATCCATTAACAGAATCAATGACACAACGTGTAAATATCGTCACCTATCTCACATCTTTATCAACATAATTGTCGAAAGAAAATACGATATACACTGACCTGAAAAATGATTTTAATCCTCTAAAATGGATTTCAAAGTATAGGCGAAATTCGGTTTACTACCTAACAATCATGGTACTTTTCTACCACTTGATTGGGTTTGTTATCATGGTAATAGGTTCGGTAATTGTCAATATAGTGGTAAATGACTATAGCGAACCTACAATTCCCCTAACTGTGGTTTCTGTAATTTTTGCAGGTCCCTTTGAAGAGACGTTATTTTTTGGGATACCATTTTACCTGACTGGAAATAACTTGGTAACTTTAGCAGGAGGTGTCGTATGGGCTTTACTTCATATCTTGAACACCCCAACAGTACAGGTCAGTACCCTTGCATATTTGACTTGGCTATTTGTAACACCGTCTATTTTTGCAAGTGTTAGAACCTGGATTTCGGGAAAAGGTTGGTTTGCAATAGTATCACATTCAATCTGGAATGTGATTTTTTTTACAGCTGGTTGCACAAACGGAGAATTCCCATGCAGAATTATTAATGAGAAGGACTATCTTATCGACATTGCTTACGTTTCAACCTCTGCAGTTTTTATTTTGTTCACATATCTACTTTATTTACGACACCACAATAAAATGGTCTCAAAGTCAATGCTATAAAGTAGCAAAATAGTAGCAATAAATCAGCATAGTAGGCGCTGGATGCATTTGGTGTCACTAGAAATTGTATGCCTCTTAGTGGATTGGCAATGGTCTAAATATCCTTATTATTTTAATCATGATGTGGGTAAAATATTCCTCCAACTGATATGTGATGAGTGCAAACAGATCATTTTAGAAAAAGAAGGCAAGGAAAATTTGAGCTATGAAAAATTTCCAATCACAGATGAGGAGGCCCTGGAGATAAATAAGACGCATAGGGGTCATGAATGCCATATCGAGGCTGTTGAAAAAACCTAGCCCTTGAGAAAAAAATTACAAAATTAGATCCTCAACTATCTTATCTCCTGAAAAATACTAATGATGTATAAGATCAAAGATGTCGATAGGCCGACTAGCTATTAATTTGATAATATGAGCCATGTCAGTGCAAATTTGTTTTAAAACTTTAAATCTAGAGTAACGTAATTAAATTGCAACTAGCCAATGATGATTGATTTAGTTATCCCTCTGAGGCCAGATTACTAATTCGAAATTCAATTATCCACAGATTGAACTCACATTCTAGGAAATCAGGCAAATTTTATACATTGGTTATAATACATCTTTAGATAAATTACTTTATTGTGATACGAGAATGGATAAAATAGAGAAAAAATGGATTTCAGATTTTTTGGGAGTGGGCTATAGATATACAGACATTGTCATGAATGTCTTGATACTATATCATGACAGAAAGAACGCTATAAAAGTATGGAATGAATATATACATTGGTGGCCTGATGACCAAATTGTTTTGAGATTTATTGAAGACAGAGATTATTACTGGTTCATCTTATACCAACGGGGCAAGAATCTTTATTCAAAAGAGAATGTTGGTTTTTTTAAAAGGAATCAGTTGACACAGAATTATCTGCGTTTCAAAAAAAATTTTGATCAAAAAACAATATTGCGATTTGCACTTTACAAATCAATGGAGAATAAAAATAGTGAGAAGAATATGATTGAAACCAACGAGAATATCGATAAGAGAAATAATCCTGGTTTTGAACTTAACATCTTTAAAAGATTGAAGACTGTTTATGATGTAAAATTTCAAACTAAGAGTGAACTAGATACCGACAGCGTTGAATATTCTTTAATAAAAAATCAAGGCTCTAAGTATGCTTAAGGAATTTCATTGTGTACAGGATTGTTCTGATTGCTGTATATATCGCCAATATTTTCCTTCAGTTGATTACGGAAAAATAGGAATTCTGTTACTACCCAACGAGAAAGAAGAGATTGAAAATTTTGCTAAATCCTTCAAACTTAAAATTACTATATTACCAAGATTAGGAATTGGTTTCAATAGGAAATCAAATGGTCCTCGTCAGGTAATTGCTTATCAGCTTATGGGCAAAAATAATGGAGACTATTGCCCATTTCTTGATACAGACAGCAAAAATCGCTCACCTCATGGGGGCTTTAACTGCCAAATATATGACGAAAGACCACTTTCTTGTCGCGCATATCCTGTTATAAAAGAGGGTGCCACTAATTTAGAGCTTGATGATAAGTGTAGATTCTCGTGTGAAAACTCAATTTGGATAGGTAAGAATTTGCTTGAGAATGAACTAAACGCCTTAAAAAAAATCAGCGATGAATTTGACGGATTTGCCAATCAAAGAATTTGGAGATACGCTACACATGTGGGAGAAAAACCATTCATGAAACTAATGCTGGCACAGGGTTGGTATTTACAACATGAGTAAATTGCATTTTGAATTCCGAAACAATCAGTATTTTACGAATCCCTAGATAAGTCTGATTTTGAATAGATAACATTTGAGCCTTTTTTTATTTCAACTATTCTACTTACAGGAATCGATTCAAAATTTGAAGATAGAAGAATGAACTGTTTGAGTTTCACACTTACTATATTATCGAAATCTCGGTAAGAAATTTGGTAAAGATCTATATCATCGTAAAACTTTGCTTTGCTCAATATTTCTTCTAGTTTACCTTTCTTCTTTTTCATTCTTTATAATACATCAAACCGCCACAGTCAATTATTTTCTTTATCAATGGAGGAAACGGCAAAATAGAGAATTTTTTTCCATTTGAAATGTCATGAATTTCGTTTTTTTCAATGTCAATTTCTAACGAGTCCTTATCTGAGATTTGTTCCAGTGTAGATTTTTCGACTTCAAGCGGGAGTAAATATCCACCGTCAACACAGTTTCGATAAAAGATTCTAGCGAAGGAAGGAGCTATAACTGCACTGATTCCACAATGTGAAAGAGCGATAGGTGCATGTTCCCTGCTTGATCCGCATCCAAAGTTATTACCAGAAAGTAGAAAATCCCCTTTTGAGACTTTTTTTGAAAAGTTAGGATCAATTCCTTCCATTGCATGTTTTGATAATTCTGAATGATCATGGATCTTCAGATACGGTCCTGGAAGTATTACATCTGTGTCTATGTTATCCTTACCATATTTATGAACAGTACCTTTTAGTGTCATTTTATTACATCTCTGGGATCAGTTATTTTGCCTTTAAGGGCGGACGCTGCAACTACTAGAGGTGATGCAAGATATGTTTGTGATTCAATATGACCCATTCGTCCTGGAAAATTACGATTGGTGGTACTGACACAGATTTCATCTTTAGCTAAAATTCCCATGTGAGCTCCACAGCAGGCACCACATGTGGGTGGACCAACTACTGCACCGGCCTCCATAAAGATATCAATCAACCCCTCTTTCATCGCCTTAATATATATCGATTGAGCAGCAGGTAAAACTTCAGTTCGTATCTTTACCTTTTTCCCTTTTAATATTTGAGCAGCTGATCTCAAGTCTTCCAATTTTGCACCTGTACAGGATCCTATGTAGGCCTTGTTAACTTCAACACCTTGCAACTCCCTGGCAGCGGCTCCATTTTGTGGCGAAAATGGTTTTGCTACAATCGGTTCAAGCTTTTCAATTTCATAAGTATATTCTTCCAGATAAGGTGAGTCATCGCCCACTATTGGCTTGTATGGGTTTGCAGACCTTTGACGAATGTATTTGTCTGTGACAGCATCTGGCTCTATTATTCCGTTTTTCGCACCTGCCTCTGTAGTCATGTTTGTAAGTGTCAGCCTTTCTTCCATACTCATTTCCCTCACTGCATCCCCGGCAAATTCCATGGCCTTATAATTTGCACCATCAGTTCCGATATCGCTTATTATTTTCAATATGATATCTTTGGCCATAATATGCGATGGTTTATTTCCAATGAGTCTAAAGAGCATTGTTTCGGGCACTTTTAACCAAATTCGTCCATGCATCATTGCATAAGCAATATCGGTATGCCCCAGACCTACTGCCAGTGCTCCAAGAGCTCCGGTTGTATTGGTATGAGAGTCACCTCCTACATAGAACTCTCCGGGCAGAACCAGTGCTTCCTCGTGTGAAAGTGTATGACAGATACCATACTGGCCAAGCCCATATTTGAAATGCTTCTTAATCTCAAATTTTTTTGCCCATTCCGTAAGTTTTGTGATATTCTCTGCGGAAATTCTATCTGCCGAGGGTACGAAATGGTCTTCGGAAATCCAAACTTTGTCTGGATTCCATACTTTTTCGAGTTCGATTCCTCTTTTGGCCCATTCTTCAAATACCTTAATCACCCCAGGACCAGAAACATCATGTATCATTAACTTGTCTACGTTGGCGAACACTACATCTCCAGGGCTTACAGTATTCCTTTCCGAAGCACGGGCAATTATTTTCTCAGTAATATTCATCTTAAAGATCAACTTAGATCCTTCTTTGACTTTAATAATTTTACCTGAACACAAACATTGTGAAATAAAACAAGTTTAACCCACATATAATAAACTAGAATCTCTTAGTTTATCGAAATAGCCCTTTGTTCACGATGTTAACGGTGTTCACGTGTTCACACCTAGCAATGGATAATAAGATCCGATAATATCAAGAATTGAAGTGCGATTCTGGAGAGGCGTCGGTTATTTTTTTCTCTATATTGACAATAATAGGAGGCTTAGGAGTTTCATTTTCGGCAAAGACTGTAATTCACGAAATGTATGGGCTTATGATAGTCGTAGGCGGTGTATTTTCAATGTTCCTGATTAGAATTATAGGAGCTCTTGATTCTATCCAGTTCGATTTAAGGTACTTGGCAAACAGAGAAAAGAAACTAGTCGAAACTGAAAGTGAAAAACATTTAGGTGATACAGATGAAAAAGATAAAGGAGTGAAAGAGTAAACGTTTTGTCAAACAATCCTATATTGAGTAAAGTTAAGACAGATGTACTAAAAAGGAAAATAAAAAAGAAATAGATTTCTTATGATATGCCTTCATTCTTTGTGGTGTTTTCTTGTTTACATAGACCTTGGATTTTCTCATCAGCAAGACGTATATGTTTCTGAGTTAATTCAAAATCCATGTCTTTAACACCTAATGCTTCCTGAATTGAATTTATAGAGGCATTAAGATATTTTGAATAATATTTTAGTGCACGACATAAGACTTTTCTTTGTTCCTCACTAAACTCAGACGGGGTCACATATTGTGCATTTTTCCTAATCTCGGTTTCCAAAAGTTCTACATCAATTGCTTCTTTAACCAAATCATCTTTTAGTAAACTAGTAACTGCAAAATCTTTGTCATGACATATTGATCTAAGACTTTCAGAATAACCTTCTAAGGCAGAAAGATAGACTTCAAAAACTTCATCCACATTGTTCATGGAAGTTGATTATATTTAAAACAATTTGGTAGTTATCTAAAACAACCGCATCAAATTTAAAAGATTTATACTGAGTTAATATACTAAGTTAGTAAAGTTGTTTTAAACACGAGGCAACTGCAATACGCTCTGCAACAATGAGAGTCAGATGGCGGACCGTGATCGTGTTTTCTATGGCCGCAACTAAGGCACACATCGTGCAGCATGTACGGTACGTGTTACTATACCTTATAACGGTTCAA
>DATFBL010000058.1:0-7206 GCA_035253865.1 Nitrososphaeraceae archaeon | reverse complement strand
AAATACATACGTAGGAGGAGGGATATGGGACATTGGTGAAAAGGCATCTAAAGCAATGTGGAAGGCAACAATCATACTTCTTGCATCACTTGCGTCAATGGCTTTGATAATAGTGTTCCTTCCGTAGATACGTATATTCTAGACCCTTTTGTCCTTCTTTGACAACGTCTCTTTATTTCTTTTACTGTATTTATACCAAAAAAATGCTGCAAGACCTAAATTTGTTATGGAAGCGAACAGGAAAATTGGTGAATTTGTTTGAATAAATATCCCCATACCATATACTCCTAGAATACTGGCAATGATAGAAATTATCTTTAACTGATTCCTAGATATTGGCAACCTTATTCAAAGGTTTTAAACAATATAAAAGTCAAACTAAAATGGGTCGCATATTGGTATTTGTTCCCTCTTATGTATAGACTTTCTAACCAAGTCAGAAACCATTTTTACTTTCCTTTTGCTCAAGTTACATTTATCCAAATCTCCGACAAGATAATATTGTAAGATCGTATCAATTTCATTGTATGTAAGCCCAAGTTCTTTTTCTGCTTCATGTCCCTTCCAAAATCTGGGACTGCTTGGCTGATTTGTTATTTGTTCAGAAACCCCTAATTTTGTTGCCAACTTCCTGACTTGAGTCTTGTATAATCCCCCTATTGGAAGCATATCGGCGGCACCATCCCCAAATTTTGTAAAATATCCAATCATCATTTCACTCTTGTCTGAGGTTCCTAAGACCAGTAGATTAGCTGTACCTGCAATATGGAATAGCAAGGCCATTCGCAACCGAGCTGAGAGATTTCCCCCCGAGAGTTTATCGCTTGGTAGGTTTCTTAGCAGAGTCTTTTTCGCACCTTCAAAGCGTATCTCCTTGTATTTGATTTTCAATTTTCGTGCCAGCGTGTAAGCATTGTCAATGTCTTCTTGTGGGGTAAATCCTCTCTCTGGCATGATAAGTGCAATAATTCTGTCCCTATCCAATGCTTTGGCTGCTAGCATTAAACAAACTGATGAATCAAGTCCACCACTTAACCCTACAACCACCCCGTTTTTCTTTCTGGATTTTACTTGTTCTGAGATGAATTTTGTTATCCGAAAGGCTATTTTTTCATAGTCTAAAGTCATAAAATCTTGCGACATTCCCTATTTTGCTACAGGTGGCTTGGAAAAAGCATTTTTTTGATTTAAATGGTAGTCAATAGATAATTTTGGATCTTTTTGTTTACCTGTCAATATTCCTACTACTACATCGTCTTTTTTTATTATCTCCTGCTGCCTTAGTTTTCTTATTCCAGCAGGCACAGCACCTGATGCCATCTCACAGTCAAAACCATTCAAGCCTACTAATGCCATTCCATCACCCATATCTTTGTCGGATACTTGAATAACTATTCCATTGGTAAAGTCAATCGATCTTAATGCTTTGATTAAATTTGCAGGCTTACCTATTTGGATCGCAGTGGCTTTTGTGTGAGGTTTGACTCCTTGCTTATCTTTTTGTTTATAATAATCATTGATTAGACTAATGTTTGGTTTTCCACCGTTCCATGTTAATTCTTCTCCACAGAACCGTCCGTTTGTTAATTCATAAAAAGTATTTGCCCCTTCAGCATTCACAATCAACATTCTTGGAATTTTTTTTATCCACCCAAGATTGTAAAGTTCGATTAACGCTTTTCCACAACTGGAAGTATTCCCCAATGCGCCTCCCGGATAAACAATCCAGTCTGGCGGATTCCAATCTAAATATTCAAGCGCCCTGTATACAATTGTCTTTTGCCCTTCAATTCTAAATGGGTTAATTGAGTTTACAGTGTATGCCCCCAACTGCTGTGCCTCTTTCAACGAATATGTGAGGGCGTCGTCGAAATTTCCATCAACTTCAATTACCTGTGCGCCAAATTGAAATGCTTGGCCAAGTTTACCCGGGGCAATTTCCCCTTTTGGCACAAAAACTTCGCATTCAATATTTTCATTTGCAGCGTACATTGCAGCAGACGCCGAAGTATTTCCCGTAGAAGCACAGATGATTCTATTCATGTTAATCATTTTTGCATGCGTTACTGCTGTTGACATACCATTGTCTTTGAAGGATCCACTTGGATTGTAACCTTCAGGTTGTAATAGTAGACAGTCGTTATCAATTAGGGAATATTCTGATACTTTTTTCATTTTATAGGGTTTGGATTGCCTACCTTCGGAACCATCAAGAGACACCAAGACTCTCGAGCATTTATCAAAATCTTCTGTATCCAAATGTGCAAAATTGATTAATTCTCGAAATCTCCATACTCCACTTTCGTTGTAAATATTTCCACCGTGATTTCTACGCTGATAAAAAACCTGGACCAGTTCACGTGAATAATTATGTTGGTAAATAATATCTAAAAATGAACCACATTTACAAACTAATGTGTTGTTATTAATTTCATAAGTGAGATTACAAGAAGGATTTATGCATTTTTTGAAAGGACTATCTCCCATACCAGCCATGAATTATCTGCTAAAAAAAAGATATTTAGACGTTTACGGAACGCTAAAGATGACAGAAAAACTCACGTAGGTGGAAAGGCTCCACATGTATAGCAGTATCGAAGATATGTTAATGGGGCACTACAAAATGAGCACCTATGTGAGTTACAAACCTCATTCATTGGAGATCCGAAAAACGATTTGTATATTTTATAATAATAAAGATGCTCCTTGTCTCGTACCATGACTTTTTCATCCATTAGAGTCATTGATTCCATTGCAAATTCCTCTTCCTCGACAAGCTCCTCAAATCTGTTTGAAATGTGCTCAAATCCAGAGCCTTGTTCTAATGCCATCTTTCTTCTCCAAACAATTGAACCGAGTTCCTTTGCAAATGCTTTTCTTAAAACGAATTTTCCCCATTTTTTATCTTCATGGTTGCCCACCTTTTCAGTAATTTCCATTGAAGTAGCAAGTTCGTAGATAGGCTTTTCCAGATATGGAGTGTTTACCTTCACTCCCAACTCATTGCCTATTTTGATAGATGAAAATCTCATAATTTTCCATAGATTGACCAAGATTTTCTGTAATTTTTCTAGATCTCCAAAGTATCTTTGTAGGTAATTGTATCCTGCGAATAATTCGTCTGCACCATCGCCCGTGACAATACTGCTATATCCACGTTGTCTGGCCTCTTTTATCCCAAAAAAAATTACAGAAGAATTTCTTATTTCCAGAGGATCAAAAGTTTTGAAAGTTTTGATTATTTTTGGAACTACCTTGATAATGTCATCAAAATCAACAATGCATTCGATATGATTATTGCTATATTTTTTCGCTACATCCTTGGCAAACTTTAGATCTTGCGAATCAGAACCCAAAGAAGTCACAATACTCAGACTAGGTCTCAAGAGATAACACAATATACTACTATCCAAACCACCTGACAACAGTAACGAGTTGTCATGATACTTACTAGTAACTTGACTTAATTCTGTTCTCAACAAACTCTCTGCATTAGACAATGACAATAGTACTGTGAAAATGCGTTTATTGCCCATAAAAATTTGGCTATGTTAGACTAGATCTCTATTTCATGCCGGTGTTTGCATTATGTTCGCGTAACAATTCTAATCCTTCATTAGTTATATGATACTGTTTAGATTTTTTTATGACATACCGGACCATTCTTCCTAGGTGATAGTAAATAGAACCTGTAGACAGGTCTGTCGCATATTTTATTTGAGAAAACCCCGCCGCCCCATTACTATCGACAATGGCTTGCAAAATTTTAATTCTTGTTCTCCTGGCACGGAGCTGCGTCTCACCTATCAACGAAAATTTTAAGTAAATAAATTATTTATGCCTTTCTGAATAAATATTTTAAAATAATTGCAAAATTAACTGTAGCACATACTATTATTTAAGAATTCACAAGCTCCAGGATGAATGTTTTTTGATTTTCTGCTGTTTAAAGTGATTTGTGTGTGTTTTAGGGGAACACAATATAAATAGAAACACAATATACTAAAACGTAATGCCTGTCGATCCTGTATGTGGAATAGAAATGGATGAGGAACTAGCGACTATTCATGAGTATGATGGTAAGAAAT
The DNA here is from genome assembly GCA_035253865.1 of Nitrososphaeraceae archaeon. Classification (GTDB taxonomy): domain Archaea; phylum Thermoproteota; class Nitrososphaeria; order Nitrososphaerales; family Nitrososphaeraceae; genus TA-21. The sequence continues at coordinate 3,118 of DATFBL010000058.1, read as the reverse complement.
ACTATTTTTGTTGTGAGGGTTGCAAAAGTATCTTTTCAAGAAAACCTGGCAAGTATTCAAAAAAGTAGTAGAGTATAGCTAGATGATTGTTATATGAATTAGTTTTTCTAGTCATAACTAATTAACCTAACAAGAGATATTTGTTATTGTTTGATGTTTGCTATTGTCATATTACAACATTGAATTGGTCTGCAATAAGTGCGGAGGCTTGAATAATAGAATGTCAAACCTAAAGTCTGTACGCGATATGTTAAAACCTATCAACAGTACATGTAAAAGTTGTGGAATCTTGTTAAATCCATTTGACTTTGCTATCTCAGCAGAACGAAGATATGAAAAATTTATTTGAGGTAACGAAACAGACGAAACTGCTCTAATAAGCCAAAGACCCTAAATGAATAGGCGACGGATTATTAAATATACACTTTACAAAGTCTTAGGAACTATGCAGTCAAATTCATTTTCGTTTTTTATTTTATAATAAGAATCTGCATGATTAGTAAATAATCCCACCTCGACAACACCCGGAATATTTTTTAGATTTCGTTCTGCTTCAATAATGCCATCATAACGCGGTAACAAAGTATCGTAAATAATATTGCCATTCTCTGTAATGAATGGATATCCCTTTTCTAGCATCCTCATCTTTGGTAAAGCGCCAATTTTTTCAAGTTCTCTCTTGACAAGGATTCTTCCAAATGGGGCAACCTCGATTGGGACTGCCATGGTAAATTTGTTGACAAACTTGTTAGACTGAGCTACAATGACAAATTTTTTTGATGATGCAATTAATATCTTCTCTTTCAAAAGCGCACCTCCGCCTCCTTTTATCATATTAAATTCAGAATCAATCTGATCGGCGCCATCTACTACAACATCAACATTTCCGTCCTTTTGATCGACTATTTTTAATCCTAGAGATTCAGAAACGACTCTAATTTGAAGGGAAGTAACTACAAATTCTAAAGTATCCTTATATTCCAACATTGCAAAATTTCGAATAATTTTTTCAACAGTGCTTCCACTTCCTAAACCTACTGTAGTCCCTTTGGAAATGTATTTCTTGAAAAAATCTTGAGATAGTGCGATATATTTATTATCATTATGAACCTGGCTATCAGTCCTACCCGAATTCATGTAATTAAAATGAACTATTCATATCTACTTTAATCTTTACAAAGAAACTAGTTTTTACAAATTGACCGCGGAGTCTTTTATTTTTAAAATGCAATGAAGATGAGTAATACTTTGAATGTGGAAAAATTGACAACGAGTATATATACGAAGCATCAATGATTATTCCTACAATGTCTGAAATGAGTGGCGCTAAAGCTCTTATGACTTCCCTGGAAAAAGAAGGTGTTGATATAGTATTTGGACTTCCGGGTGGGGCAAATTTGCCCATTTACGATGCCTTGGTTGATGCTAACTTTAGGCACGTTTTGGTTAGACATGAACAATCGGCAGCTCATATGGCTGACGGTTATGCGAGAATTAAAAGAAAAGCAGGGGTATGCCTTGCAACATCTGGACCTGGTGCAACAAATCTGATCACGGGTATAGCCACAGCCTATGCTGATTCTTCCCCGTTAATTGCAATAACCGGTCAAGTACCACTGAACATGATAGGAAAGGATGCTTTTCAAGAGACTGATATTATTGGGGTTGCTAATCCGTGTACAAAGTATGCGTTTCAACCCAGATATGCTACAGAAATTCCAGAAGTAGTAAAAAAATCATTCTACATAGCAGAAAGTGGTAGACCTGGACCCGTACTGATTGATATTCCAAAGGATGTACAACAGGACGTTACTAAAATTCAATTTCCAGATTTAATTAAAGTTAGGGGATACAAACCAGTTGTAGATCCGGATCTGTCGAACGTTGGAAAGGCAGTCGAACTATTGGTTTCTGCACAACGACCAATTATCATGGCAGGTGGCGGTGTTATTCTCTCTGGTGCTTTCTCTGAACTTCAGGCAGTTGCTGAATTAATTATGGCACCAGTCGTTACTACTTTTAAAGGAAAGGGCGCATTTCCTGAAAACCATCCACTTGCAATGGGTCCGATTGGAATGCATGGTCATGCCGAGGCAAACAGGATTATCCTTGAAGCAGATTGCATACTTGCCGTTGGGGCAAGATTTTCAGATCGTTCCGTGGGAAGGTTTGATGAGTTTGGAAAGGGGATGAATATCATACATCTTGATATAGATCCTGCTGAGATTGGAAAAAATAAATCTGTAGATATTGCTATTGTTGGTGACGTCAAGTCTGCTCTTCGAACTATGGTTAAGATGTTGACAAAGACGTCAATTAAGAAGAGTAGCGAGAACCCGTGGCTAAAAAGAAGAAAGGAGCTAATAGATTATTTTTCGCAAAACATGAAGGATTACCCAAGAGAAATCACTGCAAGAAAGGCATTGAAGAAATTAAGAGAGCTGTTACCTGCTGAGTCAATAGTAACAACAGAAGTTGGTCAGTGTCAAATGTGGACTTCATTGCATTTTGATGTTATCTCACCGGGGACCTTCTTTAGCTCTACTGGATTAGGAACAATGGGATTTGGATTTCCTGCATCCATAGGCGCAAAGGCTGCCAGACCAGACGTTCATGTTGTAGATGTTGCCGGGGACGGTTCATTTAATATGACTGAAAATTCATTGGCAGTTTCTGTATTAGAGAATTTACCTGTTATAGTATTCCTGTTAAATAATGATATGCTGGGTATGGTAGCTCAGTGGCAGAGAACATTTTATGATAGACGATACATGGGTGTCCATCAAAAAAGTTGTCCTGACTACGTCAAAATTGCAGAAGCCTATGGGGCAAACGGCATTAGTGTTCAATCGATGGATGAGCTGGAAAAAGCAATAAAAAGCGCGCTCAAGACAGAAGTTGCAACTGTAATTGACATTAAAATTGACCCCGAAGAAGATGTATATCCATTCGTTGCTCCAGGTACTGGACTTAAGGATATGATAACAGGTGCATAGATAATGAGTTCTAGGGAATTCAAAAACAAACCATTATACATCATTTCATCTTTGGTTGAAAATAAGCCTGGTGTGTTATTTAGGATTACCAATCTGTTTCGGGCTAGAAATTTCAACATCGA